>NZ_RBRE01000002.1 GCF_003700275.1 Pseudomonas cichorii | reverse complement strand
TTCCGAAACCCCCATCTGCTCACGCAGGTGGGGGTTTTGTCTTTAAGTAGAAGTCACCAGAATTCGCTGACACGTTACCCGGTAACGGTTCGGCAACAGAATTTCTTGACGACCATAGAGCATTGGAACCACCTGATCCCATCCCGAACTCAGTAGTGAAACGATGCATCGCCGATGGTAGTGTGGGGTTTCCCCATGTGAGAGTAGGTCATCGTCAAGATTCATTCCGAAACCCCTGTCTGCTTACGCAGACAGGGGTTTTGTCTTTCTTGTCCCCGCAAAAGATCCCGCAGCCTGTAGAGCACGCACAAAAAAGCCAGCCTCTGAAGGCTGGCTGTTGAACTGCATCGACGGCTCTAGAACTGATAACTCACCGTCGCACTTACATTTCTTTCTTCGCCCATATAGCAGTAGCTCAGGCTTGCGCAGGATGCTAGGTAGGATTCGTTGGTCAGGTTGTTTGCGTTCAGCCGCACATCCACACCTTTAAGGCCAACCTTGCTCAAGTCATAGCCCAGCGATGCATCCAGCAACGTGTAAGCCGGCACCTTCATGGTGTTTTCGGCATCCGCCCAGCTGTAGCCGACATAACGCACACCACCGCCCAGGCGCAGGCCGTCGAGTGCACCGCTATTGAATGCGTAGTCGCCCCAGAGCGACGCCATGTGCCTGGGCGCCTGAGTCGGTGAGTTGCCTTTGTTCTCGATGATATTGCTGGTCGAACTCAATGTGCTGATCATCGATTTCGAGTATTCGATATCCGTTAGCGTGTAGCTGCCCAGTACTTTGAAGTTATCAGTCAATTGCACATGCGCCTCAAGCTCCAGACCCTGAGAGCGTACTGCGCCCACGGGACGATAGAAGTTCTCCTGCGGCAGCTTGGATGCCAGATTCTCCTGCTCGATATGGAATACCGAAGCGGTGAACAGATTGTCAGTACCGGGTGGCTGATACTTGATCCCGGCTTCCCATTGTGTGCCATCCGTAGGTGCCAGCGGGTTACCGCTGCTGTCGGAATACGAGTTCGGATTAAACGATTCGGAATAGCTGAGGTACGGCGCAATACCGTTATCGAACAGGTAGAGCACTCCGGCCCGGCCAGTCAGCTTGGTGCGCTTGTCACTGATTTCGGTTCCTGCCGGACGCCCTGTTTCGGCCAGTCGGTTCTCATCGGAAGTTTCTACCCAGTCCTGGCGTAATCCGAGCGAGAAGCGCCACTTGTCCAGTTCGATCAGATCCTGTGCATAAAGGCCGGTCTGCTCCAGACGCCGCAGATAGCTGGTCGGGCTGTAGTAACTGATCGCAGAATTGCCATATGCCGGATTGAAAGCGTTCAGTGAAGCGGCTGCCCCACTGGTCCAGTCGACCACGGTCTTGCGTCGCTGGTAGTCCACGCCGAGCAAGGTAGTGTGCCTGGCTGCACCGGTAAAGAATTCGGCCTGCAGCATGTTATCGACGATGAATGCATGCAGGCGCTCATCGCCGCCCGAGTAGTAACGGTTCAGTTCATTGCCGGTCGCATTGGTCCAGCCGTAGGCATAGACCTGATCGTTTTTCACCTTTGAGTCCAGGTAGCGGAAATTCTGCCGGGCCGTGAATACATCGTTGAAGCGATGCTCGAACTGATAGCCAAAGGACTGTTGATCGCGACTGTAGCCATCCACTCCCGGCTCGCCATCGAAGAAGTCCGTCGAGATGCGCTGACCGTTGCGCTGATGAAGGGCACCATCTGCCGGCACACCGCCGTGATAACCGCCTTCCGGGTCGTGCTGCAAATAGGCCTGTAAGGTCAGCGAAGTGTCCTCGCTGAAATCGATGCTGACGGTCGGAGCCAACGCATAGCGTTTCTCTTCCACATGGTCGAACTGGGTGTCCGACCTGTCGGTCAGGCCAGTAAGGCGATAGGCAATCCGTTTGTCGTCATCCACAGGCCCGCTGAAATCGAAAGCCAGGCCGCGTTGCCCCTGGGTGCCGACCGTGGCCTGAATCTGGTGATAAGGGTCATACAGCGGCTTCTTGCTGGTCAGTGCCACCAGGCCGCCCGGTGAACTGCGGCCATACAGCACCGAAGACGGGCCTTTAAGGATATCGACCCGCTCCAGGAAATACGGGTCGACCTGCATGGTGCTGTAAGTGCCGCTATCGCCCATGGACTTGAGGCCGTCCAGATAGATGTTATCCACAGAGCCATCGTTGAAGCCGCGCATCGCCACGTAGTCGTAGCGGTGGGTTGCGCCATAGGGATTGGTCAGCACGCCAGGGGTATAGCGCATGGCCTGAGCAACCGTCTGCGAGCCCTGATCGTCCATCTGCTGACGAGTGACCACCGAGACCGACTGTGAAGTTTCCAGCAACGAGGCACTGGTCTTGGTCGCGACCTGGCTATGGGTAGCGTTGTAGCCCTCCATGCTGCCCAGGGCATTGCCCAAAGCGAAACCGCGAATGTCCGTGCCGGGCAACGACAGCGCCTGGTCTGACGATGGGCGTAACACATAGCTCGCACCATCTTGAGAAACGGCCTGCAAGCCGCTGCCACCCAATAAAAGGGTCAAGGCCTGATCTACCGAGTAGCTGCCCTGTAACCCCGGTGAGCGAGCGCCTGCGGTTTGTGACGGTGTGGCAGACAGAGTGATGCCCGCCTGGCGGGCAAACTGATTCAGCGCTTCATCCAGCGGCGCCGCGGCGATGGCATAGCTGCGTACAGTGCTGGCAGACGTGGCGCTTTCCTGGGCCTGCACTTGGAATGGCAAGGTTGCCGTACCCAGGGCCATGGAGATCAATGCTGCATGGATGGCCATGCCGAGTGCTGATCTTCCCTGCGAGTCAGAGACGATACAAATGTCCTTGGCATGGCGTGAATGCGGGATACCTTGAAGCCGGGTCATGGGAGTCAGTTCCGTCAGGTTCAATGAGAGAAAAAGGGCTACTGATCTCCATGCCGGACAAGCCGGCGAAACCCGCCAGAAATAATCAGGCCTGACGCTGCAGCGTGACCCACCAGCGAGTGCGATAACTGAGTTGCACCGGCAGGGTTTGAGGCAGGACCGCGAGCAGCCGGTCGGTATCCTCCAGGCGGAACACCCCGGAAAGACGCAGATCGGCAATCTCATCCGTGCAACCCAGATACCCCCGCCGGTAGCGTCCGACCTCTGCGAGAAAATCGCCCAGGCGCATATTCCGGGTCACGATCAAACCTTCGGTCCAGGCACCGGCTTCCATATCCAGGGCCGGCAGCAGGCTTGCCTGATGTCCGGAAACCACATAGCTCTGGCCGGCCGTGACGCTGATTGGTGAAGTGGCAGGTGAGCGGATGATCAGGCTGCCTTGCATCACGCTGACCCGGGTCCGCTCCTGATCCTGACGGACCACAAAGCGACCGCTGATACCTTCAAACAGAGCATGACGGCTCTGCACCAGTAATGGCCGTGGTACGGCACTTGCTGAATCGGCACCGCAGGCAAGCATGATTTCCCCGCGAGTAAGGCTTATCAGGCGATGCCGGGCATTGAAGTCCTGATCCACGGCACTGTCGGTGTTCAGTTGCAGGCGGCTGCCATCCGGCAACGAATAGCTATTGTGTTGCCCAATGTTGGTCGCAAAGTCGGCCTGCCATTGCTGCCAGGGAGTCACATCGCGGGCAATCCACGCGGCAGAGCCCAGCACCGCCACGCCGGACAGCAATTTCAGAGCCTGTCTGCGGCCCAGTCGCTGGGCACTTTTCTCCAGCGCTTCAAAGGCCGCTCCCGATCCGGGTAATGCCTGGAAGCTGCTGTGCAACTCACTGCTCAGCGTCTGGATACGTTGCCAGGCACATTCATGATCGGCGTGCTCGCTGCGCCACTGCTCGCATTGCCTGCGCACGGCGGAATCGGCTGACGGATTGTTCATGCGCATCGACCACTCAATCGCCTGCCTCACGACCTGCGCAGAGGGTTGCCGCTGACGGGATGACATCATGCGTCGTAGCGCAACAGATAGCAGTGATAAAGCGCATCGGCGATATAGCGCTCCACTGAACGCAGCGACACGCCCATGCGTTCGGCAATCTGTTTGTGCGGCATGCCCTCACACTGGGCCAGCAGAAACGCTTGCCTGACCTTCGGTTTCAGGCCTTCGAGCATGCGGGCGACACTTTCCAGCAGCTCGAAAACCAGCTCGCGTGATTCCGGTGACGGTGCCTGCTCTGCCGGCAAATGAGCGATGGCTTCCAGGTAGGCGCGCTCAAGTTCGGCACGACGCCAGTGATCGATCACCAGACCTTTGGCAACCGTGCGCAGAAAGGCGCGTGGAGTTTTCAGCTCAAGCAGTTCACTGCGATTGAGCAGGCGCACGAAGGTATCCTGCGCCAGGTCAGCGGCATCGGCAGCATTGCCCAGTCTGCAGCGCAGCCATCCATGGAGCCAGCCATGATGATCGTTGTAGAGCGTGCGCAGGGCCGAGTGCTGAGAAGGCATTGGGGCGCGCCATCCCAGCGCTATGCAAATGATAATAAGTCGCATTGTGTGAAAGCGTTCGGCAATTTGCAACCGCCCAGACGACAAAACCCGCTCAGGCTTTTGGCGCTGAGCGGGTGCAGGACATTACAGCGATCAGGCAAACAGACTGCGCACGTTGCTCATGGCGCTGTCCGCGAACCCCTGGAGAAACTCCTGGAACGCTGGCAGTGCTTCCGGGCCGCCTTGATCGGGTTCGGCAATGATCGTCCAGGTGGCGACCGAATCGTTATCGCCTGTGGCCTCCACGGTCATTGCTGCCCACAGGTTGCCGACCGGCAGGCTGGTGTAGATCAGCGACCAGGTCATGAAGCGCGCGTGGTTATCGTGAGAGTTGAGTTGTTCGATGGCCACGTTGCCGTCCTTGAACAGCTTTCGGCGGACCGAACGTACGCCTTTACCGGTGACTTCGGTGCTTTCCAGTGCCGGAATGAAGGACTGGAAACCGCCAAAGTTACCGACGATGGCCCATACGCTGTTGGCATCGGCAGGGACTTCAACGCTCGATACGACCTTGCACAGCTCAGGGTTCTTGATCAGCGTATCGGGTTTCAGGGTGTTGATTGAGTTCATGTCGCTCTCCATTTCTTGCGTTGGGATGGTTCAGATAAAGTCGATTTCTTTCAGGTATTCGCAGCCCTTGCGCAGCAGCGCCGGGGTTTTCTGCGGGTATTGCTCGCCCATGTGGCGGATGCCGGCCTGGGCGTTCTGGTACTCGATCATCGAGATGTCGCCGATGTCTTCCTCGAAGCCATCCAGATAAAAACCCAGCACGCCGAACAGCGCGTTCTGGCTATCGACCCGGTTGAGTTGGGTTTGCCAGTGCGCGACGCTGACCATCTCGAACTCGCGTCCGGCTTCGCGGAAGGCATCGACATAGTTGTTCCAGCTCAGGGGCTCGGGGTTGTGCAGGTTGAATACCGCACGATTGGCCTGATAACGGCTGGCGTGGAAGCCAATGAAACGGGCAAGGAAATCCACTGGCATCAAGTCGAAATTCATGGCGAACTCCGGCACCTGGCCCAGTTGCAGCGAGCCTTTGAGCATCAGCATCAAGCGGTTCTTCTGCGGCTGGCAGACGCCGGTGACGCTGTTGAAGGCGATGTTGCCGGGGCGATAGATATTCACCCACACGCCTTGCTCCCGAGCCCGTTGCAGAACCCGCTCGGCGACCCACTTGGACAGGTTGTAGCCGTTCTTGATGTAGATCGGCGGCGTGGCGGCGGCAGGTTGCTCCAGCACACTGCCGGCCGCATCGACGGCGCTTGATGCCGATAGCGTCGAGACGAAGTTGAAGATCTTCTTGCTGCGGCCCTCGCACAAACGCAGGCATTCAAAGACCGGCGCCACGTTGTCGCGGATCAGCGTTTCGTAGTCCTGAACGTGGTTCACATTGGCCGCGTTATGCACCAGGGCACCGAAGTCCCGGTCCAGCCGTTCGTACACCTCGTCGCTCAAGCCCAGTTGCGGCTGAGTGACGTCTGCGGCGTAGACCGTCACCCGGCTCAGATCCAGATGCTCCAGGCGGTTTTCACGCAACGATTGAACGAAGCGTTCATGGGCGCTTTGTCCCGAACCTTCGCGCACCAGGCAGGCAATCTCGCTCGCTCCCCAGGCCAGTAATGCTTCGACGATATGCACGCCGAGAAAACCGTTGGCGCCGGTGACGATGACTTTGTGCACATCGCCCAGTTTGCTGATCGGCAGCACCGGTATTTCCAGCTCGGCGTTGGCGTCCAGCAGCGCTTGCGGGCTGACGGTGTAACTGGAGACACCTTCGCTGTCGATCAGGCTGGCCAGCGTAAGTACGGTAGGCGCTTCGATGAAGCGGTTGATGGGAATGCTGCGCCCGAACCGTTCGCGAATCCCCAGCAGCATGCGCGACAGCAGGATCGAGTGGCCGCCCAGATTGAAGAAGCTTTCGTCGGTGGAAATATCGCCGACGGGCAACTCCAGAAGCTCGGCCCACAGCTCAAGCAGCTTTTGCTCCTGCTCGCTTTCCGGCAGACGACGGGTGTGCTGCTCCACGAAACTCACCGGTATTTCCAGCAGCGCCTTGCGGTCGATCTTGCCGTTGCTGGCAAAAGGCATGTTGGCCAATACCGTATAGGCGCCGGGATGCATGTAGTCCGGCAGCAGGCGCTGGACATGCGCCTTGAGTGCCTGCAAGGCGACGTCTTGCGCGTCGTGTGGCTGGGCCGCGAAAGCCAGGATGCGCCGTTGCCCGTCGACCACCACTGCGACCTGTCGATACAACTGGCTACTGCGCAGGCAATGCTCGATTTCTTCCGGCTCGACCCGGAAGCCGCGGATCTTCACCTGATTGTCGCGGCGTCCGGCCAGCTCGATACCGTCGCAGGTCCACTTGCCGATATCGCCGGTGCGGTAGGCGCGCAGTTGCTGGCCGTCCGGCAGGCTCAACTGCACGTAGCGTTCGGCGCTCAGTTCGGGATTGTTCAGGTAACCCAGGCATACGCCCGGGCCGACAATGTACAACTCGCCCTGGGTCTGCTCAGCCACCGGTTGCAACTGTTCATCGAGAATCCACACCTGGCTGTTGGCGATCGGCCGGCCCAGATTACGGTTACTGCTGCCGGGCCGGAATTGCCCGGCCGTGACCAGCACCGTGGCCTCGGTCGGGCCGTAGAGGTTGTGAAAGTGGCACTGTCGGGTCAGGTGTTCGATGACATAGGGTTCGCAGACATCGCCGCCGGTCATCACATGTTCAAGGCCCAGGGGCTCATCGAGCGGCAGGATGCTCAGCAAGGCTGGCGGCAGAAAGGCATGGCTGATGCCGTCCTGTAACAGACTGAGCAGTCGCAGCGGATCGCGGCGTTGATCTTCGTCCGCCACCACCAGCTCTGCGCCACTGAGCCAGGTGGGGAAGATATCGATCACTGACGAATCGAAACTCAACGTCGAGAATTGCAGTACCCGGCTGCGCTCGGACAGGTTGACGTACTCGGCATACCAGGCGGTGAAATGGCTGAGGTTATGCTGGCTGAGCAACACGCCTTTCGGATGTCCTGTGGTGCCCGAGGTGTAGAGCGCCATGCACGGCGAGTCACTGTCTGGCGTGTTGCGCGTGACTGGCCGACCAGGCTCCGTTGCCTGAGTCGAGCTGATGTCCAGCGCGGGAAACCCGGCCTTGGCCAGCGGATGCGAACCGTCATGCAGTAACAGCACGGCTCCCGAGTTTTCCAGAATGTACTGCTGGCGCTGGATGGGCTGGCTCGGGTCCAGCGGCAGATAGACCGCGCCACTGCCGAGAATCGCCAGAATGCCGGCATACAGCGCGGCGGACTTGGGCAGGCAAATGCCGATCACAAGCGGCGTGCCTGCTGGCGGCCGGGCATCGATCAGCGCCAGCAGGTGATGCTGGATCGCGACACTCTGAGCCTGCAACTCGCGATAACTGAATACCCGGCCGGCAATCGACAGTGCCGGGCGTTCGGCGAAAGCCTCAAAGCTGTGCGCCAGGCGTTCGACCAGTGGCGTTTGTGCCTGTCTCAGCAAGTGCTCCTGAGTGGTCTGGTTCAAGCGATGCCGGAACAGCAGATGGTCTATCGCCTGTAGGCCATCCTGCCATTCGCTTTGTGCGGGGGCGGTGGTGGCGAGCGTGGTGAAATGCTTTTCGTCCCGCGACAGGCGACTGATCAGCAGGGCGATCCTGTCGACAAATTCCGCGACGGTGGCATCCCGCAACATGCGCCCGTTGCCAGACTCCTGGACAGGCAACCATTCACGCGCAATCAGGTGCTGAGCCGTGGCCGAGCCATGCCAGCACAGCAACTCCAGACGCGGCAGGCCTTGCTGTGCATCGGGGCTCATACCGACCCGCAGGCTCAGATGATCGGGATTGCCGAATGCCTTGAGCCGTTCACTGCTCAGTTCCAGGCTGCCGTCCTCGATCAGGACCGAGGTGTTGCCGGCAGGGCTGGCCTGCAGTTCGGCCTGATCGCTCAGGCGCTGTACGGTGTGTCCGTGGGCGAGCAGTTCTGTATGCAGTTCGCTCAGGGTCAGGCTCTGACCGATGAGCACGATCTCCAGGCGTTTCATTGCAGCATTCCCTGCGCTGGCAGATAGTCGGCCAGCGCCCGCTGCACGCAAGGTGCTTCCAGCATCGAACTGGTCCTGAAGAAGCGCACGATGTTGCCGATCAGCGGATGATGGCGGTTGATGGGAAAGCTCATGGCCATGGTTTCATCCTTGAGCGCCTGCTTCACGGAGTCCGCGACCTGCAGGTGATCGATCAGGATGAAGTCGAAGCCGTGCTGGATGTCGTTGGTCAAATATTGAGCAATAAATACCGGCATGATGCGGGCGATGGCTTCGCGGTCCTCTTCGGATGCGGTGTGCCAATAGATGCGCACCAGCCGCGCCCAGAAGCCCGAATGGCGACCCTCGTCCAGCAGATGATCGGCCATCAGGCCCTTGACCGACTGCTTGACCGAATCGTCCTTGGCAAAGGCGGCCACATCGTTGGTCACGGTGTTTTCCGCGATGGCCACGCAGATCAGCTCCACGGCGCTGCGCAGATGTTCCGGCGCCAGCGCCAGTGCCGCCGGAATCGCCCGGCTCAGCTCGATTTCATCGGGCAGTTCAATCGGTTCGATGCCCGTCAGGGCGATGGTCTGCTGCATGAAGTCCATGGCCACCAGCGCGTGGTAATCCTCATCGACCACCACGGTCATGGCGTCGTAGCGACAGGCAAAGGGAAAGCGGATAGCGAAGTTGTTCTTGGCGATACTGCGCGCGGTCTTGTCGACGATCTCGGTTTCAAAGATCACCACATCGTTGATGAACTTGTAGAGGCTTTGCACCAGTGCATAGTCGCGCAGGTGCGGGCACTCACGAGTGAAGGTTTCACTCAGTACCAGAGGCTGGCGGCTCAGTGGATAGATCAGTTTTTCATCGTTCTCGACGATCCGGCGTGGGCGAGTGCGAATGGTGGCGCGACCTTCCCAGGCATCAATGAACGAGCTGTAGTCTTCTGCTTTCATGATGGCTTCCTTGTAGAGGGGCTTGCGGCGCGATGTCAGGCGCTGGCTTGCATCAATGGCGAACGCATGCTCATGCGCAGGGTGTCCCACAGCGCTACCCGGCTATCCACGGCGGCAATCGCGGCCTGATAAACCTCCCGCTCGCGCTGTTCGTCGCCATTGACCAGACGGGCCAGCAACTGCTCGGCAGCCGGGCCGTGATCTTCGGAGTCGACTTCGATATGGCGTTCTAGGTAGTAACGGAAGGTGGGGGCCTGATCGACGGTGATTCCCCATTCATCGAGGATGCTCTGGAACATCATCGGGATGACGCTTTCACGGCCATGCAGAAAAGCTGCGGCCACGCTGTGTGCTGGCTCATGCAGTGCGGTATTGAGTGTGTGGGTCACGAACTCCGTGGCGGCCCGGCCCGCATTGACGCGCTGCAATGCGGTGGCGTAATGCACGCCCTGGTTCTGCAGTTCGACGAAACGCTCTATCTGCAGCGTGCTGGCGCCAATCTCGCGCATGGCATCCAGATACAGCTCGAAGTGGCTGTAGTGGCCGTGCTCCAGACGATCGTCGGACTCTTCGCCGAGAACGATTTCGTTGATCAGCCGGGCTGCCGATGCATCCCGGGGCGGCAACCAGGGCAGTTGGGTGCAGGTCAGTTCCTGTTGCAGGCGCTTGGTCAGTGACATGAAGTCCCAGACGGCAAACACATGGGTTTCCATAAAACGTCTAAGCACGTCCAGGGAATTGATTTCCGCAAAGATGGGGTGTTGGCTAAGTTCTGTTTTCTTGTGATCAAGTAGCGTTTTCTGACAATGCATGGCGATATCCCGGTAGTCGTAAGTTCAAGTTTTGGCTGTAACGTGTGGCTGAGTAACTGCTTTCTTTTTGAGTCATCGCATTGCTGGGGGCCGAATAACAGGCGAGACAGTGCCTGTTAGTTGAAACGATCAATAACTACTGGAGTCAGTTGTTCCGTTGCAAAGCCTCTCGCAAAGCCCATTGCATAACCATGGGCGCCCACACTGGCGGCCTTCTGGGCAAGGTCGTGTCATGTGGAATGTCGGCCGTAAATGCGGGCTGCGAATAAAAGTTAAAGCACTTTCAATGAGCTGCGCAATTATTTTTTAATATTAATTTAGTTGCTGTTTTTCGAGGGTGTAAGTGGCTATATAAAACTCTTTAGTTGAGTTTTACAGGGGCGTAAGCAACCCTTTCGGCTGATTAAGGCCAAAATTATTAATAATGAACGAATGCCTCGTTCAGCGTTGCTGTTATGCCGAACAATCAGGGTTTCGTATTTTTGGCGGGCGACAATGGAAGTGACTTCCAATACTTCGTTGCCCTTGCAAGAACTCCTTTCCCAATACGTTCAAATGAACAGAGCGCTGCCCTGCAGCAGACGGGCAGTTCGAGATGACCAGGGCGTAACCCTCCGGTTGGGTACCACCGCAGTCACGACCGAGTTTGCCTTATTCCTGAGGCAGACCAACCTGATGGTTCAGGAAAACAGGCATAAAAACGCTGCACGCGAGCACATACCGCGCAACGCATGGGAGGAGGCGTGAAGGGAGTGAGAAAGCGCTATGTCACGAGGGTCGGAGCCACCCGCTGACGCCTGGGGTCAGGCGATGCTTTTCTTGCGCTGGCGTACCGGTGGTTTTTCCTGTTCGGCCTTGCTGTTCAGGTATTGAGTGATGGCTTTGACGCCGCGGTTGAGGTGGTGCTGCAGCGAGCTGACAATCTGCTCCACGGCTTTTTCTTCGGCCAGACGCAGCAGTTCCCAGTGGTCGTCCTGAGACAGTTTGCCAAGGCCCATGGAAGACAGGTTGAAGCGCAGAAAACGCTCCTCTTCGTTCAGGCCTTCTTCGACCATGCGCATCAGGCGCTTGTTGGGCGTCTTGGCGTACAGCGACATGTGAAACAGGCGGTTGAGGGTGCCCATCTTCGAGTAGTCGGTTTCGACCTCAAGCAGCTCGATGTAACCGCGTGCGGTTGCCAGGTCGTCGGCATCCAGCAACGGGATCGACAGGCGCAGGGCTTCGGACTCCAGCAGGATACGCAGGCCGTAGGCGTCAACTGCATCTTCGGTAATCAAGGGGGCGACGACGGCACCCTTGTGCGTTTCGACACGCAACAGAGACTGAGCCTCAAGCTGGCGCAAGGCTTCGCGAACCGGCATGCGGCTCACCCCGAACAGGGTGGCCAGTTCCTGCTGGCGCAGGGCCGTGCCGCTCGGCAGGCTGCCATCAAGGATGGCGTTGCGCACTTTTTCCTCGATAACGGCTCTGGCAAGGTGTGCGGGAGGCTGTTCGTTTCCCAGGACCGAGCACAGAAAGGCTTCTCTATCGGTTTTGCGCATCGCCATACTTCTTCATCAACCTGGCTGGATTGGATTTATGATTGCCAACAGGCGAGGGTCTGTTCCCGTTCCGGTACAAGCCGCATTCGCACAGTTGCAGAGCATTTTAGCGCTCCTGTGGGCAACATGTTGAATGAGCATTTATATACACACAGATTTTTAGAGGTTTTTTTCAACCATCGCGAACATTTGTCAGTAGTCGTTCGCGAAGGTGTCTCTGTGGGAACAGCGTGCCGTCAACGTGTCAGACGCCCCGAAACAAAATGCTGCACATCGTTGAAGCCTGCAGTGGAAGCATGCCCCGGCGTTACCAGCGAGTCTATGAAGGCTTCGTCCGCGGCGTTGATCTTCACCTCCAGCGCCCTGGTGTAATGACTCCACTGTTCTTCGGTACGCGGACCGACGATTGCCGAACTGACTGCCTGGTTATTCAGTACCCAGGCAATGGCGAATTCGACGAGGCCGACGCCTTTGTCCTGCACATATTCCTGAAGTTGCTGAGCGATGCGCAGTGACTCCATCCGCCATTCCGTTTCCAGCAGGCGCTTGTCCTGCCGACCGGCACGGCTGCTGCTGTCAGGCGTGACATCCGGTGCATATTTGCCACTGAGCACGCCACGCGCCAGCGGGCTGTAAGGCACCACTCCCAGGCCATGAAACGCGGCGGCAGTGATCTGCTCGATTTCGGCCTGACGGTTGACGATGTTGTACAGCGGCTGGCTGATGATCGGCTTGTCCACGCCCAGACGTTGGGCGACGTTGACGATTTCCGCGATGCGCCAGCCACGATAGTTCGACAGGCCCCAGTAGCGGATCTTGCCCTGGCGGATCAGGTCGCCGATGGCCGATACCGTGACTTCCAGTGGCGTGTCGTGATCTTCTTTGTGCAGGTAATAGATATCCAGGTAATCGGTATCCAGCCGCTGCAGGCTGTTTTCGATGGCATTGAAGATGTGTTTGCGATTCAGGCCGGCCCGGTTGGGAATGCCATCGGCGGGACCAACGGCGACCTTGGTTGCCAGCACCCATTCGCTACGCCGCGAAGCAATGGCTTCACCGACGATTTCTTCGGAACGCCCGCCGTTGTAGACGTCGGCGGTGTCGATGAAATTCACGCCCTGATCCCACGCCTTGTCGATGATACGCAGCGACTCTTCAGTGCCGGTCTGCTCACCGAACATCATGGTGCCGAGGGTCAGTGCGGAGACTTTCAGGCCGGACTGGCCAAGAGTTCTGTAAATCATGCTCAACATCCTCCTTGTCATTGAATGCGGGATCAGGAGGGCATACTGGCTTGTTTATGGGGGATTTGAAAAGGCCCAAGTGAATGGCGAGCCGGTTTGATGACATTCATGCCCGCACTGACGGGCGGGCAAAATGAGAGAAAGATCAAAAGTCGACGGTGGCCGAACCTTCATATTGCAGGCTCTGTATGAAACAGGGTTTTCCTACAGAGCCTTTGACGATCAACCCTTTCCAGGCAAGCCCCAGGCTTCGAGCGGGAAGTCTTCCAGCGAAGCCAGCAGCAGGTCGGCATGTTCGTACTGTTCGACCGGCATGTGCGAGTCCGGCACGGCGACGGCATACATGCCGGCGGCCTTGGCTGCGGTGACGCCGAAGGGCGAGTCCTCGAACACCAGGCAATCGCCGGGAGCTACGCCAAGACGGCGTGCGGCGACCAGGAAGATATCCGGAGCAGGCTTGGCGGCGCCGACTTCGGGGTCATCGGCCGTCACCACGGTTTCAAACAGCTCGAACCAGGCCCGGTGCAGGGTGGTCTTGGCCTTGAAGTAATGCACCGAAGAACTGGTCCCTACCGCGATGGGAATATCGTGTGCTGCCAGGTGTCGCACCAGCGCTTCTGCGCCCGGCATTGCCGCAGCGCGAGGGAATCGCTCATCGAGCATGGGTTCGCGAATTTCCAGAAACTCGTCCACGGAAAGCGGCAGCTCCAGAGCCTGGATAACGTAGCCTGCAAAATCACGGGCGCCACGGCCGATGGTGTGCTGTTTGACGCTCCAGTCGAAGGTTTTGCCATAGCGACTGGCAATCAGATGGGTGACTTCGGTGTAGACCCCTTCAGTGTCCAGCAACAAACCGTCCATATCGAAAATCACGGCCTTGATCGGGCCTCGTTCGCCTTGCTGTGCACTCATGTCGTCAGATCCCGTTTCAGATTCGATTCGATATCAGCCTAACGTTTACCTCAAGACTCTGGCTACCCATGTGTTGCGCGCAGCATTGCCAGCAAGCCTTGCAACGAAGCGTGGACCTGCCTGTCCAACCCTTCCTGAAAAGTCTTCTACCGCCGACAACGCTGGGCGATGACGAACGGGCAGTGATAATCTCTCGCGACTTTTCGGCAGCGCTACAGGCTGCGTCAACCCGCTATCAAGGCGCGTGGCCGAGGCCCGCCGTGGGCGCAGGGAAGACTTTTTCAATCATCGGAACGGACATCTTGAGTCGCTATGAATAAATCAGCAGGTATCGCAATAGGCGTTCTGGTCGTGGCAGGCGCATTGGCCAGTGCTGGCGCCTGGTACACCGGCAATCAACTGGAAGGCGTACTCAACGAGTCGATCCAGAAAGCGAATCAGGAACTGCAGAAGTCGCTCGCCAGCACCGACAGCGGGGTGACCATCGAGCTGGTTTCCCTGGAGCGCCATTTCTTCAGCAGCACGGCACATTATCGGGTCGAGCTCCAGAGTCAGGACTTTGCCCGCGACGGCAAGAACGCCGAGTTCCTGTTCGTCGACAATATCGAGCACGGGCCGATTCCGCTGTCGCGTCTGAAAACACTGAAGCTCATGCCGGTCATGGCCCTGAGCAACTTCCAGATGGAAAAGAATGCGTCGTCGGAAAAGTGGTTTGCCATGAGCGGCGATGCTTCGCCACTCAACGGCCAGGCCAGTATCGGCTATGACCGCTCTACCAATGGCTGGGTGAAAATGTCTCCGCTGGAGATGAGCGATGCGGACGGCGTGTTCAAGTTTTCCGGTCTGGACACAAAATTCGAGGTCTCGGCCGATGCCGAGAAACTCAAGCTCACCGGTGCGCTGGGGAATCTGCAGCTCAATGTGGCCTCGACTGAAGGCCCGGTGAGCGTCGAGATCAAAGGCATGACTTTCGATACCGGCGGCACCAGGGGCCAGTCCGGCATGTACCTGGGCCACACCAATCTGAAAGTCGACAATATCGGCTTCCAGATGGTCGGCAAGCAGCCGGTGTTGATCAAGGACTTCGTCAACACCAACCTTGCCCAGGAGGAGGGCGGTAATCTGGCCATGCAGATCAATTACGACATGGGCATGATTTCCTACAGCGGCAAGGACATCGGCGCTGCGCATCTGGGCCTCAGATTCGCCAACCTCGATGCGCTATCCAGCAAGTTCCTGTACCAGTTCTATCAGGACCAGGTACTTCCACAGCAACAGGCTGCGGCACAGGCCGGGCGTCCTTTCCAGTTGAAACTCAGCCCTGCCGACGAGCAATTGATGAAAGCCGAGCTGACGAAGTTCCTGACCGGCAAACCGCATCTGGAGCTGGAAAAACTCTCGCTCAAGACCGCCAATGGCGAGAGCCACGTGAACATTGCCGTGGACCTGACCAACCCTGGCCCACTTGACCAGGCTGGCAGCGATGCTGCAATCAAGGCCGTCGAGCAGCTCAAGGCGCGGGTCGTTCTGTCCAAACCGATGGTTAACGACGTCGCGACCCTGCAGGCCGTTTTTGACGGGCAGACCGACGCCAATGCCATTGCCGAACAGGCCGCTGCGGCCAGCGACATGCTCAGTGCCATGGCCGAAATGCTGCAACTGGCCAAGGTCGAAGGCAGCAACATCGTTTCCGACCTGCATTACGCCAACGGCATGGTCGACTTCAACGGCCAGAAAATGACCCTGCAACAGTTCATGGCAACCGTCATGGGTAAAGTGGGCGCATTGAGTCACGAGTAAGCGCTATCTCGTCAGGACTGCGCAGCTTGCGGTCCTGACGTTTTCAAGGCCGCCGCTTTTCTCCAGGCAACAAAAAACCCGCCGAAGCGGGTTTTTCCAAGACCATTCCAACTCCCTGTCGGCTGCCTTCCCGGCAATGGTCGATCTTCCCTGATCCTGGCGAACTCCTTGTTCGCCACTTGTTGGATCCAATATTACGGGCCCTGATGCAGGGTAGAAAGAGCGATTCACCTTCAGGTCGTGTAAGCCTTTGGCTATACCGTAATGGCGGATGCATTCGCGAACCCCGCCATACCGCATAAAACCGCCTTCTGTTTCACCTGGCTTGGGCAGTATGGGTAAAAACACTTTTTCACAGGCAATAAAAAACCCGCCGAAGCGGGTTTGCACAAAGACCATTCCAACTCCCTGTCGGCTGCCTTCCCGGCGATGGTCGATCATCCTTGATCCTGGCGAACTCCTTGTTCGCCACTTGTTGGATCCAATATTACGGACCTTGATGTAGGGTGAAAAGAGCCAAATGCCGTCATCGCGTGTAAGCCTTTGGCTATATATGAGATTGAGATTTACTTGCAATAAGGCTTTCAGGGAGTAAAGGTCGTGGTTGCTTCACAGTATCGCTGGGCCATGCCTTTGGATTCTTCATTGCGATCCCGGGCCGAACGGCGGGTCCATTCCCGGCATTCTTCCTTGAAGTGCACCTGGGCCGAAAGGCGGCATTCGCGTCTTTCCACCGAGCGATTGAGAAAGTTCTCGCACACGCTGTCGCCGTCGATGCGGTCGTCGTAGAGACGCCATTGCGCCCGGTAGCGTCCATTGCCGTCCCACTCGCGAATCGACACGGTGGCGACGGTATGCGGTTTCTGTGCGCGCGGGGCGGCCTTGCGTGAGGCGTCGGACTTGAAGTCAGCCATATAGCTGGCCGAGACCATGCCGGTCGCCGGTGCATTCTGAGCCGGGCGGCCAGTCTGGCCGAAGCGGCAGTTCAGCACGCTTTCATCAATGACATTGCCGTTCTTGATGCAGTTATCCAACGGTTGCGCTGCGGGAGCCTGTGGCTGGGCTACAGGCGTCGGCACGATATACGGCTCCACGCGCAGTGCCGGAGCCGGGCGTTCAACTTCGCTGGCAACCTGCATGAGAGCTGCGTCTACAGGTTCGGAGTTGAACGCTGGCGCAGGCTCTGCCTGTTCGGCATTGAGTTGCGGTACGGGACGGGGAGCATAGGTCCGGGAAACCAGGCCAACGGCGATGACCGCAAAAAGGCCCAGGCCAAGAATGATCCATGCAGGCTGACGTGATTTACGCGGTTTGGCGATTCTTGGCTTGCCAGGATGTGAGCCGAGCACCACATCGACCTGTCCGGGGACAAGACGCTGAATGCGAATGATCCCGTCGTCATCCTGTGGGTTGGTGGAATCCATCCCTGCTCCTTAGAATCGCTGATTGAATCGGCCGGTTGCAGATCGGACTCTGGTCCTTGATATGCAAAGCGCAATTTTTCAAAACGGCGTGTCGGCAGCAAGCTGTATTTCTGAAGGGCTTTATTTATTTTTTATTGCCGAAACCAGAACTGGCCGCTTTTCAGGGCGGCCAGTCAGGTATTGCGCAGCTTCAATCAGCGGTGACGCCAGTCACGGCCATGCTTGCGATGTCCGTAATGCTTGCGATGACCATGGCCGCCGCGGTAATCGCGACGATCATCGCGGCCATTGCGATAGCGACGGTCATCTTCGCGGCTCTCGTTACCCATATAGTTACCGAGTGCACCGCCCGCACCGCCGCCTGCAGCTGCGCCGACCAGGCTGCCGGTGTTACCGCCTACGCTGCGGCCGATCACGTTACCGCCGGCTGCGCCCAGACCGCCACCAATGGCGGCCTCTGTACGGTTGCGACGGTCTGCACCGACCGCACCGCCTGCTGCGCCGCCCAGGCCAGCGCCAATCGCTGAACCTGTGCTGCCGCCGATCTGTTGGCCGACGACCGAACCGAGTACCCCACCTAATGCACCACCTACACCTGCCTCAACTGTTCCGCCTGCCGAGGCGAAACCGCTTGCGAGGGTAAGAGACAACAACAGAATCGAGGAATACTTCATGTGTGGAATCTCATTGGGATGACGGCGCGATCCTGATATGCGGCATGCAATGTCGCAACGAAAATCCGACGAGTAACACGACTGCAACACAAATAGCTAAGTTATTGTTTTGTATACGGAACTTAACGTGTTTCGGACAGTCTGAGCTTACTTGATCAAGGCCCGATTCTTACGAATTCGGGCCTTTTTCATATCCGCAGGAATCAACGCGCAATCAGATGATGCGCGCCGAGTCGCTGGAACGCTCCAGACGAATTGCCACGAATTTCGAGGTCGGCGTATGGCTGCCTTCGCCGACGCTTTCCAGTGGCACCAATGGATTGACCTCCGGGTAGTAGGCCGCAGCCTGACCGGCAGGAATATCGAACGGCAACAGGGTGAAGCCCTTGACGCGACGTTCGTGGTTGTCGTTCCAGATCGAGATCAGGTCCGCTTTCTGACCCGGCTGGAAGCCCAGGCGGATAATGTCGGCTTCATTGACGAACAACACGTCACGCTGGCCTTTCACGCCACGATAGCGGTCATCGAGGCCATAAATGGTGGTGTTGTACTGATCGTGCGAGCGCATGGATTGCATGATCAGGTCCGGAGTCTGGCCGGTAGCGCTGATGTCTTCGTGGATCAGCTTGAGCGGCAGCGCATTGGGCTTGAAGTTGGCGCGGGTCGTCGCGGTGTTCCAGCGGCGGGCACCTGCAGCGTTGCCCAGATAGAAACCGCCCGGGTTCTTGATACGCTCGTTGAAATCCTTGAAGCCGGGAATGGTGTCGGCAATCAGGTCACGAATACGGCTGTAGTCTTCAGCCAGCCATAGCCAGTCCACCGGTTGCTTGCCCAGCGTCGCGCTGGCGATGCCGGCGACGATTGCAGGCTCCGAACGCATCAGCGACGAAGATGGCTGCAACTGGCCATTGGAGGCGTGGACCATGCTGAACGAGTCTTCCACGGTAACCGATTGCGGACCATTGGCCTGCATGTCGATGTCGGTACGACCGAAGCACGGCAGGATCAGCGCGTCCTTGCCATGGAACAGGTGGCTGCGATTGAGCTTGGTGCTGATCTGGACAGTCAGGTCGCAGTTGCTCAGGGCCGCGGCGGTGCGTGGGCTGTCCGGCGTGGCCTGAGCGAAGTTGCCGCCCAGCGCGATGAACACCTTGGAACGACCCTCGGCCATGGCATGAATGGCTTCGACCACGTTATGGCCGTTGTCGCGCGGAAGCTTGAACTGGAAGCGTTTTTCCAGAGCGTCGAGCAGGAACACCGGAGGGCGTTCGTTGATGCCCATGGTCCGGTCGCCCTGCACGTTGCTGTGACCGCGTACCGGGCACAGGCCTGCGCCCGGCTTGCCGATATTGCCGCGCAGCATCATCAGGTTGGCGATTTCCTGGATGGTCGCTACCGAGTGACGGTGCTGGGTAATACCCATGGCCCAGCACATGATGACGTTCTGGCCTTTGGCATACATGCGCGCCGATTGCTCGATGTCGCTCAGCGGCAGGCCGGACTGTTCGAGGATTTCTTCCCACGACGTTTCGTCAATGGCCGCCAGGTAATCGAGAACGCCCTGGGTGTGCTCATTGAGGAACGCGTGGTCGAAAATGGCTGGCGCATTGTTGAGCTGGGCTTCGCGTTCCCATTGCAGCAGGAACTTGGCCATGCCGCGCAGCAGCGCCATGTCGCCGCCCAGGGCCGGGCGGAAATAGGCGGTATTGGTCGGACGGTCACCGTTGGTGAGCATTTCCATCGCGTGCTGCGGATGCTGGAAGCGCTCCAGGCCACGTTCCTTGAGCGGGTTGACGCACACCACTTGCGCGCCACGTTTCACCGCATCGCGCAGTGGATCGAGCATGCGCGGGTGGTTGGTGCCCGGGTTCTGGCCCAGCACGAAGATCGCATCGGCGTGCTCGAAGTCATCGAAGGTTACTGTGCCTTTACCCACGCCGACGCTTTGCGACAGCGCCACACCACTGGCTTCGTGGCACATGTTCGAGCAATCGGGGAAGTTGTTGGTGCCATAGGCGCGCACGAACAACTGATACAGATAGGCGGCTTCATTGCTGGCCCGGCCCGAGGTATAGAACTCGGCCATGTTCGGGCTTGGCAGATTGTTCAGGTGTTTGGCAATCAGCGCGAAAGCGTCGTCCCAACTGATGGGCTTGTAGCGGTCGCTGTCCTGATCGTAGACCATCGGCTCGGTCAGGCGGCCCTGATATTCCAGCCAGTAGTCGCTTTGCTCCAGCAGCGAGCTGACGCTGTAGCGGGCAAAGAACGAGGCATCCACGCGACGTTTGGTGGCTTCCCAGTTGACGGCCTTGGCGCCGTTCTCGCAGAACTTGACCATACCGCTTTCCGGCGAGTCGCCCCAGGCGCAGCCAGGGCAGTCGAAACCGCCGTTCTGGTTGGTCTTGAGCATCATGCGCAGGTTCTTCAGCGCGTTGTCACTGCCCAGCCAGGCCTGTGTCACGCTGATCAGGGCGCCCCAGCCGCCTGCCGGACCCTTGTAAGGTTTGTAGCGGGGCTTTGGGGTTTTGTCGGCTTGGTGATGAGTGCTCACGCTTGAATCTCCATCGCAGGGCTATAGACCCGCGGCGCACTGTGCTGCGGCAGGTGAATTAGATTGAGGTTATGTCGGCGCGCCCATTGCAGGGCCAGGCCGGTGGGCGAAGACAGGCTGACCAGCGTCTGGATACCGGCGCGCAGGACTTTCTGGATCAACTCCAGGCTGCAGCGGCTGGTGACGATGGCGATGCCGCCTGTCAGGCCAATGTTCTGGCGGGTCAGGGCGCCAATCAGTTTGTCGAGGGCGTTGTGGCGGCCGATATCTTCACGGCCCAGCAGCAACTCGCCATTGCTGTCCATGAACAAGGCTGCATGCACGGCACCGCAGTGCTGACCCAGCGGCTGGAATTCGCCGATCCGCTGACGCAGGCCTTGCAGCCATTCGATCGGTGGCAACGGCGCGCCGGGCAATACATTCAGTTCCGGCAGCGCCTGCTCGACCGCTTCGACGCCGCACAGCCCGCAACCGCTGGTGCCCGCCAGTTGCCGACGTTGCTGCTTGAGGTTCCAGAAGGCCCGGCTGGCGATCTCGACTTCGGCCTGCATGGCCGAGCCGCAACCGCTGAGTCTGAAATCGTAGATTTCGTCTGCTGACGCAATGATGCCGCTACCCAGGCTGAAACCGACAATGAAGTCTTCCAGATCGGTCGGGCTGACCAGCATCACCGCCTGACTGATGCCGTTGTAGGCAATGGCCAGGGCCACCTCTTCGGCAAGGGCGGTCTGTGCCGAGTCGTCGCGCTCGAGGTTCGAGTAGCTATAGGACTGGCTTGCTTGAGGCGCGGGCGACTGAATGGCGGGCGCCGTGCTGGCCGTGCGCTTGGCGTGCATGGGCTGGATTACCGGCAGTTTGATATCCCTTAGCCTAGGCCTCTTGTCGGATATCGTCTAATCGCTAGTTCCAATGCTCTGATAGATGACGTCGATCAATACTTAGCGATTTTTTTCTGCCAGGAGCGTGAAGCAGGCTTCGGCCAGTGCCGAGCGTGGCGCGCTGCGGCGCATGATCAGACCGATGGGCGCCAGCGTGCGTGCATCCTCGATGGGATGCAGGCCCAGATGCTCGGTGAGCATATCCAGGCCGCCATCCAGCGGCATGATTGCGCAGCAGAAGCCGCCGTGGACCGCCTGCATCAGTTGGTGAACGGCATCGGTTTGCAGCAGGGGCTGTGGATGCAGGCCGCGGCTGTGGAAGTTGTGGTCAATGGACTGACGAAAATGCATGCCGCTGGTCAGGGTGCCCAACGGCAGCTCGATCAGCTCGTTCCAGCTCAACGGCTGCTCGCCGAAGCTGAAGTGGCGCCGGTCATACAGCAGGCCCATGCGGGTTTCGTCCAGCGTCAGGGTGTCGAAGCGTTCGTTATCCAGACGTTCCAGATACGAGACGCCCAGATCGATGCGATTGCTCGCCAGTTGCTCCAGGACCTGCTCGGAACTGAGCGACGACAGCTCGAAGCGCAGGTTCGGGTGGATCTGATGCAATTGCTGCAACAGCGATAGCGGATCGAAGCTCGAAAGTGGCACCACGCCCAGGCGCAACGTCCCGACCAGATGCCCGCGACAGGCTGCGGCTTCGGCCTGCAGGCCGTCATACGCCGAGAGCACCGTGCGTGCCCAGGCCAGCACCCGCTCGCCCGGCGCCGTGAAGCCTTCAAAGCGCTGGCCGCGCATGACCAGTGGCAACCCCAGTTCTTCTTCAAGATTGCGCAGGCGCATGGACAGCGTGGGCTGGGTGATATTGCAGCGTGCTGCTGCCTGGCCGAAGTGACGGGTTTCGTCGAGTGCGATCAGGAATTTCAGTTGCTTGATGTCCATCTTCACTCCGATAGGCAATGCAGGGGATCGATTCTACGCCCTCAACGGTGCCGAGGGGGATGGGCAACGTTGGTCGGAATGCGTCAGCCCCGTGATTACGGGAGCTATCGTTGTTGTTTGCGGGCGTGGCAACAACCGTAAGGAGAATGAGCAATGAGTCTTTTCAGTTTCTTGAAAGATGCAGGTGAAAACATCCTTGATGCGCTGACACCGGGCAATGCCAATGCCGACGAAGTTCTGAAAAAGCACATTTCCGGGGTCGGCCTGGGTAATCCCGCTGTGCAAACCAGCGTGGATGACGGCAAGGTTACCGTGACCGGTGAAGTCTCCAGCCAGGAAGAAAAGGAAAAGATCCTGCTGGCGCTGGGCAATATCTCGGGCGTCGAACAGGTGGATGACCAGATGACCATCGCCGCCGGTGCGCCAGCGACAGCGGCTGCACGCTACGTCACGGTCGAAAAGGGCGACACCCTGAGTGCGATCTCGAAGCGGGTGTATGGCGATCCGAACCAGTATCAGAAAATCTTCGAGGCCAACAAACCGCTGCTCAAGGACGTGAACCATATCTATCCGGGACAGCAGTTGAGGATTCCCGATTAGCGCAGCGCAGATGACTGTGAGCGAATTCATCCGCGAATGTCGCCTTCGCGGATGAATCCGCTTCTACAAACCTTTGATCAGCTCCAGATAATCCCTCACCGCCTCGAACTCTTCGGTGTCCTTGGGGCCTTTCTGGCTGTTGGGTTCGCTGACTGCCAGCAGGTGAGCGACACCGAAGCGTTGGGCGCTGCGCAGAATCGGCAAGGTATCGTCAATGAACAGGCTGCGCACCGGATCGAATGCGGTGTCGGCCTGCAGGGCGTCCCAGAACTGCGCGTTTTCCTTGGGGAAACCATAGTCATGTGAGCTGATAAGCCGCTCGAAGTAAGGCGCCAGCTCGATCCTTTCCAGTTTCAGCGACAGCGAGTCACGATGCGCATTGGTGATCATGATCACCCGTTTGCCGGCCTTCTGCAGGGCGGCGAGAAAGGTCTGGGCATCGGGCCGCAGGGCAATCAGGTGCGCGGTTTCGAGTTTCAGGTCGCGTATCGACAGCTTCAACTCCTTGCTCCAGAAGTCCAGGCAATACCAGTTGAGCGTCCCGGCATTGTTCTCGAACAGTGGCTGCATCTCCAGCCAGGCCATGGCCAGGCTGATGCCGTGCAGGTCGGCATAGCGCTGCGGCAAGTGCTGCATCCAGAAGTGTTCGTCGTAATGCAGATCGAGCAGAGTGCCATCCATATCCAGCAGGACGGTGTCGATATCGCTCCAGGGCATTGAAAGCATTCTGGCCTCTTCAGGAATTGATGACGGAAGTAAGCATATCCGAGACAGACAATCGGAAAAGCCACGGTATAGTACTCCGTCACCGCAAAGGAGCCTGTCATGCGCCAGAAACCTACCGTACTCGCCCGCGAAATCGTCGCCAGCAGTCGCTTGTTCCGAGTTGAAGAGCTGCAATTGCGCTTTGCCAACGGAGTCGAACGCACTTACGAAAGGCTGGTGGGCAGGGGCGCGGGATATGGTGCGGTGATGATCGTCGCCATGATCGATGCCGAGCATGCGCTGTTGATCGAAGAATATTGCGGCGGTACGGACGAGTATGAGCTGTCCTTGCCCAAGGGCCTGATCGAGCCGGGCGAGGATGTTCTGGCCGCCGCCAACCGCGAACTCAAGGAAGAAGCAGGCTTCGGAGCCCGGCAACTGGAGCATCTGACCGAGTTGTCGCTATCGCCCGGTTACATGAACCAGAAGATTCAGGTGGTGCTCGCGACCGACCTGTACGAAGAGCGTCTTGAGGGTGATGAGCCCGAGCCGATTCGTGTCGACCGGGTCAGCCTGCGCGAACTGGTCAGCCTGGCCCAGAACGAACAGTTCACCGAGGGCCGTGCCCTGGCTGCGCTGTACCTGACGCGCGACCTGTTAACCCAACGTGGACTGTTTCTACCATGACCGATGTATTCGACAACCTGCCGCATCCACTCCTTGCCCCGGTGATCGCTCTTGTCCGGTCGGCGGGTGAAGCAATCCTACCGTTCTGGCGAGCCGACGTTGCCGTGACCGCCAAGGCCGACGATTCGCCGGTGACCGCTGCCGATCTGGCGGCCCATCAGGTACTGGTCGATGGTTTGCAGGCCCTTGATCCTTCGATTCATGTGTTATCCGAAGAAGACGCCGATATTCCCCTGAGCGAGCGCGCGGGCTGGGAGCGCTGGTGGCTGGTGGACCCGCTGGACGGCACCAAGGAGTTCATCTCCGGTAGCGAAGAGTTCACGGTCAATGTCGCGCTGATCGAACGGGGCCGCGTGGTGTTTGGCGTGGTGTCGATGCCCACCAATAACCGCTGCTATTTCGGTGGCGCCGGCCTGGGTGCCTGGCGCAGCGATAATGCCGGGCACAGTGCGCCTGTTACGGTGCGCGACGAGCCGGGTGTCGGCCAGGATTTTACCGTGGTCGCCAGCCGCCGCCATTCCAGCCCCGAACAGGAGCGCTTGCTGGCGGGATTGTCCGCCGCTATGGGCGAGTTGCAACTGACCAGCATCGGCAGCTCGTTGAAGTTCTGTCTGCTGGCCGAAGGCGCGGCCGATTGCTATCCACGTCTGGCACCGACTTCACAGTGGGATACCGCTGCGGCTCAGGGTGTACTGGAAGGCGCTGGTGGAGAAGTGCTGCAACTCGATGGCCAGCCGTTCAGCTATCCGCCCCGTGAGTCCTTGCTCAACCCGTTCTTCCTGGCCTTGCCTGCCCAGGCGACATGGCGCGGGAAACTGCTGGAACTGGCTGACGGCATCGTTCGCGAATGAATTCGCGAAAGCGCTTCATTCACCGATGCAACACAAACTGCCCGGTAAACCTGACCGCATCCACATCACTGTCCTGAGCGGTGATGCGGGTTTGCAGGGTCAGGCGCGCGCGGCCCCGGCGCTGGTAGGTGGCGATGAATCTGTCCCATTGGGCATCATCCGGCGCATCGCACAGGGCAATCGCATCACCGCGCACCGGTAGTGGATAACTGATCTGCCCATCCTGAATCACGATATGCCCATCGTCGATCCCGGCCTCCTGCAACCTCAGATGCAGCCAGCCCCAGCCTGCCAGTACCGCGCCGCAATACAGGCTGCCGCCGAACAGAGTGCTCTTGTGGTTGATATTGGGGGCCAGCGGCAGGTGCAGGCGTAGCCGGTGTTCCTGCCAGTCGATGACCCGCATGCCCATTTCGCGAGTCAGCGGGATATCGTGGTGCAGAACACGCTCCAGCGCTTGCCCTGACGAATCATGTTCATTCGAGCTCATCGGAGCCTCCGCTGCTGTCGCCGAAACTCAGGCCGTGCTTGCGCAGCTTGTCATGCAGGGTCTTGCGCGGCAGCCCCAGCGCTTCGGCCAGGCTGCGCACCGAACTGTGCGGGCGTGCCAGTTCCGCGGCGATCAAGGCGCGCTCGAAACTTTCCACCTGATCGCTCAGGCCGCCACTGAGCGGCGCGGCTTCCTGCGTGGTGCCGCCTTCAAGTTCCAGCTCCAGTCCGAGGGCAAAGCGCTCGGCGGCATTTTGCAGTTCACGCACGTTGCCCGGCCAGTTGTGCCGCAGCAGCAGGGCGCGCTGGCCCGGTTTGAGTTCATGCTTGGGAATGCCGTGGCGGGTGCTGGCGGCATCGGCGTAGTGCTCGAACAGCATCAGCGCGTCTTCGCCTCGTTCGCGCAGTGGCGGGATGCGCAGCGAGGCGACATTCAGCCGGTAATACAGGTCAGCCCGAAAACGACCCTGGTCGGCGGCCTGACGCAAGTCTTCCTTGGTGGCGGCGATCACCCGGATATCCAGCGGAATCTGCTGATTGCTGCCCATGCGTTCGACCACGCGCTCCTGCAGCAGGCGCAGCAGCTTGACCTGCACGTCCATGCTCATGCTTTCGATTTCATCGAGAAACAGCGTGCCGCCATTGGCGAACTCGAACTTGCCGATGCGGCGCTTTTGCGCGCCGGTGAACGCGCCGGACTCATGGCCGAACAGCTCGCTTTCCACCACCGACTCGGCGAGTGCTCCGGCATTGATCGCGACAAAGGGTCCGTTACGACGGTTCGACAGGTCATGCAGGGCTCTGGCCACCACTTCCTTGCCCGCACCGGTTTCGCCGAGGATCAGCACATCGGCGCGGGTGGCTGCCAGAGCGCCGATCTGTTCGCGCAGACGCAACATCGGTGTCGACTGGCCGACCAGCCGGGTGCTCAGTTGCTGGCGATCGCTCAATGCCATGCGCAGGCTGCGGTTATCCAGCACCAGCCGGCGCAAGGCCAGGGCCCGGCGTACGCTGTCGAGCAAGGCATCGCTGGCGAAAGGCTTTTCGAGAAAGTCATAGGCTCCGGCGCGCATCGCCTGAACGGCCAGCGGTACATCGCCATGGCCGGTGATCAGCAACACCGGCAACTCGGGGTCCTGGCTGTGCAGATGGCTCAACAGCTCAAGGCCATCCATGCCGGGCATGCGGATATCGCTGACAATCACGCCCGGCCAGTCGCGCCCGATGCGATTGGCCAGCCCGTTGGCTTCGGCCAGCGGCAGGACTTTCAGGCCCGCCAGGTCGAGCGTCTGGCTCAAGGCCTGGCGCAGGTGCGAGTCGTCGTCGATCAGCACCACTTGAATGTGGCTGTCGATGGCGGTATCCGAACTCATGCGGAGAGATCCTCTGGCGGTTGAAGGTTGGCCCCGGAAGATCCGGCGCGCAGGCGCAGGGTAAGCAGTGCGCCACCGGTCGGGTGATTGGCGAACAGCAGTTCGCCGTCCAGGGCGCGCATCAGCGTATCGCAGATCGCCAGTCCCAGCCCAAGGCCCTGAGTGCGGGTCTTGGTGGTGAAAAACGGCTCGCGTGCCCGTTCCAGTGCTTCCTGGGTAAAGCCCGGGCCATTGTCGCGAATGTACAGATTGACGCCATCGGCGGTGGCTTCGGCACTTATCCACAGTCTGCGCGGCGGACCTTTTTCGGTCAGCGCATCCAGAGCATTGGCCAGCAGGTTGCCGAGCACCTGGCGCAGGCGGGTTTCGCCGGCCTGGACCCATAGCGTCGCGTCCGGCAGATCGCGGATCAACTCGACTTCCATGGCCCGCCGCCGCTTGGCCAGCAGAGCCAGGGCATCGTCCAGTGCCGGTTGCAGGGCCACGCTTTCCGGCGCATGCCGATCCCGACGGGCGAAAGCACGCAAGTGGGCGATGATCGAAGCCATGCGGCCGGTCAGTTCGCTGATCAGCTTCAGGTTGCCGCGTGCGTCTTCGGTGCGCTGGTGATCGAGCAGCACTTCGGCGTTTTCGGCATAGCTGCGGATCGCTGCCAGCGGCTGGTTGAGTTCGTGACTGATACTGGCCGACATGGTGCCCAGTGCCGAGAGCTTGCCGGCCTGCACCAGTTCATCCTGGGCGCGTACCAGTTCCTGCTGGGCCTGTTCGCGCTCCAGCACTTCCTGCTTGAGCCGACTGTTGAGGCCTTCCAGATCGCTGGTGCGCTCGATGACCCGCATCTCCAGCTCGCGCCGGGCCTTGGCCTCGAAGGCGATACGCTCCAGATAATGACGACGGCGCTGCATCATCAGGCCCAGCAGCGACATCAGTACCAGCAAGCCTGCGCCGCCAATCGCCACCACGGTACGCACCTGACGGTCGACCAGCACACGCGGCGCCAGAATGCTCACATTCCAGTCGGTTTCGGCAATCGAGCGGGTCTGGGTCAGCCAGGCGCGTTCATCGAGCTTCAACGGACGTGGATCACGGGTCGGATATGGCTGGATGGCGACTATGGCTTTCTTTTCGTCCTCGCTCAGTTCGCGAGTCGCCCGGAAACGCCATTCAGGGTTGGACGTCAGGATCACCACGCCATTCTGATCGGTGAGCAGCAACTGCTCGGGCGTCTTGCCCCATAACGTTTCGGTATGGTCCAGATCGACTTTGACCACCAGCACCCCGGTGACTTCACCGGCTTCACTGACGGGCGCCGCGAAAAAATAGCCGCGCTTGACCGAGGTGGTGCCCAGGCCGAAGAAACGCCCCAGCTTGCCGGCCAGCGCATCCCGGAAATACGGGCGGAACGAGAAGTTGCGGCCTATGAAGCTGTCGTGCTGATCCGAATTGGAGGCCGCGATGGTCATGCCATTGCGGTCCATCAGGTACATGACGTCCGCGCCGGTCTGGCGGACGATGTCGCGCAGCAGATGATTGGCGTGGGTCTGGGTCGCCTGATCGTGAGGTTTGTCCAGCGCATCATGCAGGGCCGGAAGGTCGCCGAGGATCTGCGGCAGGGTTTCGTAGCGATGCAGTGTGCCCAGCAGGCTTGCCACGTACAGATCCAGAGTCTGGCGATTCTGGCTGGCCAGTTCGCTGCGATAGTAGCGCTCGGCAAGGTGTTCGAGCGGCCACAACAGCGGCGCAAGACACAGGGCCAGAAGGGCGAGGCTGCGCCAGCGGGGGCGTTGTGGAATGGCAGGTTTGGTAGTCATGTCTGGGCGCTGGCCAAAAGGTTTACTGGCCTGTCTTGCGCGAATGAATGCGTTCGTCGGGAACGAATTCATTCGCGAATCTCACGATCGCGTCAGAACAGGCGTATCAGAAAACCGCATTATGCCTGCCGCCGGAGCGACAGGCACTCATGCAAACAGATCGGCGTCTTTCAGGCTCTTGCCTTGCTGATCCTTGGCCGACAATTGCGGGGCATCGGCCAGTTGCCAGTCGATGGCCAGGTCGGAGTCATCCCAGCGGATGCAGCGCTCGGCGGACGGCGTGTAGTAATCGGTGGTCTTGTACAGGAACTCGGCGTAGTCGCTCAGCACCACAAAACCGTGGGCAAAACCCTTGGGGATAAACAGCTGGCGAGAGTTCTCGGCCGACAGCCGTACCCCGGTCCACTGGCCGAAGGTAGGGGAGCTGCGACGAATATCCACGGCGATGTCCAGCACTTCGCCTGCTGTGACGCGTACCAGTTTGTCCTGGGCGTTTTCAATCTGGTAATGCAGGCCGCGCAACACGCCCTTCTGTGAGCGCGAGTGGTTGTCCTGAACGAAGTTCGGCTTGAGGCCGGTCGCTTCAAAAAAGGCCTTGGCGTTGTAGCTTTCATAGAAGAAGCCACGCTCATCGCCGAAGACTTTGGGTTCGATGATAAAGACGTCTGACAGCTCTGTGGCAATCACTTTCACTTACGTTCCCCTGCGAGTTGGAACAGATACTGGCCGTAACCGGTCTTGCCAAAGTAGTCGGCACGGTGCAGTAAATGTTTACGGTCTATCCAGTCATTCTGATAAGCGATTTCTTCAAGGCACGCGACTTTCAGGCCTTGTCGATGTTCGATGGTCTGCACATACGCCGAAGCATCGAGGAGGCTGTCATGCGTGCCGGTATCGAGCCAGGCAAAGCCGCGGCCGAAACGTTCGACGCGCAGCTCGCCGCGCTGCAGATAGGCGTTGTTCACATCGGTGATTTCCAGCTCGCCGCGGGCTGACGGTTTGACGTCCCTGGCGATCTGAACCACTTCGTTATCGTAGAAATACAAACCTGTGACTGCATAGTTGGATTTTGGGTTTTCGGGTTTTTCTTCGATGGACAGCGCACGGCCCTCATCATCGAAGTCGATCACTCCGAAGCGCTCCGGGTCTTTTACCCAGTAGCCGAACACGGTTGCACCCTTGCGGTTCGCGGCTGCCTGTTGCAGTTGTTCGCTGAAATGCTGGCCGTGAAAAATGTTGTCGCCCAGTATCAGGCACACCGAGTCATTGCCAATGAACTCTTCCCCGATCAGGAAGGCTTGAGCCAGACCGTCCGGCTTGGGCTGTTCGGCGTAATGAAAGTTTACGCCGAACTGGCTGCCGTCGCCCAGCAGCTTGCGATACTGCGGCAGATCCAGTGGTGTGGAGATGATCAGGATTTCCCGGATTCCGGCCAGCATCAGCACCGAGATCGGGTAGTAGATCATCGGTTTGTCATAGACCGGCAGCAGTTGTTTGGAGATGCCCAGCGTGATCGGGTGCAGGCGCGAGCCAGAGCCTCCGGCCAGTACGATTCCTTTGGTCATGCAATCAGATCCTTGTGGTCAGTGAAGCCCAGTCGTTCTCCCTGATAACTGCCATCCTGAACCCTGCGGCACCAGTCCAGGTTATCCAGATACCATTGCACGGTCTTGCGCAGGCCTGAATCGAAGGTTTCCACCGGCGTCCAGCCCAGCTCGTTTTCGATCTTGCCTGCATCAATGGCATAGCGTTGATCGTGCCCCGGACGATCGACCACATGGGTGATCAGGTCACTGAAGTGTTCCACGCCAGCGGGGCGGTTCGGAGCAAGCTCTTCCAGCAAGGCACAGATGCCGCGCACAACATCGATATTCTTCTGCTCGTTGTGTCCGCCAATGTTGTAGGTCTCGCCAACCAGGCCCTCGGTCACCACCTTGAGCAACGCTCTGGCGTGGTCCTCGACGTACAGCCAGTCGCGCACTTGCAGGCCGTCGCCGTAGACCGGCAGAGGCTTGCCTGCCAGCGCGTTGAGGATCATCAGCGGGATCAGTTTTTCGGGGAAATGAAACGGCCCGTAATTGTTCGAGCAGTTGGTGATAACCACCGGCAACCCATAGGTACGATGCCAGGCCCGAACCAGATGATCGGAAGCTGCCTTGCTGGCGGAGTAGGGCGAGCTTGGCGCATAGGGTGTGGTTTCGGTGAACAGCTCGTCCACGCCATGCAGGTCGCCATACACCTCGTCGGTAGAGATATGGTGAAAACGGAAGACCTGTTTCTCGGCTTCGGGCAGCTTCAGCCAATAACCGCGAGTGGCTTCCAGCAGGCTGTAGGTGCCGACGATATTGGTCTGGATAAAATCGCCAGGGCCATCGATGGAGCGGTCCACATGGGATTCGGCTGCCAGGTGCATGATGGCGTGCGGCTCGAACCGCTCAAGCACTGCACTGACCCTGGCTTGATCGCAGATGTCGGCCTGCACGAATTCGTAGCGCGTATTGGTCGCGATGCTGGTCAGCGACTCAAGGTTGCCGGCATAGGTCAGCTTGTCGAAGTTCAGCACTTCGTGGCCGGTATTCTGTATCAGGTGTCGGATCAGCGCAGAGCCGATAAAGCCTGCTCCACCGGTCACGAGTATTCGCATGATCGGGTCTTCTCTCTAGTAGGTCTTGATCGTTATGCAGCATAGCCTGTCGCATCGGGCAATATCCGGCGTACATGCAATGAAATAAATTGATAGGCCGCAGTCTCATCGCCATAAATCTGCCGTTCGGTCAGCGAACAGACTTTGGTGACGTGGCGCTGGCACCCTATAGTTGCTCGATTGGAATGCCTCTGCCGAACTGGCCGGGGATCAACAGGAACGAGGTTGTGACATGCCGCTCGCTACGCTTATCCGCCGCTCCGGCCTGCCTTGCCCGCAGGTCGATGTTGAACAGGCCCTGCAACTGCTTGAACAACATTACGGGTTGAGCGGGTCATTGAAAGAGCTGGGCAGCCAGCAGGATCGCAACTTTCTGCTCGACGCCGGCCAGCGCCGCTACGTGCTGAAAATCTGCCATGGCGATTATTCCACCGTGGAGCTGGACGCCCAGCATGCGGCGCTCGAACATCTGGCCAGCCATTCAAATGTGCGTGTGCCGGGCGTGATTCGTGCCAACAGCACCGAGCAGTTGTTGTCCCTGAACATCGAAGGGCAGGCTGTGCATGTGCGTTTGCTGGAGTTTATCGACGGTCAGTCGATGGGCCATGTTCAGCACCTGAGCCATGAAGTGCTGACCGGGCTCGGCGAATTGTGCGCACAGGTCGATCAGGCGCTTGTCGGGTTCGAGCATCCCGGCCTGGAGCGCATTCTGCAATGGGACCCCCGGCATGCCCATGCGCTGATCAAGCATCTGTTACCGGTGATAGACAGCGCCCATGAGCGCACCTGCCTGATGGATGCCGCCGAGCAGGCGCACAGACGCTTGCTGCCGCTGATTGCGCAACTGCCGGTTCAGGCTGTTCATCTGGATATCACCGAGCACAACGTGGTCTGGTCGCGGGATGCGCAGCGGCGTTGGCAACTGCAGGGGCTGATCGATTTCGGTGATCTGGTCACGACCTGGCGGGTAGCGGATCTGTCGGTCACTTGCGCGGCGCTGCTGCACCACGCCGCAGGCGATCCGTTCTATATCCTGCCAGTCATACGCGCTTACCACGCCATCAATCCTCTGAAACTCGCCGAGTTGCAGGCCTTGTGGCCGCTGATTGTCGCCCGTTCGGCGGTGCTGGTGCTCAGCAGTGAACAGCAGGCCAGTGTCGAGCCGGACAATGCCTATATCCAGGCCAACCTCGAAGGCGAATGGGGCATCTTCGAGGTAGCCACGTCGGTGCCGATGAGCCTGATGGAAACGGCAATCCTGCAAGCGGTCGGGATCGAGCCTCCGACGCCCGTGCAACCGGTCTATTTTCCGTTGCTGCCGAGCCTGGCCGGGCATGAGTTCCAGACCGTGGATCTGAGCGTGCTCAGCGAACACTTTGAGGCCGGCAACTGGGAGCAGGACGGCATCGACGAGCGTTTGTTGAAGGCCGCTGCCGGACAGACCGGCGTGGCCTCAAGCCGGTTCGGTGAATATCGGCTGTCACGCACCTTGCCCGATAGCGCCAGGGAGCCCGATACCTTTGCCCTGCATGTCGAACTGCACATTCCCGCCGAGACAGCGCTGCATGCACCGTTCAACGCAACCCTGCGCCTGACCGCCGATGCGGCGTTATGGCTGGTCGGCGATGTGCTGAGCTTGAGGCTATGGGGCGCAGACACGAACCTGAAACCGGGCAGTCTTGTCGCGGCCGGCGATGTGATCGGGCAGGGCGGCGGCTCCTTGCTGCTGCAACTGTGCACGCAGGCCGAACTGAGCCCGCCGCTGTTTACCACGGCTTCCCGGGCTGCGGCATGGCGAATCCTGAGCCCGTCGCCCTCGACCTTGCTGGGCTTCGATTGTGATGCTCCGGCCACTCAGGACTCTCCCCAACTGCTGGCCCGTCGCGATGCCAGTTTTGCCCGTTCGCAGAAGCATTATTATCAGGCCCCGCCGCAGATCGAACGTGGCTGGCGCAATCACTTGATTGACATGCAGGGCCGTTCCTATCTGGACATGCTCAACAATGTCGCGGTGCTCGGGCACGGTCATCCGCGCATGGCCCGGGAAGCTGCTCGCCAGTGGTCGCTGCTCAATACCAACTCGCGTTTTCATTACGCTTCCCTCGTCGAGTTTTCCGAGCGCCTGCTCAAGCTGGCGCCCGAAGGGATGGATCGGGTGTTTCTGGTCAACAGCGGCACCGAGGCCAATGACCTGGCGATTCGTCTGGCCTGGGCCTACAGCGGCGGGCGCGACATGCTCTGTGTGCTGGAGGCCTATCATGGCTGGTCGGTGGCCGCCGACGCCATTTCCACCTCGATTGCCGACAACCCGCAGGCGTTGAGTACCCGCCCGGACTGGGTGCATCCGGTGACCGCACCAAATACCTACCGCGGGCCTTATCGTGGCCGCGACAGCACGGCGGACTATGTACGAAGCGTTGACCAGGCACTGGCGAAACTGGATGAACAGCAGCGCCAGGTCGCGGGTTTCATCTGTGAGCCGGTTTACGGCAATGCCGGCGGGATTTCCCTGCCGCCCGGTTACCTGCAACAGATCTATCAGAAGATCCGTGAGCGTGGCGGGGTATGTATCGCCGACGAGGTGCAGGTGGGTTATGGCCGTCTGGGCCACTACTTCTGGGGTTTTGAAGAACAGAACGTGGTGCCGGACATCATCACCATGGCCAAAGGCATGGGCAACGGTCATCCGCTCGGCGCAGTCATCACCCGTCGCGAAATTGCCGAAGCGCTGGAAGCCGAAGGCTATTTCTTCTCGTCCTCCGGCGGCAGCCCGGTCAGTTGCCGGATCGGCATGGCGGTGCTGGATGTGATGGAAGAGGAAAACCTCTGGGAAAACGCCAGGCTGATCGGTGACCACTTCAAGGCGCGGTTGCAGGCGTTGGCCGATAAACATCCGCTGGTGGGCGCCGTGCATGGCATGGGCTTTTATCTGGGGGTCGAGTTCGTTCGGGATCGCCAGACGCTGGAGCCCGCCACCGAAGAGACCGCGCAACTGTGCGATCGTCTGCGCGAGCTGGGCATTTTCATGCAACCGACCGGTGATTACCTGAACATCCTCAAGATCAAACCGCCGATGTGCACCACCCGGCAAAGCGTGGAATTTTTTGTCGAGAGTGTGTCCAAGGTATTGAGCGAGCTGGAGTGAGTTCGATGGATATCGGCCTAAAAGGGGGTTTTATTTCGGCTTGTGCAGATATGTACTTTAAAAGCCGATTTTTATCCGCTATAAAGCCACGATATCCGTAGGAGTGGTTTCGACCGCGAAAACCATCGCGAATAAATACGCTCCTACAGCTTTTACGTCATCCACGATTGCCCGGAGGCATTTCCATGAGCCGTATCGTCACCGTCGCCGCTACCCAGATGGCCTGTTCCTGGGATCTGGAAGCCAACATCGAAACCGCTGAAAAGCTGGTACGCGAGGCTGCGGCCAAGGGTGCACAGATCATCCTGATCCAGGAACTGTTCGAGATGCCGTACTTCTGCCAGAAGCCCAACCCGGACTATCTGCAGTTGGCGACCAGCGTGGAATCCAACGTAGCGATCAAGCATTTCCAGAACATCGCCAAAGAACTGCAAGTCGTCCTGCCGATCAGCTTCTTCGAGCTGGCCGGGCGTGCGCGCTTCAATACCATCGCGATCATCGATGCCGACGGCACCAACCTGGGCATCTACCGCAAGAGCCACATTCCAGACGGCCCTGGCTATCACGAGAAGTATTACTTCAATCCGGGCGATACCGGTTTCAAGGTCTGGCAGACCCGCTACGCGAAAATCGGCGTGGGCATCTGCTGGGACCAGTGGTTCCCGGAATGCGCCCGCAGCATGGCGCTGCAAGGTGCGGAAATCCTGTTCTATCCGACCGCCATCGGCAGCGAGCCGCATGACAAGACCATCAGCTCCCGCGACCACTGGCAGCGCGTGCAGCAGGGTCATGCCGGCGCCAACCTGATGCCGCTGATCGCCAGCAACCGCATCGGCAACGAAGAGCAGGACGGCTACGACATCACCTTCTACGGCTCGTCGTTCATCGCCAACCAGTTCGGTGAAAAAGTCGCTGAACTCAACGAAACCGAAGAAGGCGTGCTGGTCCACAGCTTCGACCTCGACGAACTGGAGCACATCCGCAGCGCCTGGGGTTCTTTCCGTGATCGTCGCCCGAACCTGTACGGCGCGATCAAGACCCTCGACGGCTCGCTGGAGTCCTGAGCACATGACGATGTTCAAGAGCACCCCGCGCGCTGACGGCTTCCACATGCCTGCCGAATGGGCGCCACAGACTCAGGTCTGGATGGTCTGGCCCGAGCGCCCCGACAACTGGCGCCTGGGCGGCAAGCCCGCGCAGGCGGCACACGTGGCGATTGCCAAGGCGATTGCCCGTTTCCAGCCGGTCACGGTCGCGGTGTCTGCCGGTCAATACGACAACGCTCGCGCTCACCTCGACATGCCCAACATTCGCGTGGTGGAAATCAGCAACAACGACGCCTGGGTACGTGATACCGGCCCGACCTTCGTCATCAACGAGCATGGCGAAGTGCGCGGCGTGGACTGGGATTTCAATGCCTGGGGCGGTTTTGACGGCGGTCTGTATTCGCCGTGGAACCTGGATTCGCAACTGGCGAGCAAGGTCCTGGAAATCGAACGCTGCCCGCGTTACGTGACCGAAGGTTTCGTACTGGAAGGCGGCTCGATTCATGTCGATGGCGAAGGCACGCTGATTACTACTGAAGAATGCCTGCTCAATCGCAACCGCAACCCGTACCTTTCGCGGGAACAGATTGAAGCGGTGCTGAGCGACAACCTGTCTGTGGATAAAGTCATCTGGTTGCCCGATGGCCTGTTCAACGACGAAACCGACGGGCATGTGGATAACTTCTGCTGCTACGTGCGTCCAGGTGAAGTCTTGCTGGCCTGGACCGATGATCCCAAAGACCCCAACTACCCACGTTGTCACGCAGCGTTGAGTATTTTGGAAAACACCCGGGACGCCAAAGGGCGTGAATTCATCGTGCACAAGATGCCAATTCCCGGTCCATTGTTCGCCACCGACGAAGAATGTGCAGGCGTAGATAAAGTGCACGGCAGTCAGGAACGCGACCCTTCGGTGCGTCTGGCAGGCTCCTACGTGAACTTTCTGATCGTCAACGGCGGCATCATCGCCCCCAGCTTTGATGACCCGATGGACGAAAAGGCCTGTGAAATCCTGCAGCGGCTGTTCCCGGAACATGAAGTGGTGATGGCACCTGGCCGCGAGTTACTGCTGGGCGGAGGCAATATTCACTGCCTGACGCAACAGCAGCCAGCTCCCTGGAAAGCGCCTTTGTAACATTCACTTACATCCTTGTCCGGCAGCTGGTCCTGTTTTTGCTGCACTAAGCCCATCACCCGATGGGCTTTTTTGTGGGTAACGTTTTGTATCAACTATCCTGAAAATAACAGGCGGTGGGGTGTGGAACCGTTCGGCTGATTCGTTTGTATGTCACATAGCATCTGTAGCTTTAGCCCCTCATGACTTAAGAGGTTGTCCATTATGAACGCAGGTATCAACCAGCATCGTGCACATGGTTTGTCTGCTAGTAACGAGGCTCGTCAGATGATGGCGGATTGGTTAAGGACGACCAGGCTCCCAAAACCTCGACCGGATGTGCGTGCAATGCTGTTGCAGCGCTATCCGGCAGGTTTGTTCAACGAGGCAGAACTGGAAGCTCTGCTGAGTGTGCTCAAAGACTGAGCTGTGACTGCGACCCTTCTAGAACGGATGTTTCCATGTTTGACACCCCTCAAGTCTTGGGACTAGGATTCACGTCCCACCGCTTGTGGCTATGAGCCATGTACGTCCATCTGTAGTCCACTGCGATGATTTCGTTCGGTCTTCTATACTTCGCCCAAAGTCAGAAGTCCCCGGCAGACCTCAGGGAAGCCGCCACGGCGCGTGTCAATCCGTGTAAAGAAGGAAAATAATATGTTTAACAAACGTCTCGGTTTGCTCGCTCTGGGCATCATCAGCGCCAGCCAGGCAATGGCAGAGGGTCAGGCAGATTCCAAGGGCTTCGTCGAAGACAGCCACCTGACCGTGAATCTGCGTAACGCCTATATCAACCGTGATTTCAAGAACGGTAATGACGACAAGGCCGAATGGGGCCAGGCGTTCATGGGCAACTTCACCTCCGGTTTTACCCAGGGCACAGTTGGCGTCGGTGTAGACGCATTTGGCCTGTATGGCATCCGTCTGGATGGCGGTAAAGGTCGCAGTGGTGCTGGTGGTATCGACTTCTTCAAGCAAGGTAGCCCTGACGCTGATGGCAGCAATGGCTCCGCGGCCAATGATCTGGCCCGTGCTGGCGCTGCGGTAAAATTCCGCGTCTCCAACACTGTGCTCAAGTACGGCGATCAAATGCCTCAGCTACCAGTGCTGAGCTACGATAACTCGCGCCTGTTACCGGAAAGTTACACCGGCACCATGATCACTTCCAAAGAGATCGAAGGCCTGGAGCTGGTTGCCGGTCGTTTCACCCAGCAAGTTCGCAAGAGTGCTGAAGGTGGCGACAGCGGTGATCTGAAAAGCATCAATGTCTATGGCGGTAGCTACAAGTTCACCGACGCCTTCAGCGCAGCGGTTTATGCTTCTGATAACGAAGACGTTTTCAAGAAACAGTACCTGAACCTGAACTACGTTTTCGCCTTGCCACAAGACCAGTCTCTGACTCTGGACTTCAACGGCTACAAGACCAAGCTGGACAAGAATTATCCAACCGTAGCGACCACTGGCGCACGTGACAACAAGATCTGGAGTCTGGCGGCGACCTGGGCTGTGGGTATCCACTCCTTCACCCTGGCTCATCAGCGTAGCTCCGGTGAAACCGGCTACAACTATGGTGGCTACCGGAATGCTGGTGGCTTTGGTGATGGCGGCAACACCATCTACCTGGCCAACTCCTACTGGTCTGACTTCAACAACAAGGACGAGCGTTCGTGGCAAGTTGCCTACGGCGTCGACCTGTCAACTCTGGTGACTCCGGGCCTGAGCTACAAGACTGCTTACGTGCGTGGTGACAACATCGACAATGGCACCGGCAGCGATGATACAGAGCGCGAGTTCTTCAACCAGCTGACTTACGTGGTGCAGGGCGGTCCGGCCAAGGATTTGTCCGTTCGCCTGCGTAGCTCAATCCTGCGTGCTTCCGCCGATGGCGGTGAAGGTAACGAAGTTCGTGTCTTCGTGGATTACCCAATCAACGTCTTCTAAGACGTGACTGTGTAAACCGCTGTCGAAAATGCCTCGATCTTCGGATCGGGGCATTTTTTATGGGCTCCGCTCAATGGCGACGCACGAAGGTTGTCGGCTACCATGCACGAACCCTCGCACAAGCCGATCACGCCCATGGCTCTCGCCGCTCCACCTGACCTCACCGATATTGCCATTCCCGTGCAACCGCTGGCGCGCACCTATCCGCGTGGGCACTACATCGAGCCTCACGACCATGTCTGGGGCCAGGTGCTGTATGCAATGTCGGGTGTAATGTGGGTCGAGACACCTCGCGAAGCGCTGGTCGTCCCGCCGCAACGGGCGGTGTGGTTGCCGCCGGGAGTCGAGCACGGCATCCGCGTGGTGTCAGAGCTGGAAATGCGCAACATCTACCTGCGTCCGGCCATTGCCCGAACACTGGAAGACTCGGTTCAGGTCTTTGAAGTGGCTGGCTTGCTGCGCGAGCTGATTCTCAACCTGGTCGCGCTGGACAGGGATCTTGAGCCGCAATACTACGATGCGCTGGTCACCCTGGCCTTGCTTGAGCTCAAGCGAGCCAGGCGTTCGTTAATCAAAGTCCCCATGCCCGACGGCTCGGATCGACGGCTGATGAACCTCTGCCAGGCGGTCATGGGCGAGCCGTCGCTGGATATCCCGTTCGAGCAGCACGCCGAAAACGCCGGAGCCAGTGTTCGCACTCTGGCCCGCCTGTTTCAAGGCGTATTGGGCATGGGCTTCGCCGAATGGCGCAGGCAGGTCCAGCTGGCAACTGCCGTGGCTGAAATCATCCAGGGCGTACCGGTCAGCCGTATTGCCCGCTCACTGGGGTATACGCCCAGCAGTTTCAGCGACATGTTCCGCCGGGAACTGGGTGTCGCGCCCTCGCAATACACCCCTCCCGCGACAAGGCAAGGCGGTTCTGCCTGACTGATTCCGCGTCCATCTGGCCGATATCCCGAAGCCCTTGGCCGATAGCCTTTTACATCTCTCCCTACACTCTGCGCATTCCAAGACGTTTGAGCGGAGACACCCATGAAAGCCCTGCAATTTTCCCGAACCGGCGACCTGGCGGCACTGGCGTATCTTGAGCTGCCCAACCCTGTGCCGGCTGCCGGTGAAGTCCTGATTCAGGTCAAAGCCGCTGGCCTGAACCCCAGCGATGTGAAGAACGTACTGGGCCGCTTTCCCTATACCACATTGCCGCGGATCCCCGGTCGGGACTTTGCCGGTGTCGTCATCGAAGGCCCTCAGGAGCTGTTGGGGCAGGAAGTCTGGGGAACTGGCAAGGAGCCGGGTTTCTTTCGTGACGGCTCCCATGCCGGGTTCCTCACCTTGCCTGCCAAGGGCGTTGCCCTAAAACCCAAGGCCCTGAGTTTTGCCCAGGCCGCCAGCCTCGGAGTGCCTTACACCACCGCATGGGATGCCTTGCAACGTGGCCTTGTGGGCGGCGAAACCCGTTTACTGGTCATTGGTGCCAATGGTGCCGTCGGCAGCGCCGCCATGGCGCTGGGCAAGATACTCGGTGCTCAGGTGCTGGGCGCAGTGCGTCGTCCCGAACACCTTGAAGACCTGCAGGCCGCAGGCTTCGACGGCATCCTGCTCGATACCCCGCAAGCGCTGGCCTGCCAGGTTGACGCAAGCTTCAAGGGCGGCGCAGACGTGATCTTCGACACCACCGGCTTCTGGCTGCCTGCCGCTGTGTCGGCACTGGCTCCGTTCGGCCGTATCGCGATCATTGCAGCACCGGTCGATGGCCATGTTCAGTTGCCAGCGCTGGCGCTGTATCGCAAGGGAGGCTCGGTGGTCGGTATCAACTCGCTGCTCTACGACTGCGAAGCCTGCGCCGGAATGCTCAACCAGTTCGGGAAGTTCTTCGATCAGGGATTGCTGGCGCTGCCGAGCGGGTTGCTCGAGTCGCCCCTGAGCGAAGGGCTGGCGCGTTATGCCGAGGTGAACGAGGGCAGGGGAGAGAAGGTCATCCTCATCCCCTGATCGTTCCTCAAACCTTGAAGCGAGTCACCATCCTGTTCAGATCAACGGCCAGAAGAACCGTTTATTTCTGTGACAGGACACTAGGCAGGCGAGGTCTGGCGCTGTACTTTTCGGCCTGAACTCAAGGTCGGATCAACCTGCGCATGGATGGGAAAAAGCTGAAAATCATGGTCTCTTCCACTGTCTTTGGTGTGGAAGAGCTTCTTGATCGTGTATACACGTTGTTGACCAGCTTCGGTTATGAAGTCTGGATGTCCCACAAGGGGACTGTTCCGGTATTTTCCGAAGAGTCGGCGTTTGAAAGCTGCCTGATGGCGGTGGAAAAATGCGATTTGTTTCTGGGTATCATCACGCCACAATATGGCAGTGGCGTCGATAGCACCGGTATTTCCATCACCCATCAGGAAATAAAAAGGGCTGTCGAACTGAAAAAGCCGCGCTGGTTTCTCGCTCATGACCATGTCGTATTCGCTCGACGCCTGATGGCCGACCTTGGTTATCGCAAGCAGACAGAGCGACAACAACTCACTCTCAGACCCAAGTCGACATCCATTACTAACCTGAAAGTTGTTGATATGTATGAAGACGCGACCATGGAACACTTGCCTCTGGACGATCGTCAGGGAAACTGGGTTCAGAAATATGAGCGCGATGACGATGCCAACCTGTTTGTCGTTGCTCAATTCTCGCGCTATCAGGACGTGGAGCAGCGGCTGCTGGATCACTTGGGCAATCGTCAAAGTGTTGCCCAGCGTTTGAGAGGCCAGGATGAATAAGACCCCTGCCGAACTCAGAGCGCTTTTGCTGTTGGGTGAAAACCAGATCCTTGAGTTCAAGGCGCATGCACGTCCTGAAAGCTGTGGTCCGCAGATTTGTGCATTTCTCAATTCCCAAGGTGGTTACCTGCTGTGCGGGATCGACCCGGAAGGCCGGATACTGGGCATCGAGAATGCGCAACAGGCAGCCCAAAGACTGGAAAGCATGTTGAAGTCCCAGATCCAGCCGCCGGTGTTGTTCTCTTTTGAGGTGCAGGACATCGATGGCAAGCAAGTGCTGGTGATCGAGGTACCTTCCGGCAAGGACATTCCATATGCGTTCCGCAGTGATATCTACATCCGCCGGGGAGAGGCGACGCACAAGGCCGATATCGAAACCATTCGGGATATGGTGCTCCGCAAGCAGGTCGAACCTGAGCGTTGGGAGCGACTGTTTTCTTCCGAACTGGATGAACAGCAGCTCTCCGGCTCCGCGTGCCGCAAGTTGTTCTCTGCTTCGCGTATTCCGATGGAGGCGAAACTCTCCGAGCTGGGGTTTTTACATCAACTGCAATTACTGTCATTGGCCAAATATGGTCGTTTGACCAATGCCGCCGATGTATTGCTTGCCAGCGACCCTGTACGACGTCATCCACAGGCAAGGGTGCGAGCTGTTTCCTATAGCAGCAAGGCCGCAGACGAATATCCGGATCTGCAACATTTCGCCGGCCCCATGGCTGAAGTGATCGAGCAGTTGTACACGTTCATCATGCGCAATACGCCTTCCAGGGCCCGCTTCATCAGTAGCAGCACGCAACGTGAAGATACTCCCCTGTTCCCCGAAATGGCGATACGTGAAGGTCTCGTCAATGCTTTTGCTCATCGCGACTACAGCAGTTTCTCCGGCGGCATCAAAGTGGAAGTCAGCCCGCAACAGGTGCAGATATGGAATTCAGGCAGTCTTCCTGAAGGTGTCAGCGCAGAACAGCTGCAGCAGGGACATATTTCAGTTTTGCGCAACCCGGATATTGCCCATGTCCTCTATCTGCTTGGCTATATGGAGAAGCTTGGGCGTGGCAGCGTATTGATCCAGCAGGCATGTGAAGAAGCAGGCCTTCCAGCTCCGGTCTGGAGTTCCGAAGCGGCCTCCGGGGTGACCTTGACGTTCTTCGCCCCGGAAGTCACCCCG
>NZ_RBRE01000014.1 GCF_003700275.1 Pseudomonas cichorii | reverse complement strand
CGCTTTCCGAGGTCTACGACATTGCCGTGATCGGTGGTGGCATCAATGGTGTCGGGATTGCAGCCGATGCCTCGGGCCGTGGCCTGTCGGTTTTCCTGTGTGAAAAGGACGACCTGGCCAGCCATACCTCGTCGGCCAGCAGCAAGCTGATCCACGGTGGATTGCGCTACTTGGAACATTACGAGTTTCGTCTGGTGAGAGAAGCACTGGCCGAGCGTGAAGTCCTGCTGGCCAAGGCGCCGCATATCGTCAAGCCGATGCGTTTCGTATTGCCGCATCGCCCGCATCTGCGCCCGGCATGGATGATCCGCGCCGGCATGTTCCTGTATGACCATCTGGGCAAGCGCGAAAAGCTGCCAGCCTCACGCAGCCTGCGTTTCGGCGCGGACAGCCCGCTCAATGCGTCCATCAGCCGCGGCTTCGAGTACTCGGACTGCTGGGTCGATGACGCGCGTCTGGTAGTCCTTAATGCAATGGCCGCCCGGGAAAACGGCGCCCACATCCACACTCGTACCCGCTGCCTGAACGCCCGTCGCGTCAACGGCATGTGGCATCTGGAGATGGAGCGCGCCGACGGCACACTGTTTTCGATACACGCCAAGGCATTGGTCAATGCGGCAGGTCCGTGGGTCGCCAAGTTCATTCGCGAAGATCTGAAACTGGATTCGCCGTACGGCATTCGTCTGATTCAGGGTAGCCACCTGATCGTGCCAAGACTTTATGAAGGTGAGCACGCCTTCATTCTGCAGAACGAAGACAAGCGCATTGTGTTCACCATTCCGTACCTGGACAAATTCACCATCGTCGGCACCACCGACCGTGAATATCAGGGTGACCCGTCCAAGGTGCAGATCACCGATGGCGAAATGGACTACATGCTGAAAGTGGCCAACGACCACTTCAAGAAGCAACTGAGCCGCAGCGACGTGCTGCACACTTATTCAGGCGTGCGCCCACTGTGCAACGACGAGTCGGATAACCCGTCGGCCATCACCCGGGATTACACCCTGTCGCTGTCGGGCAGTGAAAACGAAGCACCGATTCTGTCGGTGTTCGGTGGCAAGCTGACCACCTATCGCAAGCTGGCCGAATCGGCGATGGCGCAACTGGCTCCGTTCTTCACCCAGATGAAACCAGGCTGGACCGCCAAGGCTGCATTGCCCGGCGCCGAAGACATGACCACACCGCAGGCACTGGCCAGCGAATTGAGCAAACGTCTCCCATGGTTGCCGGCTGCTGTCGCGCAACGCTGGTCCATCACCTACGGCAGCCGCAGCTGGCAGTTGCTGGACGGCGCGACCAGTCTGGAAGACATGGGTGAACACCTGGGTGCAGGCTTGTATGCCCGCGAGGTCGACTACCTGTGCGCCAGTGAATGGGCCACCAACGCCGAAGACATTCTGTGGCGGCGCAGCAAGCTGGGGTTGTTCACCACGCCTGAGGAACAGGCCAGGGTTCAGGGTTATCTGGAAACGGTGGTGCGTAACAAGGCGGCCTGATACGCCAGCCTTTTCGCGGATGAATTGGCTCCCACCGTGCAGGAGCCAATTCATTCGCGAATTGCCCATAACACTCAACAGGCAATAAACGCCGCCGGTAGATTACGGATCTGCTCCGGCTCGCGCAGCACGTAATGGTCGTCGCTGGTCAGCTCATGCAGCAGTTCTTCCCGCAACTGATGAAACTCGAAGCTGCTGCGCTGGCGCGGATGCGGCAGTTTTATGTCGACGATGCGTTTGATACGACCCGGTCTTGGCTCCATGACCACCACCCGGTCAGCAAGAAATATCGCCTCCTCCACATCGTGGGTCACCAATACCGTGGTGATTCTGGCCCGCTCGCGGATGGCCAGAAGTTCTTCCTGCATCTGTTGACGGGTCAACGCATCCAGTGCGCCGAACGGCTCATCCAGCAACAGGATACGCGGACTCGCCACCAGCCCGCGGGCAATCGCCACACGCTGGGCCATGCCACCGGAAAGCTGATGCGGATAAGCCCGGGTGAAGTCCTTGAGGCCAACCAGTCGAATGAAATCCGTCACCCGCTGACGTCGCTCTTTCAGCTCAAGCCCTTCGTTGACCAGGCCCAGCTCGATGTTTTCCTCGACCGTCAGCCAGGGAAACAGACGATGCTCCTGAAAGACAATTCCGCGTTCGCTACCAATCCCGCTGACCGGTTTGGCGTCGACCAGAATCTCGCCGCGAAACTCGGTATCCAGCCCGATCAACAGCCGCAGTAACGTGGACTTGCCGCAACCGCTGGAGCCAACGATGGTAATGAATTCGCCTTCCGCGACCTGCAGGTTGAATTCGCGAATCGCCTCGACATCGCCATGGCCGGTCTGGAACACCTTGCCCACATGCTTGAAATTGACGATGGATTGGGTCTGGGCTGTCATGCATGCCTCCAGCGCGTGGCACGCGCTTCAATGCGTTGTCCGATTTCGTTGAGTGCCGCGCCGGTCACGCCCACCAGCAGCATGCCGCTCATGATCACCTCCATGCGCAGCAGTTGTTGCGCACCAATCATCAGGCTGCCGATACCGCCATTGGACGGCATGAAGTATTCGGCGCCAATGGTGCCCAGCCAGGCATAGATAAGGCTCAGGCGCAGCCCGGCAAAAATCCCCGGCGCAGCGCCGGGCAATACCAGACTCCGCAGACGTTGCCACAAACTCAGGCGCAGGACCTGAGCAGCCTCTTTGAGTTGTGGCGACAGATTGGCAACGTTGCGCTGGGTCGCAATGAACAGCGGGAAAAATGCTGCAAGGCCAACGAACACCCATTTGGCAGGTTCGCCCAGGCCAAACCAGGCGGTGATCAACGGCACCCAGGCAAAAATCGCCACCTGCCTGAACGCCGCCAGGCTCGGCCCCAGAAACCGCTCCAGCGGTTGCGACAGGCCCAGCAACAATCCCAGCGAGAAACCCAGCATACCGCCCAGCAAAAGTCCGCCCAGTGCCCGACTCAGGCTCAGGCCCATCGCTTGCACAAGCGAGCCATCCAGCAGGCCGGTCCACAAGCTTTCCAGAACCAGCAGCGGTGACACGAGAATATTGGCATTGACCCAGCCCCACTGGCTGGCAGCTTGCCAGAGTGCCAGCAAAGCAAACGGCAGAATCCACGGCACGACACGGTCAAGTCCTTGTGCCGGTGCGCGACCACGAAACTCGGCGGTCGCGGCATGCGGCCAGAATACCCATTTGCGATCCGCGAAGCCGATGCCGCGATCCATCAGTACGCCAATCACACCAATCACCGCGATGCAGACAAACACGATATCCAGCATGAACAGTTGCCGCGCCCACACCATCAGGTAGCCGATGCCTTCACTCGAAGCCAGAAGCTCAACCGCCAGCAATGAAGACCAGCCCGAGGCCAACGCCAGTCGCACACCGGCCATGAACGACGGCAAGGCCGCCGGCAGTATCAAGCGCCGGATCAGCAAGTGAACAGGCAGGCGCAGGACCGCTGCGGCTTCTCGCAGACGGGGCTGGGCATCACGAACGCCAATCAGGGTGTGCAGGGTCACAGGCACAATGACCGCCTTGATCAGCACCACCAGCTTGAGCATCTCGCCAATGCCGAACAGGACCATGAACAGCGGGATCCATGCCAGGGTCGGCACTTGCGCCAATGCACTGAAGGTCGGCAAGACCAGCCGTTCTGCACGGCGACTGAAACCCAGCCAGGCGCCCAGCAGCGCACCCGCCGAGATACCGGCCAGCAGCCCCCAGAACAGGCGTTGCAGGCTGATCCACAGATTGCCGGGAAGATCGCTGGCAAACAGCTCCAGCGCGCTCTGCCAAACCAGCGTCGGAGCCGGCAGAATCTGCTCGCTCATCCAGTGATTGCGGCTGGCAACCCACCAGAGCAAGGCCAGTGCGAGCGGGAGATACCAGGCCAGCAGCAATCGCTTGAACAGCGTTGCGCTCGCCCATCTGCGCGGAACCGTAACGGGTGCGGGAATGGAAAGGAGGGACTCACGCGCCATATCAGGACTCCGCTGTCGGCTGCTGCATAAAGGCTATCTCCATATTCTTATCTGATCTATAAAAGCAGATACGAATTCCATTGGGAGATAAGTAGCGCCATTTAAGGGTCTATGCAGGCCAGACATCCAATGCATTTAAAGAATACTTTTATTGCATGCAATGCATGTCATGCAGCAGCCCAGTTATCTTGCGGCTTATGCAATCGAGTGATTAAAAGCAGCCTTAATATTATTTATTGCATTGAGCGAAGCTGTGTCTGAGTAGCAGTTCACCGTGAATCATCAGGACAGCCCATGAAAAAGATTTTCAAATCCCTGGCCTTTGGCTGCGCCCTTGCCCTGACCTCCATCGTCAGCCATGCCGCCGACCTCAAGGAAATCCGCATCGCCGTGCCGGACCTCAGCGCCGGGACCGGCAATAGCGGAGGCGGCGTCGTGGACGTGCTGCGCAGTCAGCAGATCTACGAAAAGGCCTTTGCCGATCAGGGCATCAGGATTCAGTGGGTATTCTTCAAGGGCGCAGGCCCGGTGATCAATGAAGCCTTTGCCAACCGCCAGGTGGATCTGGCTTATCTGGGCGATCTGGCAGCCATCATCGGCAAATCCAGCGGCCTCGATACCCGCCTGCTCAGCGCTTCAGCACGCGGCATCAAGCATTATCTGGCGGTAGTGCCGGGCTCGGGGATCAAGACCCTGCAAGACCTCAAGGGCAAACGGGTCGCGATATTCCGTGGTACGGCCAGCCAACTGTCTTTCGACACGGCGCTGGCCAGCCAGGGCCTGAGCGAGAAAGACCTGAAAGTCATCAACCTGGACTTCAATGCCGCACTGGCAGCACTGGCCGCCAGACAGATCGATGCCACCTGGGCGCTCTCGGGCCTGACCGCTCTGGAAGCCAAGGGCCTAGCTGAACTGCCTCTCAGTTCCAAGGACCTGGGCGGCGCAGGCAATATTCAGGGCGTGCTGGTCGCGGACGGCGCCTTCGTCGATGCCCACCCCGAAGTCATCGCCCGCCTGCTCAAGGCCCAGCAACAGGCAACACGATGGCTGACCGACGACGCCAACAAACAGGCCTACATCGAACTGGTGTCCAGTTATGCCAACTACCCGGCGGCCATCCTGGAAAAAGACCTGCGCACGGAAAAAATGAGCGCCCTCTTCCCTTCGCAACTCGACCCGCAGTTTCTAGCCGCCCTGCAGGCCTCGGTGGATATCGCGGCCAAAGAGCGGCTGATTCGCAGGCCGTTCAAGGTGAGTGAGTGGGTTTGGCAGAAATGACCATCGGGACCGAACGCATTCCAGCATGTATTTGTTGCTGAATGCACCGGCCCCTTCGCGAATGAATTGGCTCTTGCGCGGTTGGGAGTCAGGCCCCGTCCACCTCCAGAATCATCTCGATCATTGCCCGCGCCGCCGGGGACAATCTGAAGCCCGCACGGCTGACGATGCCATAGCGGGCGCTCAGGCTGTCGAGTTGGTTGGGCAGGTTGCGCCAGTGCAGGCTGGCCAGGGTGCCGTTGGCGATGTCCTGCTCCAGGGCCTCTTGCGGGCCGATGCCGATGACGTTCGAGTTCTGCACGATCTTCATCAGCACCGGAAAGTGTGCGGTTTCGATGTGCAGGGTGAAGTCGGAGCGGCCGCTGAGGTTGGCCAGCCCCTTGCGGATGCCCGGTGGAATCAGCGTGGCGCCCAGCGGGTAATCGAACATGTCGTTGGTGGACAGGCTTTCCTTGCTCAGCAAAGGATGCCCGGCTCTGCAAAAGAACAGGCCGCGACGGGACTTCAGCGGGCGGGTCTCGAAGTTCGGGTCTGACTCGAACTGGCGGGTGTCGGCGACGAAGAATTCGATTTCTTCGCGGCCCAGGCTGCGTCCGAGCTTTTCCCAGTTGTTCACTTCCAGATAGGTGCGCACCCTGGGATGGGCCTCAATGAAACGGGACATCGACTCGGGGATCAGCCGCGCAGCAGGCGCAGGCCCGGAGCCGAAGCGTATTTCGCCAGCATCCAGCTTGGTCATCTGCGCCACTTCGCTGCTCAGCAATGCCGCGCCTTGCACCAGCCGCAATGCATGCTGCAACACCACATGGCCCTCCGGCGTCGGGCGCAGATCCTTGTTGCCGCGTTCGATCAGCACACAGCCGAATTCCTGCTCAAGGCCCTGAATACTGCGGCTGAACGCCGGTTGGGTAATCCCCATGGCGTCTGCCGCACGGACGAAACTGCGGTGCTCGTTGAGCGCGACGAAGTAGCGTAATTGACGCAGATCCATATGCATTCCAGGCATTTGAAAATGAGGCCAAAGGTATTGGCCCGGCAAGTGGATTGAGGTTTTAAATGCAAGCTCTTATGCCGTCAACGAACAAAATAAACATCAAATAGACCTTTTGGTTCTAACGATAGATAAAGAGGATCAGCCATGAGCAACGCTGCATTTGCTGCACAACCCACCGCCCTGAAACTGGAGATTCAACCTGTCGCCGGCCGCATTGGCGCACAGGTCAATGGCATCGCCCTGGGTGCCGATCTGGATGCCGCGACTGTGGAAGCCCTGCAAGACGCCCTGCTGCATTACAAGGTGTTGTTCTTTCGCGATCAGAATCATCTCGACGATCAGAGTCAGGAAGCCTTTGCCAAACTGCTGGGCGACCCTGTCGCACACCCGACGGTGCCGGTTCGCGATGGCACCCGTTACCTGATGCAACTCAGTGGTGCCGACGGTCAGCGGGCCAATTCCTGGCACACGGATGTCACTTTCGTGGATGCCTACCCCAAGGCTTCGATCCTGCGCTCGGTAATTGCCCCGGCCTCGGGCGGCGATACGGTATGGGCCAATACTGCTGCGGCCTATAACGACCTGACAGCCGAGATACGCGAACTGGCCGACAAACTGTGGGCCGTGCACAGCAACGAATATGACTATGCCGGGATCAAGCCGGGCGTGACCTCGGAAAAGCTTGAGCAGTACCGCAAGGTGTTCGCCTCCACCGTGTATGAAACCGAACACCCGGTCGTGCGTGTTCATCCCATCAGCGGCGAACGAAGTCTGCTGCTCGGCCACTTCGTCAAACGCATCAAGGGTTATTCAACCGGCGACTCGGCCCATCTCTTCAATCTGTTGCAGAGCCATGTCACCCGCCTGGAGAACACGGTGCGCTGGCGCTGGAAGGCAGGCGACGTGGCTATCTGGGATAACCGTTCGACCCAGCATTACGCCGTGGACGACTATGGTCAGCAAGAGCGCATCGTGCGTCGGGTGACCCTCAAGGGCGAAGTACCGCTCGGTGTCGCCGGGCAGCAAAGCGTCACCCTCAAAGGTGCCTGAAGCGTTCGCGGGCGCTCACACGCCCGCGAGGTTTCACCAGACGCCAATCAGTACCAGTTTGTCTTCCTCCGGTTCGCCATAACGGAAGCGCTTGCCGCGCAGATCGATCTCTTCGTTGCTGATCGTGGTACGTCGCTTCAGCCCACGTAACCACTCGAACAGATAGCCCTGATGCTGCTCGCGCACCTGTGCAAACGCCGGATCAGCGCCCAGGTCGTGAAGCTCCTGAGGATCGTTTTCCAGATCAAACAATTGCGCGCGGAAGCCGTCATAGGCCAGGTATTTGAAGCGTTCGCTACGCACCATGTACATCCGGCAACGATCGATCGGCTGGCCGAGGCGCTCCCGGGCCGGAGCCTGGAACGCATAGTCGTATTCCGCAATCGCGAACTGGCGCCATTGGGGTTGCTGGCCGTGCAACAGCGGAATCAGCGAACGCCCCTCCAGACGATGTCCGGCTGCGGGCAGGCCCAAGGCTTCGAGAAAGGTCGGCAAGGCATCGATGGTTTCCACCAGACGCTGATCGACACTGCCACGCGTCACGTCAGCAGCCGGGCGCGGATCACGCACGATCAGCGGCACACCGACGGCAGGTTCAAGCAAGAACTCTTTCTCGCCCAGGTAGTGATCGCCGAGAAAATCGCCATGGTCGCTGGTGAACACGATCAAAGTGTCGTCCCAGCGACCTGTGCCTTGCATCACATCGAACAGCCGACCGAGTTGATCGTCAATCTGCTTGATCAATCCCATGTAGGTAGGGATGACGTTCTGGCGCACTTCATCGCGGGAAAAGTTACGGCTTTCCTCGTGTTCGCGGAAAGCGGCATACACCGGGTGATCGCTCTCCTGACCCGCTTGCGGACGGATCGCCGGGATCACCTGCTCCTTGCCATACAGCGCGTGGTAAGGCGCCGGGGCGATGTACGGCCAGTGCGGCTTGATGTACGACAGGTGCAGGCACCACGGCTGATCGCCCTGCTCGGCCATGAAATCAATGGCGCGATCGGTGGTGTAGACCGTTTCCGAATGCTCCTCGGCAATGCGTGTAGGCAAATGCGCATGGCGCATTCTCCAGCCACTGAGGATTTCGCCGTTCTCGCCTTCGGCGGCATTGGCCCAGTCATGCCAGGGATTGGGGCCGGTAAAACCCAGGTTGCGCAAATGGTGGGTGTAAGGCGCGCTTTCACGTTTGTCAGCGAATAGCGGATCGTCCGGAAAGATTCCATCGTGCCGAAAAAAGGCTTCAAAGCCTACTTCGTTGAGGTGTTCGGCCTGGGCACTGTCGGGCACAAGAGCCAGACGTTGCTGGGCATCCAGATTCGGCGTGGCGTGGGTCTTGCCCACCAGCGCAGTACGAATTCCGGCCGGACGCAGATAATCGCCAATGGTCAGCTCATCCAGTGGCAACGGCACCGAGTTCCACGCCACCTGATGGCTGCTGACGTAGCGACCGGTGTAGGCCGACATCCGCGAAGGTCCGCAAATGGTGCCCTGGGTGTAGGCACGGGCGAAGCGCACGCCCGCTTGCGCCAGACGGTCGATATTCGGCGTGTGCAAATGCGGATGGCCATAGCACGACAGGTAATCACGGCGCAGTTGGTCGCACATGATGTACAGCACGTTCTTGATTGCAGTCATGGGAGATTACCTGTCAGGTCAGAGGGCATTGCCAGCGGCGTCGTATTGCGGCCAGAAGCCTGTCAGTTTTCGCTCTTGCACAGCCGCCTCGACAAAGCGGGGCTCGACCCATTCATCGACAGAAAACGTGCGGCGGATCAGGCCCAGTTTCCTGGCTTGCTCGACGCTGTCTTGCAAGGCCGATTTCAAAAACGGATCGATGCGCGGCGAGTTGCGGAATTTCAGGTCATCGTCTTTCAGCTCACGCTCGAACAAGGCGGCTGGTGTGGAGCTTCTTTCGCCCATCAGCTTGCTGTACTCAGGCAGGCTGTATGGATCGCTCAGCCAGAAGGCGTTCTTGACCAGCACCTTGATCAGGCGCTGGGTCAGTTCCGGATGCTGTTCGATAAAGGCCTGAGTGCCGACAAGTCCGGCCTGTGTCGTCGACTGACGGGAAAGCTGCTTGGTGCTCAGCGGAAACTGAATGCCCTTGCTCTCAAGCCCGAGCACGCCCATGCCCGACCAGGTGGCATCAATCTGCCCGCTGGCCAGCGCGGCTCTGGCGGCGGCCCAGTCCAGGCTGATGATTTGCAGGTCACGCTCTTTGAGGCCCTGACTTTCCAGCGCCCGCGCAAAGGAAAGCTGATCCGCAGTGCCACGATAGACCGCGACACGCTTGCCCTTGAGATCGGCCAGTTGGGTGATACCGGATTGCGGCGTCACTGCCAGATACATGTTGGCACCGCGTGCGCCGAGCAGCAGGCGAGTCTGCAAGCCGCTGGAGCGGCCAATGATTGCCGCCAGATCGCCCAGCCAGGCGAAATCCAGTTGCTGGTTGGCCAGTGCTTCGTTGACCGCAGGCCCGGCCCCCTTGAAAAAGTGCCACTGCACTTTCACGCCGGAGCTGGCGAATTCCTGCTCAAGCTGTTGCTGGATATGCGCCAGGCCCACCACGCCCTGCACGAACGGCAGGCTACCGGCACCCTGATCAGGCGAACCGATGCGGATGGTTACGCCCTCGTCGCTGGCCTGGGCATGGCCAAGCAGGCCGGCAAGAAAAACGCCCAGCAGGGGCTTGAAGAAATGTCGCAGGGTTTTGTTCATGGTTCGGTCCATTGAGGTACAGGCTAATGGCAGGTATTTCGCGATCCAGGCAGGTATTCAGCAAGTGCATTTGTTGAATAGTCACGATGCAGGGCGTGCATACGCGGCTGTGATCACACCGCCAGATTGGTCAGCAACGGTTCGTGGGCGCTATCGCTTTTCCGGTCGACCCTTTTGATCTCCTCGATCATCTCCTGCGCCAGCGGCGACAATCGATATCCCGTGCGGCTGACGATGCCATAGCGCGTATACAGTTCCTCGCAGTGTTCATCGAGGCCCTCGATACGCAGGCGCACCAGTTCCTGTTTCGCGTAATACAGCGCATCACTGTAGGAACCGGTGATACCGATAGCGTCAGAACTCATCACCACGGCCAGCAGGCTGAAGGTGTTTTCACATTCGACGTTGGGGGCGAAATCCGGTTGGCCGCTCAGGTCGGCCATCACCTTGCGCAGGTTGGGCGGGCGCAGGGTCGCAGCCAGCGGGAAGCTCAACAGCTCGCTGGCAGTCACACTCTCCTGCTGAGCCAGCGGATGCCCGGCGCGGCAGCAGAAATGCCATTTGCGCGGCTGGAGCTTGTGGGTGACATAGGCAGGATCCGCCTCGAACTGGCGGGTGTCGGCCACAAAGAATTCAAACTCTTCATTAAGCAAACGCTTGCCCAGGCTTTGCCAGTCATCCACCTGAAAATGCACCCGGGCCTTGGGTAGACGGCTGATAAAGCTGCCTATTGCACGCGGCACCAGGCCCGACGCGGGTGCCGGGCCGCAACCAAAACGCAGCTCGCCTGCTTCCAGCGCATTGAACTGACTGATTTCGCTGGTCAGTTGCCGGGCACCGCTGACCAGCCGCCGCGCATGTTCCAGCACCACCTGGCCTTGCTGGGTCGGCGTCAGGTCCTTGCTCACCCGATCAACCAGCTGGCAACCGACGCTGTGCTCCAGGGCCTGAATACTGCGGCTGAAAGCGGATTGCGACAGGTTCACCGCCACTGCAGCACCGACAAAGCTGCGGTGCTCGGCCAGAGCGATCAGGTGACGGAGTTGGCGAAGGTCGATATGCATTTTTCACATAAAAAGTATCGGGCAAATGCATTTGCTCTGCCTCGGTAGCACTCCTTATAAAGGCAATCTCTTATTCAGTAAAACCTTATAAATACATATTCAAATAACCAAAAAGAATATTGCGTCACAGGAGCCGTGCCATGAATATCCGTCAATCCGCCATCCCCATCGCTGCCGGTCAGCTCAAGCGCCTGCCGCTCGCTCTGTTGCTGGCGGGTTGTGCAGGCTTCTCGCTTGCCCATGCAGACCAAGCCCCTGTGACGAGCAGCAGCGCCACTCCCGCTAACGGTCCAGCGGCGGATGACACAAGGCTCAAGACGGTAACGGTCACCACCCGCCGCCGCGAGGAAAGCTCGCAGAACGTGCCGACTCCGATCAGCGTGCTCGATGGTGCGGCACTGGAAAGCCAGCGGGTCTATCAGATCCAGGACCTGCAACAACTGGTGCCGAGCCTGAACGTCGCCTACATGCACGCCAGGCAGTCGAGCGTTTCCATTCGCGGCCTGGGTAATAACCCGGCCAGTGACGGCCTGGAAGGCAGTGTGGGGCTGTACATCGACAACGTTTATCTGGGCCGTCCCGGCATGGCGGTGTTCGACCTGATGGACATCGAACAGCTGGAAGTGCTGCGCGGCCCGCAGGGAACGCTGTTCGGCAAGAACACCACGGCCGGCGTCCTGAATATCAATACCCGTGCACCGAGTTTCACACCGGAGCGCAGCATCGAGACGTCCATCGGCGAACGTGGCTACTTCCAGACCAAGGGCACGATTTCCGGCCCGCTCAATGACCAGTTGGCCGGGCGCTTTTCAGCCTACCGCAGCCGCAGCGATGGCGATCTGGATAACGAGTACGACGGCAACAAACTTGGCGGTGGCTCACGCGAAGGCTTTCGCGGACAGTTGCTGTTCAAGCCCAACGAAGATTTCAGCCTGCGCTGGATTGCCGACTACAACGAGGAAAGCTCCAGCGCCGGCACCCGCGCGCTGTTCAGCACCGGCCCGACCATCAACGGCGTCAACCGCTATGAAAGCCGCGCCGCCGCAGCTGGCGCAACCCTGGTGGATGGTTCGCACCGCAAGGTCAATCTCAACAGCGATCAGCGGGTCACCGTGCATCAGGGCGGTACCTCGCTGGAAGCCAACTGGAAGCTGGCCAACGACTTCACGCTGACCTCGGTGAGCTCCTATCGCTGGTGGAACTTCACCCCGCGCAACGATGACGGCCTGAATGCTTCGGCGTCCTATAACGGCGGTGTGTCGGTGGAAGATAAACAGTGGTCCCAGGAGTTGCGCCTGGCGTCCCCAACCGGCGGTTTCTTCGATTACGTGGTCGGCGCCTATTACTTCGGCTCCGATCTGGATAACAAGTCGTTCACCAATTACGGGCCGCAGGCCGATATCTGGAACGGCACACCGGCCGGCGCACTTGCCGACGTCAACACGCTGGGCAAGGGGCATATCGAAACCAACAGCTTCGCCCTCTTCGCTCAAGGCACCTGGCACCTCACGCCCAGGCTGGATTTCACCGCCGGGGTGCGTGGCACTTACGAAGAAAAGAATGCCTGGGTGCAGCGTGACGCCCCGCAAGGCGGCGCGGCCGTAACCGGCGCGGCGCTGACCGCGCGCAATGCCCGCACCGGCGCCTATGACTCGGGCGACCTGAGCCAGTACACCGCCAGTCCTTCGGGCCTGCTCAATCTGAGTTACCACTTCAGCGATGACTTGCTGGGCTATGCCACGCTGTCCCATGGCGAGAAATCCGGCGGGGTCAACCTGGCGGTCGGTACGGCGCCCACTGCCGGTGCCGACTCGCTGCTGATCGGCACCGAACGCGCCAACAACGCCGAGCTGGGCTTGAAAAGCACCTTGTGGGATCGACGCCTGCAACTCAACGCCAACCTGTTCTGGACTCAGGTCAACGGCTACCAGACCAACGCCTATGACAACGCCAACCGCGTGCAATACCTGACCAATGCCGGCACGGTGCGCTCTCGTGGCCTGGAACTGGAAAGCATCATTCTGCCGATCCGCGGACTGACGCTGAACATCAACGGCTCCTACAACGATGTGCGTTACACCTCTTATAAAGATGCCCCTTGCCCGCCGGAGGTCAGCCTGCAAGCCGGCGCGCCTGCCTCATGCGATTTGAGCGGTCATCAAGTGGTCGGCGCCTCCAAATACATTGCCAACGTCAACGGCGAGTACAAATGGGATCTGGACAACGGCCTGCAAGAGTACGTCACGGCCAGCTATGCCTTCCGTTCCAAGGCCGTGGGCGCAGTTGAGGACTCCGATTACTCGCAGATCCCCAGCTACGCCGTGGTCAATCTCGGCACCGGCTTGCGCGGCGATCTTGGCCAGGGTCAGTGGGATGTCTCGCTGTGGCTGAAGAATGCCTTCGACAAGACCTATTACACGACCTTGTGGAGCGAACCCAACGGTGGCTATGGCGGTTTGCTGGGCACCCCACGCACCCTGGGCATGACGGCACGTTATGACTTCTAAGCAGTGCAACGCTCTGCCCTGAAGTAAATCCTGAAACCGTTGCATGACAGCAACGGTTTTCATATTTCTTCGCCCCGCCTCTTCATTCGGTTTTCCGAACACGCTATCGACAGCCGTTCGGTAACCCGGATGCCCGCCCCATGAATCGCACACCAAAAACCCATTAAAACTCAATAAATTCAATTACTTGCCATAGTCACCAGTCGTTGGCATGAGTCGTGCTCTACACTTCCTGTCGATAGCTTCGACGCTAGCTTGTCTGGCTAGGGTCTTGTCGAAGCATTCACTCACTGAAGAATCGGGTCTGCCAACGGCCCAATTAATAAAAACGAAATTCGAGGATTCATTGATGCGTATCGTCCCCCAGTTGTTAGGCGCAGCAATTACTGCCGCTCTGATTAGCACTCCAGTTTTCGCAGCCGAACTGACCGGCACACTGAAGAAGATCAAAGAATCGGGCACCATCACCCTCGGTCACCGTGACGCTTCCATCCCGTTTTCCTATATCGCTGATGCTTCCGGTATCCCGGTTGGCTACTCCCACGATATCCAGCTGAAAATCGTTGAAGCGATCAAGAAAGAACTGGATATTCCGGATCTGAAGGTCAAGTACAACCTGGTGACTTCCCAGACCCGTATCCCGCTGGTACAGAACGGCACCGTTGACGTGGAATGCGGTTCCACCACCAACAACGTCGAGCGTCAGCAACAAGTGGACTTCTCGGTCGGCATCTTCGAGATCGGTACCCGCCTGCTGTCCAAGGTTGACTCGTCCTACAAGGATTTCGACGACCTGAAAGGCAAGAACGTCGTGACCACCGCCGGTACAACCTCCGAGCGCATCCTCAAGGCGATGAACGCCGACAAGCAGATGGGCATGAACGTGATTTCCGCCAAGGACCACGGTGAATCCTTCCAGATGCTGGAATCGGGTCGTGCCGTTGCGTTCATGATGGACGACGCGCTGCTGGCAGGCGAAATGGCCAAGGCCAAGAAGCCGACCGACTGGGCTGTGACCGGCACAGCACAATCCTATGAAATCTACGGCTGCATGGTTCGCAAGGGCGATGCGCCATTCAAGAAGGCTGTCGATGACGCCATCGTCGCCACTTACAAGTCTGGCGAAATCAACACCATCTACAACAAGTGGTTCCAGTCGCCGATCCCGCCAAAAGGCCTGAATCTGCAGTTCCCGATGAGCGACGAGCTGAAAAAGCTGATCGCCGAGCCGAACGACAAAGCTGCCGAACCAAAAGCCTGAGTCAGCGTTTCACCGTGAACCCACGGTTTTCCGAACGGGCCGGAGCCGGTTCGGAAAACCGCTCATCACTCACTGTATCCAGACAATAAACGCCGGGACGGAGTCTGAAGGCGTGTCCGGATACACAAGGGCTCGAACGGACTCATGCGAGACGTGTGCGTGTATTTCGACAACAAGAGGGGGAGACCCTGATGAATTACAACTGGGACTGGGGCGTATTCTTCAAGTCCACCGGTGTCGGCAGCGAAACCTATCTGGACTGGTTCATTTCCGGTCTGGGCTGGACCATCGCCATTGCCGTCGTCGCCTGGATCATCGCCTTGATACTGGGGTCCATCCTCGGTGTCATGCGCACTGTGCCAAGCCGTATTGTGGCTGGCATCGCCACGATCTACGTGGAAATCTTTCGTAATGTGCCACTGCTGGTGCAGTTGTTCATCTGGTACTTCCTGGTGCCCGACCTGCTGCCTGAAAACCTGCAGGAGTGGTACAAGCAGGACCTCAACCCGACGACCTCGGCGTTCCTGAGTGTTGTGGTCTGCCTGGGTCTGTTCACCGCTGCACGGGTCTGCGAACAAGTGCGCACCGGTATCGAAGCGCTGCCAAAAGGCCAGGAATCCGCTGCCCGGGCCATGGGCTTCAGGCTGCCGCAGATCTACTGGAACGTGCTGCTGCCGCAGGCTTACCGGATCATCATTCCGCCACTTACCTCCGAATTCCTGAACGTGTTCAAGAACTCGTCGGTGGCCTCGCTGATCGGCCTGATGGAACTGCTGGCGCAAACCAAGCAGACCGCCGAATTTTCCGCGAACCTGTTCGAGGCGTTCACTCTGGCGACCCTGATCTACTTCACCCTGAACATGAGCCTGATGTTGCTGATGCGTCTGGTCGAGAAGAAAGTCGCAGTGCCGGGCCTGATCTCCCTGGGGGGTAAATAATGGACTTCAGTGGAATCATTCCAGCCATTCCCGGCCTGTGGAACGGCATGGTCATGACGCTGCAACTGATGGCCCTGGGCATCGTCGGCGGCCTGGTCATCGGTACCATCCTGGCCTTGATGCGCCTGTCATCGAACAAGCTGCTGGCCAATGTGGCCGGCGCCTACGTGAACTACTTCCGTTCGATCCCGCTGCTGCTGGTCATCACCTGGTTCTATCTGGCGGTGCCGTTCGTGCTGCGCTGGATCACCGGCGAAGACACGCCGATCGGTGCGTTCACCTCCTGCGTCGTGGCGTTCATGATGTTCGAGGCAGCGTACTTCTGTGAAATCGTGCGCGCCGGTGTGCAGTCCATCTCCAAGGGACAAATGGGTGCCGCCAAGGCCCTGGGCATGAGCTACGGGCAAATGATGCGCCTGATCATCCTGCCGCAGGCGTTCCGCAAGATGACGCCACTGTTGCTGCAGCAGAGCATCATCCTGTTCCAGGATACCTCTCTGGTGTACACGGTCGGCCTGGTGGACTTCCTCAATGCCTCGCGCGCCAGTGGCGACATCATCGGTCGCGCCAATGAATTCCTGATCATCGCCGGTCTGGTGTATTTCACGATCAGCTTTGCCGCCTCGTTGCTGGTGAAGCGTCTGCAAAAAAGGTTTGCCATATGATTTCCATCAAGAACGTCAACAAGTGGTATGGGGACTTCCAGGTACTGACCAATTGCAGCACCGAGGTCAGCAAGGGTGAAGTGGTGGTGGTCTGCGGCCCGTCCGGCTCCGGCAAATCGACCCTGATCAAGTGCGTGAACGCTCTGGAACCGTTCCAGGAAGGCGATATCGAGGTCGATGGCACCTCGATCTCCGATCCGAAGACCAACCTGCCGAAACTCCGTTCGCGAGTCGGCATGGTGTTTCAGCATTTCGAGTTGTTCCCGCATCTGAGCATCGTGGAAAACCTGACCATCGCGCAGATCAAGGTGCTGGGCCGCAGCAAGGCCGAAGCCACCGAGAAAGGCCTGAAGCTGCTGGAACGGGTTGGCCTTTCCGCTCACGCCCACAAGCATCCGGGCCAGCTTTCCGGTGGTCAGCAACAGCGTGTCGCGATTGCCCGCGCCCTGGCGATGGACCCGATCGTCATGCTGTTCGACGAACCGACCTCCGCGCTCGATCCGGAAATGGTCAACGAAGTACTCGACGTGATGGTGCAACTGGCCAACGAAGGCATGACCATGATGTGCGTGACCCATGAAATGGGTTTTGCCCGCAAAGTGGCCAACCGGGTGATCTTCATGGACAAGGGGCAGATCGTCGAAGACTGCGCCAAGGAAGAGTTTTTCGGTGATGTCAGCGCGCGTTCCGAACGCGCCCAGCAGTTCCTCGCCAAGATCCTCCAGCACTAAGCAATACCGTTCGCTACCCTGCCCCCACCCATCGGGGCATGGGTAGCTGTTCGGCTCAGGACGACTGTGATGAAATGCGACCCCATTACTTATAGCGCTGCGCCGCCATCACTCGCCGTGAAACCCCGTCTGATACGCCAACTGTTTCTGCCTCCGCTGATCCTCATGCTGATGATCGGCCTGGGCTATATCGCCTATTTGTTCAGCGAGACCCACGGCATCAAGAGCCTCAGCGAAAATGGCGAACGCCAGCTGGAGCTGCATGCCCGTACGGTCGAAAGCGAAATCAACAAGTACACCTACCTGCCCAGTGTCCTGGAGCTTGAGTCCAGCGTTTCGCAACTGCTGAGAAACCCGACCCCGGACCTGCAAGGCAAGGTCAACAGCTATCTGGAAGGCCTCAACCGCCGCAGCCGCAGCCGCGCCATTTATGTGATGGACACCACTGGCCGCGTACTGGCCACCAGCAACTGGCGTGATGCCGACAGCTATCAGGGTGAAGACCTGTCCTTCCGCGCCTACTTTCAGGATGCCGTCCGTGGCTTGCCCGGACGTTTCTATGGCATCGGCACCACCGTCGGCGAGTCCGGCTATTACCTGGCCCATGGACTGGAAGAAAGAGGCCGGATCATTGGCGTCGCGGTGATCAAGGTACGGCTCGAAGCCCTGGAAGAGCGCTGGCAACGGGCGCGGATGGAAGCCTTTGTCAGCGATGAAAACGGCATCATCATTCTATCCAGCGACCCGGCCCGCCGCCTGAAGTCGGTGCGCCCGCTGACCCCGAACATCAAGGAGCGCCTGGCGCGCAGCCTGCAATATTACTGGTGGCCGCTGAACGAGCTGGTGCCACTGGAACGCGAAACCCTCGCCGAAGGTGTCGAGAAGCTCACCTTCCCGGCCAACGTCAGTGTCGACCGGGAGCATACCCAGGTCAGCTATCTGGCCCAGACCCGCCAGTTGAGCGATACGCCCTGGCATCTGACCCTGTTGACGCCTCTCGAAGACCTGCGCCGCGAAGCGGCCAGCCAGGGCATGCTGGTCGCCGTGGCCTGCGCGCTGGTGGCCTTTCTGCTGATCGCCTGGAACGAGCGGCGCAAGGTGATTTCCACCCGGCTTGCCGCCCGTGAAGCCCTGCAGGCCGCCAACGACGAACTGGAACGCAAGATCGCGGAACGCACCGAACACCTGCGCGCCAGCAACGAACGCCTCAAGGCGCAGATCCGCGAACGCAGGCAAGCCGAAGACACTCTGCGCAAGGCTCAGGACGAACTGGTCCAGGCCGGCAAGCTGGCTGCCATCGGCCAGATGTCCACCAGCATTGCCCACGAACTGAACCAGCCGCTGGCGGCCTTGCGTACCCTGTCCGGCAATACCGTGCGCTTTCTCGAACGTGGCGCACTGGACACCGCCAGTACCAACCTGCGCACCATCAACGATCTTGTCGACCGCATGGGTCGCATCACGGCCAGCCTGCGCTCCTTTGCCCGACGCGGCAACGATCAGGGCCAGGCACAACTGCGCAAGGCGGTCGACGCCGCCTTGCAGTTGCTGAGCGTGCGGCTCGAAAACTTTTCCCTGACCCTGCATCAGGACTTCATCGACGCCGAGTTGATGATCGACCAGACACGCCTGGAGCAGATTCTGGTCAACCTGATCGGCAATGCCCTGGACGCAATGCATGCCCAGCCATTGCCCGAGCTGTGGCTCGAAGGTGAGATGGTCGATGATCGCTATCGCTTGCGGGTACGCGACAACGGTCATGGCATCGACGACGAAGCCCGCAAGCATTTGTTTGAACCGTTTTTCACCACCAAACCCGGTGAACAGGGCCTGGGCCTCGGCCTGACCCTTTCCGCCAGCCTCGCAGCAGCGGCTGGCGGCAGTCTGAGCGCGGAGTATCCGGCAGGCGCGACAACCTTCGTGTTGTGGCTGCCGCGGGTCAAGGATGCGGAGGCGGATTCATGAGGGTTTCCCTGTGTCTTTCGCACTTCAAATACCGTTCGCGAATGAATTCGCTCCCACAGGGTTGTGGGCGTGAAGAGAATCAGTCGACCTCAAAGGACCTGAGCGATCACCATGAGTAATTCCAAAATGACCACTGATCTGACTGTACTCATCGTCGAAGACGACCCGCATGTGTTGCTCGGCTGCCAACAGGCCCTGGCGCTGGAAGACATTGCCAGCGAAGGCGTATCCAGCGCCGAAGAAGCCCTGGCGCGCATCGGCGACAACTTTGCCGGAATCGTCATCAGTGACATTCGCCTGCCGGGCATCGACGGGCTGGAACTGCTGAGCCGTCTCAAGGCCCGCGACGGCAGCCTGCCGGTAGTGCTGATTACCGGGCACGGCGATATCTCCATGGCGGTCAATGCCATGCGTGACGGCGCCTATGACTTCATGGAAAAACCCTTCTCGCCGGAACGGCTGGTGGATGTCGCGCGTCGCGCTCTGGAGCAACGCGGGCTGGCCCGGGAAGTCTGGGCGCTGCGCAAGCAACTGGCCGAGCGCAATTCGCTGGAAGGCCAGATCATCGGCCGCTCACCGGCCATGCAGAATCTGCGGGCGCTGATCGCCAACATTGCCGATACCTCGGCCAATGTGTTGATCGAGGGCGAAACCGGCACCGGCAAGGAGCTGGTCGCTCGCTGCCTGCATGATTTCAGCCGACGCACCAAGAATCAGTTCGTCGCCCTGAACTGCGGCGGGCTGGCGGAAAGCCTGTTCGAGTCGGAAATCTTCGGCCACGAAGCCAATGCCTTCACCGGCGCAGGCAAGCGCCGGATCGGCAAGATCGAACATGCGCACAACGGCACGCTGTTTCTCGATGAAGTGGAGAGCATGCCGATCAACCTGCAGATCAAGCTGTTGCGTGTCTTGCAGGAGCGCACTCTGGAACGCCTGGGCTCGAACCAGAACGTCGAGGTGGATTGCCGGGTCATCGCGGCGACCAAGTCCGACCTCAATGAACTGAGCAAGGCCAACCAGTTCCGCAGCGACCTGTATTACCGCCTCAATGTGGTGACTCTGGAATTGCCGCCACTGCGCGAGCGGCGCGAAGACATTCTGCAGTTGTTCGAGCATTTCCTGCAGTTGTCCTCGTTGCGCTTCGACCGTGAACCGCCGCAACTGGACCGGCAAACGGCATCGGCCTTGATGAGCCACGACTGGCCGGGTAACGTGCGTGAACTGCGCAACGTGGCCGAACGCTATGCGCTGGGGCTGCCGGTCTTCAAGAAGTCCGACAGTGCCGAAAGCCAGAGTCTGGGCTTTGCCGAAGCGGTGGAAGCCTTTGAGCGCAGCCTGCTGCGCGAAGCCTTGCAACGTAGCGGCGGGAATCTCAGCCAGGCCAGCCAGGAGCTGAGCATGGCCAAGACCACGTTGTTCGACAAGGTCAAGAAATACGGGCTGCAGGCCTGACATTGCACAGGAAGAAATAGTGGATCTGCTACTCAAGGCCCTGTTGGGCGCAGCGGTTGTCGTCATCCTGGCCGCGCTGGCCAAGACACGCAATTACTACATCGCAGGGCTGGTGCCGCTGTTTCCGACCTTTGCATTGATTGCGCATTACATCGTCGGCAAGGGTCGCTCGCTCGATGACCTGAAGACCACCATCCTGTTTGGCATGTGGTCGATCATTCCCTACTTCGTTTACCTGGCGGCCTTGTATCTGCTGGTGGACCGCTGGCGGCTGGAAGTGTCCCTGGCGCTGGCAGCACTGGCCTGGCTGGTTGCGGCCAGTTTGCTGGTGACCGTCTGGGTGCGTTTTCACGGCTGACGCCGCAGGCGCGGATTGATCCGCGAAGACTTGATTTCAGATACTGCATTTCCTGCGAATTCACTGGCCTCTTCGCGAATGAATTCGCTCCTAGTACCGCATGTTTATCGCCGCCATGCGGCCAGGATAGCTAGCGCTTCATGCTGCGCTCATACGCTGCCAGCACGGTCCGCTCGGATTGCACCAGGTAGGTTTCGAGCATGACGGTCGCTTCGTCTACCCGCCCCTCTTCGACGCAACGCAGGATCGCGGCGTTCATGTCCAGGTACGGCAGGTGCAGGAATTCGGGGTCGTCGAGCACGCCGAAGGCCAGGCGCAGTTCGGCCGATATCTGCCCGTAGAACACCACCAGCCGCGGGCTGTCGGCCAGTTCGACGATTGCCTTGTGGAACATCATGTTGGCAGTACCCACCGCCACCCAATCCCTGGCTTCACGGGCGCGCATGCCGGCCTCGACCGCTTCGCGCATCTTCAGCGCCCCGGGATGCAGCGGGAAAGCCTGGGCAATGGCCTTGCATTCAATGAAGCGACGCACCCGGTAAATGTCGATGATCGACGCCATATCCGGCTCGGCGACGGTCACTCCGCGGTTGGGTTCGTGCTTGAGCAATCCTTCGCGGGTCAGGACCCTGAACGCTTCTCTCAAGGTGTTACGGGAAATCTGCAGGCTCTCGGCCAATGCGGCTTCGGACAGCCGTTGGCCAGGCACCAGTTCGCCTTCGACCAGCATTCTGCGGATTTCCTGGGTGATGGTTTCTCCCAGGGTACGAGGAAGGGAGGGAGAAGCGTCGTTCATGAGCAATCCAGAATGATAAAAACCGGCAGATGTTCCCTGAGAGCTTAGTGCGTGGCAAGGCACAAGCATGCCGTGTGCTTCATTAAGTAGCGTCCATGAGTGAAAGAGTAACAATCTGGTGCAAATGACTCACTCAAGACGATATGATTGTTCAACAATGCAGACTTGATATATCTACATTGCAGCGGTACTGAATGATCCTTGGCACGCTCATTGCTCAAGCAAGGAACCTCTAACCGTAGGATTGATGCCGTGACACAGACCGCTCATGACTTCACCAAGGCGCGCCGCTCCTCTCTGATCGCCGCGATCTTCATGATGGCGACCTCCGCCATCGGCCCGGGTTTCCTGACCCAGACCGCCACCTTCACCGCGACACTGGGTGCCGCGTTTGCCTTTGGCATCCTGGCCTCGATCCTGATCGACTTTGTCGTTCAACTGAATGTCTGGCGTATCGTCACCCTGACCAGGATGCGTGCGGCAGATCTGGCTAACGCTGCAATTCCGGGCAGCGGTTACCTGCTGTCGGTATTGGTCATTTGCGGCGGTCTGGTTTTCATGCTGGGTAACATTGCCGGTGCGGGACTGGGATTGAATGCCTTGACCGGCCTTGATCCCAAATGGGGAGGACTGTTAAGCGCGCTGCTCGCCATCGGGATCTTCTCGTCCCATCGCGCGGGCGTTGCCATGGACCGCATCATGATTGTGCTGGGTCTTCTGAAAGTCGGACTGATCCTGTTCGCGGCCTTCGCGACCCATCCGCCACTGGGTGAAGCATTGCGGCAAACGGTATTGCCCGATTTGATCGACTTTGCTTCCATCACCACCATCGTCGGCGGCACCGTCGGGGGCTACATCACTTATGCAGGTGCTCATCGCCTGCTCGATCGCGGCACCGTCGGAGTGGAAAATATCGAGGCGGTATCCAAGGCTGCGCTGACAGGCATTCTGGTCACCGGCATTGCTCGCTATGTTCTGTTTCTGGCGATCCTCGGAGTGGTCGCCAGCGGCGTCGTCATCGACGTGTCCGGCAAAGGCGCAAACCCTGCTGCCCAGGCCTTCCATGCCGCTGCCGGCGATATCGGCATGATGATGTTCGGCCTGGTGCTGTGGGCTGCCGGTATCAGCAGTGTAATCGGTGCGTCTTACACGACCATGTCCTTCACGACCGTGTTCTCGAAAAAGATTACCGAGCGTGTACGTAACCTGGCCACGGTCGGTTTTATTGTCATAACCCTGACGGTGTATATGGTGATAGGCAAACCACCTGCGGCGTTGCTGATCTTCGCCGGCGGCTTCAACGGCCTGATTCTGCCGCTCGGCCTGAGCATTTTCATGTACGTTGGCTGGCGCCGTTCCGATCTGATGGAGGGCTATCACTACCCACGCTGGTTGTTGGTGCTGGGCGTGCTGACCTGCTTGCTGTCGTGGTTCATGGCCTACAAGTCGGCCGGTGCCATCTTTGCCTTCATTACCGCAGCCTGATTCAACGGAGACTCTATAGATGCGTAGCATTGACCTGAACAGCGACCTGGGCGAGAGCTTCGGAGCATGGAGCATGGGTGACGACGCGGCGGTTCTCGAAATCGTCAGCAGCGCCAACGTCGCCTGCGGCTTTCACGCCGGTGACCCGGCCGGAATCCTGCGCACCCTGGAAGCTGCGGCAGCCCGTGGCGTGGCCATCGGCGCTCATGTGGCCTACCCGGACCTGGTCGGGTTCGGGCGGAGAAACATGGACGTGCCTTCCGAGCAACTGACTGCCGATGTGATCTACCAGATCGGTGCCTTGCAAGGGCTGGCGCGCAGCGTCGGGACCCGGGTGAGTTACGTCAAACCCCATGGCGCGCTGTACAACACCATTGCCGGCGACCCACGCCAGGCCGCGGCAGTTATCCAGGCGCTGCTGCGCATCGATCCTCAGTTGAAACTGGTATGCCTGGCCAATTCGCCATTGATCGACTGGGCCCGTGAGGCGGGCCTGTCCTGTGTCGCCGAAGCCTTCGCCGACCGCGCCTATACCGCCGCGGGCACATTGGTGTCGCGTTCGCGTCCGGGGGCGGTGTTGCACGATCCGCAACTGATCGCCGAGCGCATGCTGCGCCTGGTACGCGATGGCGTCATCGAGGCCGAGGACGGCAGTCTGATCAGGCTGGAGGCCGATTCGATCTGTGTGCATGGCGACAACCACGACGCGGTCGCCATCGCCCGTAACCTCAAAGCCTGCCTGCTCGATGCAGGCGTCACTATCCGCTCATTCGCCTGAGGCTGACCATGAACGCACTCCAGCAAGCCCGCGAGGCTGCCGTTGCCGCCCGCGCCCGTTATCGTGCTGGCGCTGTTGCTCCGACAGCAGGCCTGGCGCCCGGACTGACCCAGGCCAACATGATTTCCCTGCCCCGGGAATGGGCCTACGATTTTCTGTTGTTCGCCCAACGCAATCCACAGGCCTGTCCGGTGCTCGATGTTACCGAGCCAGGCAGCCACAGCACGTTCCTCGCCGAGCAGGCCGACCTGCGCACCGACTTACCGCTGTATCGGGTCTGGCGTGACGGCAAGCTGGCCGAGGAAGTGACCGATGTCACTGACCTCTGGGCAGAACACACCGATCTGGTCAGTTTCCTGATCGGCTGCAGCTTCAGCTTTGAAAGCGACCTGCTGAATGCTGGCATCGATGTACGCCACATCAGCGAAGGCTGCAACGTGCCGATGTATCGCACCAATCGTGTCTGTCGTCCTGCCGGGCGTCTGCAAGGCGAAATGGTGGTGTCGATGCGCCCCATCGCTGCCGACCGGGTCGCCGATGCCGCGAAGATTACCGCGCGCTATCCCGGCGTACATGGTGCACCGGTGCATGTCGGCGAACCGGCACTGCTCGGCATCAAGGACATTGCGCGTCCGGACTTCGGCGATGCAGTCAGCATCAAGCCCGGTGAGATTCCGGTGTTCTGGGCCTGTGGCGTGACTCCACAGTCGGTGGTCATGGCCTCTCGCGTACCGTTTGCCATTTCCCATGCACCGGGCCATATGTTCATTACCGACATTCCCGACAGCTACTACCACGTATAGGAGTGGATCATGCGTTTCTATCCGGTCAGCCTGGACGCGCTCCTGGTTGAATTGGCGAACCTGGACGAGACTCTTGCCCTGTTCGACTCGCTACAGCAGGAACCCATCGTCGGCGTGCAGGAAATCATTCCTGCCGCGCGCACGGTGCTCGTGCACTTTCGTCCCTCTGCCATCAGCCGTGAGGCACTGGCTGCGCGGATTGCCGTGCGCAACGTACACGGCACGGTTCGCGAAGCCGGCAAGCTGGTCGAGATCGCCGTGCATTACAACGGCGAAGACCTGGCCGATGTCGCCCGTGAGCTGGACATCAGTGTCGAGGAAGTGATCCGCCGCCATACCGGTAGCGATTACAACGTGGCCTTCTGTGGTTTTGCACCGGGCTTCGCTTACCTCAGCGGCGGCGCCGAATTCGTGGTGCCGCGCCGCAGTACGCCGCGCACCCGCATTCCGGCAGGTGCCGTGGCATTGGCCGGCGGTTTCAGTGGCGTCTATCCGCAAGCCAGCCCTGGCGGCTGGCAGATCATCGGCGTGACCGAAGCCAAAATGTGGGATCTGCAGCGTGACGAACCGGCCTTGCTGCAACCGGGTTATCGCGTGCGCTTTTGCGATGCAGGGCCATTGCCTGCCCGTAATGTCACGGTGAGCGTAGCGGATCGCCAACCGGCGTCGCCTGTCACCGGGGACACTCTGGAGATTGTTTCACCCGGCCTGCAGACCCTGTTGCAGGACCTCGGCCGTCCTGGCCGCGCCGGACAAGGCGTATCGGCGTCCGGCGCCATGGACCGCGGCGCGTTGCGTGCCGCCAACCGTGCGGTGGGTAACGATCCGGCGAGCGCCTGCCTGGAAATCCTCATGGGCGGCCTGACGTTCATTTGTCGTGGTCATGCAGTCATCGCCATTACGGGCGCTGACGCCGCAATCGAAGTGCACAGCACTGAAGGTCAGGTGCTGCGTCCGGCGCTCTACACGCCGTTCGCCTTGCAGGAAGGTGACCGCGTCAGCATCGATGCACCACGCGCCGGGTTGCGCAATTATCTGGCGATCCGTGGCGGTTTCACCCATGCGCCGGTGCTGGGCAGCCTGTCCACCGACACACTGGCCCAGGTCGGGCCTGCGCCATTGGCGGCCGGCGACCGTCTTGGCTTCCAGCCGAGACAGGGCGGGCGTGCAGTATCAGTCGATGAGCAAGCGGCGTTCGATATGCCGCGCGCCGATCAGATCATCACTCTGGATGTAGTCATGGGCCCGCGCAGTGACTGGTTTACACCAGAAGCTCAGGCGCTGCTGGCCGAGCAGACCTGGCTGGTCACGCCGCAATCGAACCGTATCGGCATTCGCCTGGCGGGCGATCAGGCACTGGAACGTGCAATTGCAGGTGAGTTGCCCAGCGAAGGCACCACCGTCGGCTCTATCCAGGTCCCGCCCAGCGGCCAGCCGGTACTGTTTCTGGCCGATCACCCGTTGACCGGCGGCTACCCGGTGATCGGCGTGGTTGCACCTTATCACCTGGACCTGGCCGGTCAGATTCCGGTCAATTCCCGTATTCGCTTCAAACCGCTGGGCGCCTTTGAGCCCGTGCGGCCTGCCCTTTCAGACGAGACCAACAAGCAATGAAAAAGGTTCTGATTGCCAACCGTGGTGAAATTGCCGTCCGTATCGCCCGTGCCTGCCGCGACTATGGCATCGCCTCGGTCGCGGTGTATGCCGATGCCGATATCGATGCCTTGCATGTGCGTCAGGCCGACGAGGCCTATGCGCTGCATGGCGAACGGCCCGCCGATAGCTACCTGAATATCGAAAAGCTGCTGGCCGTGGCAGCCCGTGCCGGTGCCGACGCCGTTCACCCAGGTTACGGGTTTCTCTCGGAGCGAGCCGATTTCGCCCGGGCGGTGATCGATGCCGGCCTGACCTGGATCGGCCCGGACCCGAGCACCATCGATGCCCTGGGCGACAAGGTCCAGGCCCGTCGCATTGCCCTGAAGGTCGGCGCGCCACTGGTGGCCGGCACCGAAGACCCGGTCAACGATGCCAGCGAAGTGATTGCCTTTGCCGAGCAGCATGGCTTGCCGATTGCCATCAAGGCAGCCTTCGGCGGTGGTGGCCGCGGTCTGAAAGTGGCCTGGAAACTCGATGAAGTCGCCGAGCTGTACGAGTCGGCAGTGCGTGAAGCGATCTCGGCCTTTGGCCGTGGCGAATGTTTCGTCGAACGCTTCCTTGACCGCCCTCGGCATATCGAAGCGCAGATCATCGCTGATCGCCATGGTCGGGTGGTGGTGGTCGGGACCCGTGACTGTTCGCTGCAGCGGCGCAACCAGAAACTGATCGAAGAAGCTCCAGCGCCTTATCTGGACGATGCCCTGCGCCAGCGCATTCACGATTCGGCACGCGACATCTGCGCCGAAGCAGGCTATGTCGGTGCGGGCACTGTGGAATTCCTGCTGAGCGGCGATGGCACCCTGTCGTTCCTGGAGGTCAACACCCGCTTGCAGGTAGAGCACCCGGTCACCGAAGAAACCAGCGGCATCGACCTGGTCATCGAGCAATTGCGGGTAGCCGACGGCTTGCCGCTGTCGTTCGAGGGCACACCGACGCCTCGCGGCCACAGCTTTGAGTTCCGCATCAACGCCGAAGATGCCGGCAATGGCTTCCTGCCAACGCCCGGCCTCATCGAGCGGTTCCAGGCACCTTCCGGTCCGGGTGTCCGGCTGGACACCGGCGTGGTCGAAGGCTCGCGCGTGTCGCCGAACTTCGATTCGATGATCGCCAAGCTGATCGTCACTGGCGCGACCCGCGAACAAGCCATTCGCCGCGCGCGCCGCGCCCTGGCCGAGTTCAATGTGGACGGTGTGGCCACAGTGCTGCCGTTCCACCGTGCGGTGATGGACCATGACGATTTCACCGCCGCCGATACCTTCGCCGTGCATACCCGCTGGATCGAAACCGATTTCGCCGAACACGTGACCATCGCCCCGCGTAGTGCTGCTGCGGCTGATCCGGGTGTCTTGCGCACCTTCGTCGAGATCGACGGCAAGCGCCATGAGCTGGGCCTGCCAGCAGCGCTGCTGCGCGGCGTCAGCCTCAACGCGGCGGCTCCCGGCACTGAAAGTGTGACGGCCAGCGAAGCAGCCGATCCGCAGGCGGTTCTCACCCCGGTGGCAGGCAACCTGCACGCCTGGGTCGTGGCTGACGGCGAATCCGTGCAGGCCGGGCAAGTCATAGCGGTGATGGAAGCGATGAAGATGGAAACTTCGATTCTGGCGCCTTGTGCCGGCCAACTGCAGATTGCCGAACAGCCGGGTCGTTACTTTGAAGCAAAAAGCAAAGTGGCACGCATCGAAACTGCAAGTTGATTAAATAGTTCTACTGTCCACACGTTACGCACAACCGGTTAATCAACCGGTTGCTGCGTGCTGCCCGCAGGAATGTTTCAGCCAATAGTTGCAATACCTATAAAAACAAACTGTATCGATTAAACCTGCCATTACTCGGAGCATAACGGAAATGTCGATCAACAAGACTTTTGCAATGGTCAGTACCTGCGCGCTGGTTTTTCCCATGACGGCCTCGGCGGACTTTATTGCCGACAGCAAGTCCAGCGTCGAACTGCGCAACTTCTACTTCAACCGTGACTTTCGCAACGGACCACCCACTGCAAGACGCGACTCGGTTCAGGAATGGGCACAAGGCGCGATACTCCGGGTCGAGTCGGGTTATACCGCCGGCACCCTCGGTCTGGGCCTCGATGCCACCGGCATGCTCGGCCTCAAGCTTGACGGCGGTGACGGTTCCGGTGGCAGCAATCTGCTTCCTGCCGACCTGAGTTCGAGAAATGGTCGAGGTTCACAGAGCGAGTATTCCAAACTGGAGCTGACAGCCAAGGCGAAGCTGTCCGAAACCGTGCTCAAGGTCGGCTCGCTGGCCTTCCGCACGCCGGTGGTGTCGAGCAATGACACGCGCCTGCTGCCAGCAACCTTCGAGGGCGCAATGCTGACCTCCAGGGATATCGACCGGCTGGTGTTGCAGGGCGGCAAGCTGGAGCAGATCAAATTCAACAGTTCCTCGAACTATCAGGACTTCACCGGCAACCGCATCGGTGGCGTCAGTGACGACTTCCGTTTCGCCGGCGGCACCTACAACTTCAGCAAGACCCTGAGCACCAGCCTGTACTACGGCAATCTGGAAAACGTCTACCGCCAGTACTTTGGTGGTGTGGTCTACGAGATTCCACTGGCGGCACAGCAGTCGCTGAAGTTTGATCTTCGCTACTCGAAAAGCACCGAGGACGGCAACTTCCGCAACCTCGACAACCGGGCAGCCAACGGCATGGTTTCCTATACCCTGGGTTCCAGCATGTTCAGCGCCGCCTACCAGCGCATGAGCGGTGAAGACCCGTTCCCGTACATCGCCAACACCGATCCGTACCTGGTCAACTTCGTCCAGATCAACGACTTCGCGAACATCGACGAACGTTCGTGGCAAGTGCGCTATGACTACAACTTCGCCGCGCTGGGGATTCCCGGGCTGACGTTCATGAGTCGCTATATCAGCGGTGACAATGTGCGTATAGCCGGCAGCAACTCGGGCAAGGAGTGGGAACGCAATACCGATATCGGTTATGTAATCCAGAGCGGTTCGCTGAAGAACCTTGGCATCAAACTCAGAAACGCCACGGTTCGTTCGACCTTCGGCAATGACCTGGATGAAACCCGCTTGATCCTGAGTTACACCCTCGCCCTGTGGTAACCGTTGCAACAAGGCTCGATCAATAAAGGCTGTTACCTGGTTATAACTTCATCTGTAAGTCTTTACAGGTGCAGGACTTCGTACGCCTGAAGTTTATCGATAGCAGGGATGCTTTTAGCCGTGAGTGACAAGGCAAACGAACTGTTGTGCAACCGATTCATACACCGAGAAAACCGTGATGAGACGTCTCAGGTTCAACCAGAAGATATTACTGATCGCTGCGTTAGTGATCATGACCGTGTTTTGCGCGTTCTCCGTGTTGAATGACGTTCGCTTGCGCGACGACAACACTCAGCGAATCGAACAAAGCACCCGCGCACTGGCAGGTTCGATGGCGCATGACATTCAGAGCTGGCTGGACGGGCGGCTGGTACTGATCAAGAACGTTGCCGAGTTCATCGGCCAGAATCCCTCGGCTGAAAACATACTGGCCAAGTTGCAGGGCCAGGTATTGATGGAGCAGTTCATTGCGGCCTATGTCGGTACCCGTGATGGCGGCTTCCAGATCTATCCGCCACGACAGATGCCGGCCGGATACGACAGCCGCGAGCGGCAGTGGTACAAGGACGCCATCGAATCCGGCACGGCAATGACCGAACCCTACGTCGGGGCCGGTATCGACTACCGGATCATCACTCAGGCAGTCGCCATCCGTTCCGGCGGGCAAACACTGGGCGTGCTTGGCGCCAGCCTGAACATCGAGACAATTTCCCGAACCATCAATGCGCAGGAGTTCGATGGCGGCGGTTACGCCCTGCTGGTCAGCAAGGAGGGCAAGATCCTGGTTCACCCCGACAAGGCGTTCATCGGCAAGACCCTGGCCGACCTGTTTCCCGGCGAGACGCTGGCGCTGAGCGACAGACTGGTCGAGGCCGCATCGGTCGATGGCCGCAAATTCACCCTGTTCTCCCCGATCAAGGGCCTGCCTTCGCAGAACTGGTATATCGGCATCGTGCTGGACAAACAGGCAGCCCTGGCAAGTATCGCGGCGTTCCGCAATTCGGCGATCATCGCCACCATCGTGGCTGGCCTGATCACCCTGCTGCTGCTCGGCCTGCTGATTCGGGTGTTGATGAAACCCCTGCACCAGATCAATAACGCCATGGAAGACATTGCCCTGGGCGATGGCGACCTGACCCGACGTCTGTCGATTGTCTCGAACGATGAGTTCGGGCACCTGGCCGAGAGTTTCAATCGCTTCGGTGACCGGATCCATGCCTCCATCAGCGAAGTTTCATCGACCACCAATGCCTTGAACCAGGCCACCCGTCGAGTCCTGTCGGCGTCCAACTCCTCGGTGGAGAAATCGGAGCATCAATCGGGCTACACGACCACGGTCGCAGCGGCCATCGAAGAGCTGGGAGCCGCTGCTCAGGAAATCGCTTCAAGCGCTTCGGCGGCGTCAAGAGGTGCATCCAGCGCCAGGGCTCAGATCGACTGGACCAGCACCCTGGTCGAAAAAACGGTCATTACCATGAGTCATCTGCAGGAAAATATCGAAACCACCCGTTCGCAGATCGAAGAACTCAACGCCAAAAGCGCCAATATCGGCAAGGTCCTGGAAGTCATCTCGACGATTTCCGGCAAGACCAACCTGCTGGCCCTGAACGCAGCCATCGAAGCCGCCAGAGCTGGAGAAGCCGGGCGCGGGTTCGCGGTGGTAGCGGATGAAGTCCGCAGCCTTGCCCATCACACCCAGAATGCGACAGAGGAAATCCGGGCAGTGATCGAGGCGTTGCAGGAAGGCGCTACCCAGGCAGCCCGGACCATGTTGCTCAGCCATGAAATGGGCAGCCAGAGCGTACGGGTAGCGTCCGAGGCGGGGGAAAGCCTGTTAAGCGTGGTGTCGCGCATCAGCGAAATCGACGAGGTGTGCCTGACAGTCGCTGCCGCCACCGAGGAACAGACCACCGCCGTCGATCAACTGACCCGGGATGTGCATGAAATCAGCCAGTTGAACCAGCAGACCACCGACAACCTCAGCGCCACCCTCAAGGCCTGTGGCGAACTGAGTTCTGAAGCCGGGCGACTCAGGAGCGTTGTCGGTACGTTCAAGCTGTGAATCAGCCTGCCTCCCACAGCCATTGAGTTGTGGAAGGAGGCTTGCCCGCGACGGGAGTCACAGAATCTACGCCGTGCGCTCATTGAGAATCTGGCGAATGGCACCGACAAATACATCGACCGGCTGACCGCCGGACACGGCGTACTCATCGTTGAAGACGATGGTCGGCACCGAGCTGACGCCTCGTGAAATCCAGAGCTGTTCGGCCTCGCGAACCTCGGCCGCATAATCGCCCGAAGCCAGGATGGCTTCGGCGCGCAGGCGGTCCAGGCCGACCTTTTGCGCGACACTGGCCAGTGTCTGCTGGCTGGAAGGATCGGCAAGGTCAGTGAAATAGGCGTCAAACAGGGCTTGCTTCAGTGCCTGCTGCTTGCCTTCCAGTCCGGCCCAGTGCAACAGGCGATGGGCGTCGAAGGTGTTGTAGATGCGCCGCTCGCCTTGGGTGAAGACAAACCCCAGCTCGGCGCCACGGGCGCGGATATTCTCGTGAATGTCCTTCACCTGCTCGGGCGTCGAGCCGTATTTCTCGGCAATGTGTTCCTGAATTTCCTGGCCTTCGGCAACCATGTTCGGGTTCAGCTCGAAAGGCTGGAAGTGAATCTGCGCCTGCACTTCATCGCCCAGCGCCTCAAGGGCCTGCTCCAGCGCACGCAGGCCAATCACGCACCACGGGCAGGAAACATCGGAAACGAAATCGATTTTCAGGGGAGTGGTCATGGTGACGCTCGCACTTGGCAGAAAACCATCACCATACACGCCCGGCTTACAACTGCGCCACATGCCGCCCGTCTTCGTGCTGCGCCTTGAGATAAGGCAACACCGCTGCCAGTAACGGCGCCTTGAACGCTTCCTGAAAACGATGCGCCAGGCCCGGGATCAGACGCAGCTTGCTGCCCTGAATGTGCGCGGCGACATGCACGCCATGCATGACCGGCAACAGCGGATCAGCCGTGCCGTGTACCACTAGCACCGGCAGGCGCAAGCGATTGAGCAGTTCGACCCGGCTGGGTTCGGCGAGGATCGCGGTGATCTGCCGTTTCACGCCCTCGGGATTGAAGGCCCGGTCATAAGAGGCAGCTGCCTGCTGCAGGAGCATGGCCCGATCATCCTTGATCTGCGGGCTGCCCAGTGCGGCCAGCAGATCCGCCTGTTGCTCGATGGCAATCTCGCGGTTCGGGGCGCCACGGCGGGCCAGTAATTGCAGCAAGGCAGCATTGGGCATCGGCAAGCCCTGGGCACCGGAACTGGTCATGATCAGGGTCAGGCTTTCGATGCGTTGCGGGGCCAGATCGGCCAGATGCTGAGCGATCATCCCGCCCATGCTCGCGCCCAGCACATGAAATTGCTGAACGTGCAGGGCATCCATCAGGCCCAGCGCATCGTCGGCCATGTCGGTCAGGGAATAAGGCGCAGACACCGGCAAGCCGAGCTTGTAGCGCAGCACTTCATAGGTGAGGTTGGCCTCGGCCGGCGGCTGGACCCAACTCGACAGACCGACATCGCGGTTGTCGTAGCGAATCACCCGATAGCCTTGCTGACAAAGGGCGACCACCACTTCATCCGGCCAGTGGATCAATTGTCCGCCAAGGCCCATGACCAGCAGCAAGGCAGGGTCGGACTCATTGCCGATGCTTTGATAGGCAATCCGTACTTCCTTGAGTTCGGTAACTTGTACAGGAACGCTGACATCACATATCGAGGCCGCAAAAGACGGCAAGCCGCACAGAAGCGCGGCCAGAAAAAGTAAAACCCGCATGAAAAACACCAAAAAACAGATCCCCAGTAGGCAATCAGTCTGATGATGTTTTTCCGGGCGCGCTGCCACAGTTGCGTGACAATTTGATGAATCGGGATCAACGGCAGGTTTACAGCAGCTCTGCTCTCAGTTGCCGGGCCGCCGCGACCATATTCACCAGCGCCGCTTCGGTTTCCGGCCAGCCTCGGGTCTTGAGTCCGCAGTCCGGGTTGATCCACAAGCGTTCGGCCGGAATCCGCTGCACGGCCTTGGTCATCAGCTTGACCATCTCGGCAGTATCCGGAACCCGTGGCGAGTGGATGTCGTAGACACCCGGCCCGATATCGTTCGGGTAGTCGAAGGCCTCGAACGCTTGCAGCAATTCCATGTCCGAACGCGAGGTTTCAATGGTGATCACATCGGCGTCCATGGCGGCGATCGACTCGATCACGTCGTTGAATTCGCTGTAGCACATGTGAGTGTGGATCTGGGTTTCGTCGCGCACGCCCGAGGCACACAGGCGAAACGCTTCCACGGCCCAGTCCAGATATTCCTGCCATTGTGCCTTGCGCAGCGGCAGACCTTCGCGGAAAGCAGCTTCGTCGATCTGCACGATCCTGATCCCGGCCCGCTCCAGATCCACCACTTCATCACGAAGCGCCAGGGCCAACTGCCGGGCCTGCACCTTGCGCGACACATCTTCGCGCGGGAACGACCACATCAGCATGGTCACCGGGCCAGTCAGCATGCCCTTCATGACCTTGCCGGTCAGGCTCTGGGCATAACGAATCCATTCCACCGTCATCGCTTCGGGACGGCTCAGGTCGCCCACGATCACCGCCGGTTTAACGCAACGCGAGCCGTAGCTCTGCACCCAGCCAAAACGGCTGAACACGTAACCATCCAGTTGCTCGGCAAAGTACTCGACCATGTCGTTGCGCTCGGCCTCGCCGTGCACCAGCACGTCCAGCCCCAGACGTTCCTGGATCTGCACGGCATGGCGGATTTCATGGCGCATGGCATCGGTGTAGTCATTGATCGTCAGCTTGCCTTGTCTGTAAGACTGACGCGCCAGACGGATCGAAGAAGTCTGCGGGAATGAACCAATGGTTGTTGTCGGAAAGGCCGGCAATTGCAAACGGGCGCGTTGCGCTTCAATACGCTTGGCGAAGGCTGACTGACGCTGGCTATCGGCAGCCGTGATCGATGCCAGGCGCGCCTGCACCGCAGGTTTATGAATACGCGGCGATTGCGCGCGACTGGCCTGTACTGCACGGCTTTGCGTCAGTGCGGCAAGCACTTCGGGATGTTGTGGATCATTCAGCGCCTGACTGAGCACAGCGATTTCCCCGCACTTCTGCACGGCAAACGCCAGCCAGCTTTTCAACTCGGCATCCAGTTGCTCTTCACGATCCAGATTGACCGGGCTGTGCAGCAGTGAAGACGAAGCCGCGACCCACAGGTTGTCGCCAAAGCGCGCCTGCGCCTGCTGCAGGCTTTCCAGGGCCTTGTCCAGATCGCAGCGCCAGACGTTACGCCCGTTGACCACGCCCAGCGACAACACTTTGTAGCTCGGCAGGCGGTCAAGCACTATCGCCAGTTGTTCCGGGGCCCGCACCAGATCGATATGCAGGCCATCGACCGGCAGGGAAACCGCCAGCCCGAGGTTGTCTTCCAGGCCACTGAAGTAGGTGGCGATCAGTTTTTTCAGCGGGGAATATTGCAGGCTGTGATAGGTCCGCTCGAAAGCGTTCTTCCAGTCCTGCGGCAGGTCGAGGGTCAGGATCGGCTCGTCGATCTGCACCCACTCGACGCCTTGCGCGGCCAGACGCCCGAAGATTTCGCCATACAGCGGCAGCAAACGCTCCAGCAGGTCGAGCTTGTCGAAACTGTCGCCCTTGGCCTTGCCCAGCCACAGATAGGTCAGCGGGCCAATCAGCACCGGCTTGACCTTGTGGCCCAGAGCCAGAGCTTCGTCGACCTCTTCAAACAGTTGTTCCCAGCTCAAGCTGAAGCGTTGCTCCCGTGAGAACTCCGGGACCAGATAGTGATAGTTGGTATCGAACCACTTGGTCAGTTCCTGGGCATATCGGGTTTTCGCCTGGGCGCCACAGCAAGCACTGGCGCCACGGGCCATGGCAAACAGCGTATCGAGGGTCGGCAGGCCTGCCGGGCTTTTCACCTCGGCAAAGCGTTCGGGAATCACACCGAAGGTCAGCGAGTGAGTCAGGACCTGGTCGTACCAGGCAAAGTCGCCAACCGGCAGCAGTTCGATTCCGGCCTCTTTCTGCAGTTGCCAATGCGCCGCCCGCAATTCACGGCCCACGGCACGCAGCCCGTCCTGATCCAGATCGCCCTTCCAGTAGGCTTCCAGAGCTTTCTTCAATTCACGATCCGCGCCAATGCGCGGAAACCCGAGGTTGTGTGCCAAAGCCATGCTGCGTTCTCCCTAAAAGATGGCGCTATTGTCGACAGCCAGGCAAACATGAGACAAACTCATTGTTTTCTTGTTGGTCACAAATTTTATTCATGGAGCGCCCAGGTGCTTGAAATACGCCATCTCAAAACCCTGCACGCCTTGCGTGAGGCCGATAGCCTTGTGGAGGCTGCCGAGCGCCTGCACCTGACCCAGTCCGCCCTCTCCCACCAGTTCAAGGAGCTGGAGGAGCGCATGGGCATGCAATTGTTTGTGCGCAAGACCAAACCGGTGCGCTTCACCAGCGCGGGCCTGCGCTTGCTGCAACTGGCCGACTCAGTACTGCCGCAATTGCGCAGTGCCGAACGTGATATCGCTCGACTGGCAGGCGGGACCGCTGGCCGCCTGCATATGGCCATCGAATGCCACAGTTGCTTCCAGTGGCTGATGCCGACCATCGATCAGTTCCGTGACTCATGGCCGGAGGTCGAGCTGGACCTGTCTTCGGGGTTTTCGTTTGCGCCATTACCGGCATTGGCCCGTGGCGATCTGGATCTGGTGGTCACTTCGGACCCGCTGGAAATTCCCGGCATCACCTATGTGCCGCTGTTCACCTACGAGGCGATGCTGGCCGTGGCCAACCAGCATGCGCTGGCGAGCAAGCCGTATATCGTGCCGGAAGACCTGGTCACTGAAACGCTGATCACTTATCCCGTGGAGCGGGACCGACTGGACATTTTCACCCGTTTCCTGGAGCCGGCCGACATCGAACCGGCGCAGGTCCGGACCTCCGAGTTGACGGTGATGATGATGCAACTGGTAGCCAGCGGACGCGGCGTGTGCGGTATGCCGCACTGGGCGCTGCATGAATACAGTTCGCGGGGCTACGTGAAAGCCAAGCGTCTGGGAGAAAAGGGTTTGTTCGCGACTCTCTATGCAGGAATTCGCGCCGACATGCTGGATGCGCCCTACATGCGGGACTTCCTGCTGACGGCCAAGGATACGTCGTTCTCGACGCTGGACGGGGTCAGTGCAGTGCGCTGAATCGGACTCCCCCCAAGTCCAGTTTCCTGGGGGCAGTTCAACTCTGGGGGAGCGAATTCATTCGCGAACCGGCTGCCTTCGCGGATGAATCCTCCCACCGGAAAATGCCAGATCAGGCTTCTTCGCGCATCTCGCGATACAGCGGCAGAATCAGATCGCGGGTCAGCGGCGCCAGCAGCAGATCGGGACGCTCTTCAGGCCCGATCCAGATGACTTCCTCGATCTCGGCCGCTGGCACTACCTGAGCATCGGTACGTACCCCGAACAACTGGCAGTGCACTTCAAAGCCCGGTTCGTTGGCCGCAGGTGCGCTGAACTCACCAAGGAAAATGGCCTGCTGCGGATCAATCACCAGCCCCAGTTCTTCTTGCAGCTCGCGAACCAGGGCATTCGCCGCTGGCTCGCCGGCTTCAATCTTGCCGCCCGGTTGCATGAAAGCCTCAGTACCGCGCTTGCGAACCAGCAACGTCTGGCCATCCGGGGCAATCAACAGGGCTGCGGCGATACTGATGATCTTCATGCAAAGATATCCGTCTTCAGCAAACGAGCTTCATCATCGCGCTCCAGCGCCAGTCCGATCAAGCGATCGATCAAACCGGCATAGGACAGACCGCTGGCCTGCCAGAGCTTGGGGTACATGCTGATGGAGGTGAAACCCGGGATTGTGTTGATCTCGTTGATGATGATCTCCCGCGACTCGGTGACGAAGAAATCGACCCGCGCCAGCCCCGCACAACCCAGAACCCGATAAGCCTGCAGCGCAACTTCGCGGACCTGCTCGCCGAGGTCCGGCGCCAGCTCGGCCGGAATGGCGATGCGCGCCTGATCGCCGTTGAGGTATTTGGTGTCGTAGGCGTAGAACTCGTCATTGGCGATGACTTCACCACAGACACTGACCTGCGGCTCGCGGTTGCCCAGCACCGCACACTCCACTTCACGGCCGACAATGCCCTGCTCGATCAGAACCTTGTGATCGAACTCGAAAGCCAGTGCCAGTGCCGCGACAAAACCGGCTTCGTCATTCACCTTGCTGACGCCCACCGAAGATCCCTGGCTTGCCGGCTTGACGAACATCGGCAGGCCCAGTTGCCCGGCCACCTCACTGAACTGTGCAGTCTGGCCGCGCATCAGCACCACGAACGGTGCCACGCTGATGTCGGCATCGCGCAGCAGGCGCTTGGTCACGTCCTTGTCCATGCAGGCCGCAGAACTCAGCACATCAGGTCCGACAAAAGGAATTGCCAGCAGGCGCAGCAGGCCTTGCAGCGAACCGTCTTCGCCATAGGCACCGTGGATCAGCGGGAACACGACGTCGATACGATTGAGTCGCTCGCCGGACTCGACTTCGACGAACTGGCCACCCGCACTGCCGGGCAGCAAGGCCAGCAGCGTGCCCGAAGGACTCAGGCTGATGCTTGCAGGGTCGTTCGCATTGAGCAGGTAATCGCTTTCCTCGAAGCGCAGCCAACGGCCCAGCTTGTCGATACCGATCAAGGTCAGCTCGTAGCTTTCACGATCGATTGCATTGATTACGTTGCGTGCTGACTGCAACGAAACCTCATGCTCGCTGGATTGCCCACCGAAAACGATGGCGACTGATTTTTTCAACGCGGGTACTCCTGTTTTTCAGGCCGCGAAGATAAAAGCAATGCCTGGCATTAGTCCAGAGGATGAGAGGTCGCAGGTCTGAAAAGCAGGCAAAAAAAATCCCCGGCTCAGAACAATCCTGCACAGATCGTCCTGAATCGGGGAATACGGCAGTGCGTCAGGCAGCCGGAGTGCCGGGCTTGCTGGCGGAACCGAAGCCTGCGAAACGCTTGTTGAAGCCCGCGATGCGACCTTCGGTGGTGGTCTTGCGCTGCTGGCCGGTGTACATCGGGTGCGAAGCGCTGGAGACGTCGAGCGCCACATAAGGATAGGTATTGCCGTCGGTGTGTTGGTGCGTGCGATCCGTATCGACCGTGGAGCCGATCAGGAAATACACGTCGGCAGCCGTGTCGTGAAACAGCACGGTGCGATAGGCAGGATGGATATCAGGTTTCATGGGGCCTCCAGGTGAGTCGTCACAATATTGTTATACAATAACATAATACTTTTGATTAATGATAATCAATGCGGTTTGACGGCCAGCACCTGAACTTGATCGGGCAGGCGCTTGAAGCTATGGTTCGCCCCGCCTCTGCCAAATCAGCGGCCCGGGTGGGTCTCCCGGCTTACTGGTAGCCAGTCAAGGGCGAGCCGTGGGCACGCCAGCGCCTACTACTCACAACCGCACGGATCTATCCTTCGACGGGTCTTGAGCTGCGGACGAAATAACAAGTCAGTAGGATTTCTCATGCCTGATATCACCCACTATGACCTTCCTCAATCTGCCTACGAGCGCCTGATCGAAGCCCGTGATTCGTTGCGTCTGCTCGATGGTTACGTCAACAAGACCGATGTGCTCTGCAACCCTTCGATGCTGGTCGGTTACGTCTCGATGCTGCAAAACGCCTTGCAGGACGTGATTACCGCCAGCAGCCCGGGTGAGCCACGCGATAGCTTCATGCGCAAGGCAGATGAACTGGGCTTTGTCGCGCTCAATCCGAAAGAACAGGCATTGATTCAGCATCTGCGCTGGACCAACCTGGAGGGACGGGATGATATTTATGCAATGGCCGAACGGCTGCGGCATCTCAAGCCTTGGGTGTTGGAAAGTTAAGACGTGTGCTGACAATCTGATAGTTATCAGCCTCTTGAATAATTGATATGAATCTCACCACGACGCGCGTCATAAAACAGTGTGGCCGAATTAAAACCCCTCATTGGAAATGAGAAACATTCCATTGAGTAGGATAGTGTTTTTTATATCGGCATGCCATTTCCGATAAATATATTTTTCATTATCGGCATGGAATTAAACATGAAGTCATCTATGTTGAAACTGCCTTCACGCACCGTAAACAACAGAAAATTTCATAAGCCGCACAACTGCTTGGCATTTGGCCTTTATCCACCTGACACTGTTTGATCATTGAAGATACCCCGCACTGCATTGGGCTGCAGTCCTTGTCGCGCGCGCATTCTATCGGGCAAGTTAATTGTCATTCTGTACCGATGAAGTGGTGCGTTCTGTATTGCCGTGGCTGCTTTCTACGTTCGTACCCAAGGCTCTTTACGAAAAGTCGGCGAGCGAAGGTCAGGCAAGGCAAAAACAGGCTAGGAACGGTCGAAGTCGCGCTCGACTTTACGAATTGTAAATGAGCATTCCGAGCCTGTTTTTAACACAGCATCACCGAGCACAGTCACTTTTCGCACAAAGCCAAGGAGGAAATATGCCGATCAGTCTGACTTCGCACTGGTTCATCCTGCCAGGCCAGGAAATCGAAGCACGCCAGGCGCTGATGCAACTGGCTCTCGATGTGCAAGCCAACGAACCCGGAACTCTCACTTATCTGGTGCATACGCCTTTCGGCGCCGATGACCGATTGCAATCGCTGCCGCCCGCAGAGCCGTTACTGGTTCTGTTCTTCGAGAGCTATGCCAGCCCCGATGCATTTCTCGCCCATGTGAACGGCCCTCTCTTCAGCAATTTTGTGGCGCAGCACGGCCACTGCTTTGTGTCGGCCAATGGCAAGCCCTACACCACCGTGCAGTTTCTCGACACGCTGGCCGGTTTCGCCGGACGCAATGTTCAAGGAGCTGCGGATGAAGTCGGCAACCGGCATCCAGCGGTGATGTTTGAAATCATCGCAAAGGACTCCGCAGCCGCCAGGGCTTTCTATCAACAGGTGTTCGGCTGGCAGTATCAGAGCGGAACAGGCGGCTTTTCCTATATCCACTTCCCGGCCGGCACTCCGCCGCTGCTCGGCGGCATCGGACAGGCTGACCCTGACCTTCCCGGTTTTGAACCCGGACATAACTTCTACCTGCTGGTCGATGCACTGGAACCGGTACTCGAAGCTGCGCTTGCTGCTGGCGGATCGGCGTTGATGTCGCCCACCGCTATCGATGGCTACCGCTTCGCGATGTTCAAGGACCCGGAAGGCAATCCGGTCGGCTTGATTGAACACTTCAACACCTGAGCACGCTTTTTAGCAGGACGCAGTACGGACACAACCTTTCGCAACATGGACGCAACAAGGAGGTATTCGACGTGAGTTATCTGAACTCCCTCAGGCTGCACTTTGCCGGGAAATTCCAGGCGAATGTATCGACGGTAAACAACGATGCCGGCCACTATGACAATGCTGCGTTCAAATCCAGCTATCAACAACTGGAAGGCCCGCACATGAAGCCACCTAACGGGTGGTTCAATCCGCAGGGTGATGCAGCCTTCCGTTTACTGGGCTGCACCATAAACTCGGCATGGACCCCGGCGGGAGCAGTGAATCAGTCAGATCCCGTACTGCGCTACATCATCGCCGACGCCAACAGCCGGGTGCCGGCAAAGATGGTCGACCTTGACCCCGAACAGCAACTGGTATCGGAAATATGGGGCCTGGAGGTGCGAATCGCGGATATCAATGGGGATACGCTTCTTAGCGGGCAATTCCTGCCTGCTGCCTTCATCGATATATGGGATCGCGCAACCGGCTCGGGCTCGGGAGACATCGGTGCGGGTGCAACGTATCAATCGGTGTTGAACAACCTGCAATGGGGCGATGTTTCAGGCTCAACATTTCTGAGCCAGTTGAAACAAACCACCGAAACTACAGGACTGCTGTCAATCAAGTTCAATGTTGACGGCCTGAACATGACCAATACATCGCCGGACTTCATGTGCGGTCGCATCGCAGGCACGATAGGGCCTTATCTGGCCGACGAGCCTCGACATCTGGTGATTGGCCGCCACTTCATGGCCTCTGCCTCACCTCAGGGAAACTTCTTCACCCCCGTGGGCGGTATCAACTTCTTCCCCGCCGTCATCGACACAGGAGCGAGTTGCATTTACCTCGATCTGGGTAATGCGCTCTCCACAACAGCTCCGGGTGCAGGCCTCAATGACCTCGGTGATCTGAAGCTCGGCGCTTATGAGCCGCTTCTGACGCCGACACGTCCGACGGGCACCATCATTCCTCTCGGCACCGTTGCGTCGCAGGGCATTGATGGCTATTCGAGCAATGCCGACTGGTATGCAAAGACCGCTGGCATCGTGGTATTGCCGCTGTCGGCGCAGCAGCTTCAGATTGCCCGGACCAATGTGCTGGTCTTGTCGGGTAACAAGGGCATCGTCATCAACGAATGGGCCAATGCAGCATTCATACGTGCCGACAAATTTGTCTATCGCCTGAGTCCTGACGAAAAAGTCGATATCCCTGTCTACGCAATGCAGTATGGCCAGCCATTGGCAGGGATTTCGGTGTCATTCACGCTTGACCCTTCTCAGCTACAAGCATCACCCGACCCAATCCTGGTCATGAAGCCACCGCCGGTAGGGAAACCGGAAAACGCGCTGCAATTCGCCGAAACGGCAGTCACAGACGTCAACGGCAAAGCCGTGCTGTCACTCGGCACAAGCGATCCGGGCGTCCCTCGCAGCTTCAAAAACAGCAACTCGGCAATCGACGGTCAGGTCTACGGCATTCGCCCGGCTTTCACAGATGCAGGCATGAATGCAGGCCCTGTCAACCAGTGGGACTTCATCAGCTTTCTGCTCTGGAGCGGCTACCGCATTCCCGCAGCACCGACCTGGGACGATATCCAGCCGATCTTCCAGCAATACGCCAACCTCTACCCGGTCATGCTGCGTTTCCTGAACATGGCCGATTTCGACTCGGTCGTGAAAACAGCCGGATTGCTGACCCTCGCGTTCAGCCTGGATATCCACGACGCCAACTCGATGCCCGTAACCCGGGACCTTTCTCCCGCCAAGCGTCAGGCGATTCTTGCCTGGCTCAAGAACCCGTTGCCGGGCACAAGGACAGAACCCGAAGCGGCACACCTGACCCGTGAAACAACCTCCTCCACGCCCCCGGAAGAAGCCGCCCCGGTAAACGCCGCTCGAGGTGGTAAAGCCGCAGCGGTTGCTCGTCGTCTGATCAACCAATCCCCAAGGGGGTAATGCCCATGATTCGTCTTCAACTTTCGACCATTGCGGGCCTGCAAGGTCCGACCGTAACGGTACAAGCGGTGCTTGAAGCGCTTCAACAGGCCATCGAGCTGGAGCACTCGACAATCCCGCCTTACCTGTATGCGCTCTACTCGCTTGATGCCAGCAAGAATGCGGAAATCGCCGCCATCGTTTCCTCGGTGGTCGTCGAAGAAATGCTACACATGACCCTGGCGAGCAATGTGATGAACGCCCTCGGCGGCTCGCCTGTCATCGACTCACCGGGCTTTATCCCCAACTACCCGGGCCCGCTGCCCGGTGGCGTGCAATCGGACCTGACCGTGCATCTGGCTCCGTTCTCACAGAAACAACTCAAGACCTTCCTGCAGATCGAGGAGCCTGAACATGCTCTCGACTTCAAACTGCTCGCCGCACAAAAATATCTCACCATCGGACAGTTCTATACCGCCATCGCGGACGCCATAGAACAGCTTGGCGAAGACGTCTTTCTCAATCCCTCGCCCAATCAGGTCGGCCCTGATCTGATGCGGGAGTCGGTGGTGGTCCATAATGTGGCCACAGCCAGACAAGCCATTCGGACCATCATCGACCAGGGTGAAGGCACTTCGCTTTCACCACTCGAAAAAGTCGGTCCAGGCTACGCGCACTACTATCGTTTCATGCAGATCCAGAAAGGGAAGCGGTTGGTCCCAACCCCTGATGGCGGCCCGACGCCTGAGGATAAATACGCCTATGCCGGTGACCCGATAACCCTCGACCACAAGGGCGTCTACCCGGTCGCCACCGATCCGGGCCCTTACAAGCCGGGCACGGTGCAATCCTTCGCCAACGACAATTTCAACTACACCTACACCAGCCTGTTGCAGTCGCTGCATGCCTTGTTCAACGGTGATTCGAGTGCCAGCAGAATGAATACCGCAATGGGCCTGATGATGTCGCTGAAGGGCCAGGCCAAGGCAATGATGGCCGGAGTACCGGACCCTAAAGTCTTTACCGGCCCGACCTTCCAGTACCAGCCGACCAACCCTGCCAACTGACAATACCCCCCGATCAAGGGCGAAGAACCGCAACATAGCGGTCTTCGCCCTTATTCATTTATCGCCCGCCTGCTACATTTCTCATGCAACGGCTCGTTAGCCGGCAATCGATGTATAGGCAGCCCTGCGGCCCGATGCGGCAAAAAGACAGGGCGCCTGTGTAGAAAACCGCCATTAGTCCAAGGATGTCGTATGAGTCTCTCGCTACTCAGTCGCTATGCAGTCTTCGTTGGTTGTGTGCTGTTCACCCTGTTCAGCCTGCCGTTCTGGCATCACGAATGGCTATGGCCGTTCACCCTGCTGACTGCTGTGCTGAGCGTGGTCGGTGTCATCGATCTACTGCAATCGCCACACTCGGTACGCCGCAATTACCCGATCCTGGGCAACATTCGTTACGCCGTGGAAGCCATCCGCCCGGAAATTCGCCAGTACCTGCTGGAATCCGACAGCGACGCCCTGCCCTTTTCCCGGGCACAGCGCTCGCTGGTGTATTCGCGGGCCAAGAACGAAACGGCTGACAAACCGTTCGGCACGTTGATCGATGTTTATCAAGCCGGTTTCGAGTTCATCGGCCATTCCATGCGTCCGGCGCCGCTGAGCGATCCCAATTCGTTTCGTGTGTTGATCGGCGGCCCGCAATGTACCCAGCCGTATTCGGCATCGATCTTCAATATCTCGGCCATGAGCTTTGGTTCACTCAGCGCCAATGCGATTCGCGCCTTGAACCAGGGTGCCAGACTTGGCAATTTCGCCCATGACACCGGCGAAGGCAGCATCAGCCCTTATCACCGCGAACACGGCGGCGACCTGACCTGGGAACTGGGCAGCGGCTACTTCGGCTGCCGCACAGCCGATGGCCGCTTCGACCCGGAGCGCTTCGCGGTGCAAGCCCGGGATCCGCAGGTGCGCATGATCGAAATCAAGATGAGCCAGGGCGCCAAGCCAGGCCATGGCGGGATCCTGCCCAAACACAAAGTGACTCAGGAAATCGCCGAAACCCGTGGGATCATGATGGGCGAGGACTGCATTTCACCGTCGCGGCACAGCGCCTTTTCGACCCCGTATGAATTGATGCAGTTCATCGCTCAACTGCGCGAGCTGTCCGGCGGCAAGCCGGTAGGCTTCAAGTTCTGCCTGGGTCATCCCTGGGAATTCATGGGCATCGCCAAGGCCATGCTGGAAACCGGCATCTATCCCGACTTCATAGTCATTGACGGCGCCGAAGGTGGCACAGGTGCCGCACCGGTAGAGTTCACCGACCACATGGGTTCGCCGATGCGCGAAGGCCTGCTGTTCGTGCACAACACCCTGGTGGGCCTGAATCTGCGGGACAAGATCAAGCTCGGCGCCAGTGGCAAGATCGTCAGCGCCTTCGACATCGCCAGTGTACTGGCCATCGGTGCCGACTGGGCCAACTCGGCACGCGGCTTCATGTTCGCCATCGGCTGTATCCAGTCGCAGAGCTGCCACACCAATAAATGCCCGACCGGCGTCGCGACCCAGGATGCCTTGCGCCAACGCGCCCTGGTGGTGCCGGACAAGGCCCAGCGGGTATTCAACTTTCACCGCAACACCCTCAAGGGGCTGGCCGAAATGCTCGCTGCTGCCGGGCTTGACCAGCCTTCACAACTGGAAGCCCGGCATCTGGTGCGGCGCGTATCGGCGACGGAAATCAAACTGTTCTCGCAGACCCATGTGTTCCTGCAACCGGGCCAGTTGCTCAATGGCGTGCAGGACGACAGTTTCTATTCACGGATGTGGCAAATGGCGCGCTCGGACAGCTTCGAGCCTGCCGAGATCGAATAGCCTGAAACACTACGGAGACATTCTGTAATAGCCCGGCTTTTGCATTTCCTGTTGATTAACGCCACCCTGCCGCGCCGCCGAACGACACTGACTGGCGGTGCGGAACCTCAGCCCAACGGGGTTGATCCTTACCTAATCGACAAACTTTCAAGAGCCAACCGTTATGCCTGACGGACGCGATTATCGAATCGACTTCTTTCGAGGTTTGGCGCTGATCTTCATTTTCTGGGATCACGTGCCCGACAACCCATTGGCACAACTGACCGTGCGCAATTTCGGCTTCAGCGATGCAGCGGAGATTTTTGTCTTTCTGGCCGGCTACGCTGCGATCCTGGCCTACGGGCGTATTGCACAGCGCGACGGCATGCTGGTGGCCTGCGTGCGTATCCTGCGCCGTACCTGGGTCTTGTACGTGGTGCATATCTTCCTGCTCACGCTGTTGATGGGCATTGTATTTGTGGCCAACAACCATGTTGATACCCGCGATATGGTCCAGCAGATGGGCCTCGAATATTTTGTCGGCAATCCGCAACAGGCCCTGGCCGACGAATTGCTGCTGCGCTTCAAACCCAACCTGACCGACCCGTTGCCGCTGTACATCCTGTTGTTGCTGGCACTGCCGCTGATCCTGCCGTTGATGCTGCGCAAGCTGGAAGTGGCGGTCGGCCTGTCGATTGTGCTGTACCTGATGGTGCCGCTGTTTGGCTGGAACCTGCGCGCCTACGAAGGTGGCGGGGTCTGGTACTTCAATCCCGTTGCCTGGCAGCTATTGTTCGTGCTGGGCGGGGCCTGTGCGTTGCGAACCCGTGACAAGCCGGTCATCAGCGAACATCGTGCATTGCGCCAGCAACCGCTGTTTCTGGTGGCGGCCGTGTATGTATTGATCGCCGGCGTGCTGACCTTCAGCGAGAAATGGCCTGAACTGCATGGCATGCTGGCCTCGGCCATCGGCCTGGAAAGCCTCTACCCCATCAGCAAGACCGATCTGGCACCCGCCCGTCTCGTGCATTTTCTGGCACTGGTCTACGTGGTCGCCAAACTGCTGCCAACCCGTCACACCTGGCTCGACAACTGGCCAGCGCAGCAAACCTGTCGCATGGGGCGCTACTCGCTGGAAATCTTCTGCCTCGGTGTTTTGCTCGCGCCACTGGCCGACATGGCCAACGCCCTGGCGGGTGATACCTGGCCGATGCAGGTCACTACCGCGGTTGTCGGCCTGGGCCTGATGGTATTGATGGCAAATGGGCTGGAGCTGAACAAGCGTCTGGGGAAATCGCCGAGGGCGGTGGCGGCCTGAGCAAAGTCGCTGCAACCGACTGGCCAGTCAGGATGTGCCAGTCGGGCCGATGACCGCCCTGTTCAGGGGGTTTGCCTGATCAAATGCTGATGACAAATGTGGCCGATCTGACCTCTGTCGGGAACGGGTGCGTGCGGACCATCAAAGGGTGCAAAACTGTTGATAACAATCCAGCTCCCTTCATGGTACTGGCTACGCCATGCGCTCTGCGCTTGATGCTTATCAATGAAATTCCCGGCATCTCTACCGCCAACACAACGTCCGATATCGATGGTTTTCGTTGCCTTGCCGGAAGCATCGCTGACAACCCAATCATCGATCTCGGGAAGAGTGGATTGCGGCAAATCAATACCGAGCGAGGCCGCCGCACCCTCCAGAGGTTTTCCGGTCGAATCGGTCATATCGACTTCCAATACCAGACTGCTGATTCCCTGAGAGGAAAACTGCCCTAACGAGGAAACACCGGCAGGGATTCTGGCCATGCCATAAGGCTGGTCTTTTAACCGAACCCTGGCGAGCCTGGGGAAAGAGCCGAAGATCAAACGGTAACTTTCATTCGCCACATAAGGAAAATCTCTGCGCTGGGAAAGCCTGACCCTGACCTCCTGCCCCGGTTTCAACGAAAAGAGCACCTCTTCCTGAGCGTTCTCAGGCGAACGCCAGGCAGCGCCATCATTGATTTCCAGTTTGACCGAAGGCGCAAGAGACCATCTGGCAATGACACCTTGCCCTCTCACGGCAGTAAAACTGTAGATGTGCGTGTCCTCTGCATGAGCCAGGCTATCTTTCAATGCATGCAACTTGTCGGTAAGCACGGTCAATTTGGGCTCCAACATCTTTTGCTCCACAGGCACCTGCAAGTCTGCGGATACGCTCTGACAAAAGCCTGTTATCAGAACCAAAGACATCAACAAATCAAATCCCTTTAAACCCAGCATACCAACCCCGCTTTTTATTATTCGCTTGAAATACATCCTCGTTAACAGTGGACATAATCCAACTATAAAAAACTTGTCAACAACCCTACATAAAATAGAGAAACATCCCACAAATTCAACCCAACTCTTTCTCTTGGGATTATTCCTACAACTTTATCAGGACAAGTTTTACGCTCAGCGGCCGTTACTAAAAGGGAGTCAATTATCCGAGAAGGCACAAGCGATGAATATAAATAGCGTTACATCAAGCACTGTCAAACCTCAAACAGTCAGCCGACCCAATGGTGCAGGTGTTGAAAAAACAGTGCCGCCCAAAACAGAACCGGCCATGAGTGCCAAGGAGGCACTGGCAAAAGCCTTCTACACTCGCGAGGAAGAGCCTTGGGTGGGGAAATTTTATATATACGGGGATGACTTTATAAAGTCTGAACTGCGCCCAATGACCAAGGATATCTATCTGCGAGACTTAGACTCATCCGCCTACATACATCTAACCCAACAACAATGCTACTACGACACCTTCAGAAAAGAGCTTGTCGAGCTGCGGCCAGATCTGGCCAACAAAGGCTTCAGTTATACGCTGGGCGATGACGCACAAGTAAAAGTCATCGCTTATGAAAACAGCCTGAGCGAGGACGACATAAAATGGCTTACGAAAGCCCTCAACGGTATGGATTCATTCAAGGAAAGTGTTCAGTCTCATGCAAGAATTATGATGACTCTGGTCGATCATGACACCGAGACATTTGGCGGAAAATACAACCTGAACCTTCTGAATTTTCAGGACACCATCGATTACGGAAAAATCGTGGCAATCAGAAAAAATGATTTGAGTGACGAGTGGATAAAGCAGATTCATCAGAATGCAGAAAAACGCGAAACACATATGATTGATATCAAGGCTTGACCCATAAGCCCAAACAAATACCGGCTCGCCCTCTTGCTTACAGCCTGCCATTTGCTAACTGCGTCTCACCGAGGCAATTACTCGGAACTTTCCCACAGGATTACCAGGCAAAGTTTTACTTGAAAAAGCCGTTATCCAGGAAGAGTCAATCATTCCGCGAGGAACAGAAAAATGCAAATAAGTAACGTCATATCACTTACGCCAAACCTCCAATTACCCACTCAGGCCAAGGCAACAGTCGCCGAAAAAATAACACCCCCCAAGGCTGAGCAAGCCATGAGCAAGGAAGCACGGGCGAAAGCGTTCTATACGCGAGAGGAGGAGCCATGGAAGGGAGAATTTTATTACAACGGCAAGATCGGTGCTGAAGAGACCAAGACGCCGATGACCAAAGAAAAATTTCTTAGGTTTGAGGAAATGAAATCTGCCTCACAACTTAGAATTCAACAGTCCATATACGACAGGTTCAGAAAGGAACTCATCGAACTCAAACCAGATCTGGCCAGTAAAGGCTTCAGTTATACGCTTGGCGATGATGCAGAGATCAAGGTCATTTCCTATGACAACAGCCTGAGCGAGGATGAAATAAAATGGCTCACAAAAGCCCTTAACGACATGGATTCATTCAAGGAAAGTGTTCAGTCTCATGCAAGAACCATGATGACCTTGGTCGATCATGACACCGAGACATTTGGCGGAAAATACAACCTGAACCTTCTGAATTTTCAGGACACCATCGATTACGGAAAAATCGTGGCAATCAGAAAAAACAATTTAAATGAAGAGTGGATAAAGCAGATTCATCAAAATGCAGAAAAACGCGAAACGCATATAATTGATATCAAAGCCTAAGTGGTGAAAAAGTACTCAGCCTGAACGAATCGGGCTGAGCACTTTCCAGCCATAAATACTTTAATTTCTTGACCAGTTAACCAGTGTTCGCTTGCATATATGACCGAAATCATATTCATGCGGTTTATCTGCCATATTTTCTAGAAGCACATTAAGCGCACTATACTGCCCAACCCTGTATAGGGTGCCCCATGTATTCCGCCCCTTTACATCATTTTTATGGACAAAATTACCCGCATATTTTCCGCCTTCGCAACGATTAAATTCGACAAGCTCTGAAACCTTCCCAGCGATATCAGAAATATAGCTCTTGCTAAGCTTTTTTTTCCCATTTTTAAAATCCAGCTCAAACTCTATTACCCCTCCCTCCAATGGAAACGCCTTGCTATCGGTAAACCAGGCTTCAAGCAATGCCTTCGTATAAGCCTGAGTAGCCAGGAACGGAGGCTCGGTCAAACCATGGGGTATTTTCAGTAAACCTTCTTCGTGATGAAGGTCGTACCGCATGTGAGGATAGGAACCGAAAACCACGCGATAAGCGGCCTGCTGGAACTGTGCTCCTGCCGCGGCAAGCACGCGGACCTTGACCTCGGAACCGGGCTTCAGGTTTCTGATCGGCACAGGGCTGCTGGATGTCTTGGGTTCCCATTTGCCACCGTCCACCTGATATTCGAGTCTCCACAGGCTTTTGCTCATGTCAGCGCCTGGAGTGGCCAGCAATACATCCTGGCCGCGTACCGATATAAAGCTGTAGTCATGGATGGTTGTGACACTCTGTAATGTTTGATCGATTTGATGAAGTCGATCACTCAATTGGGTGACACTTCCAGCAGAAGCCTCCGCGTTCTCCGCAACCTGTGCAAAGGAGTGACAGGCCATGATCAGCAGAAGCCCGGAAACCAGCATACGAATGAACCGTTCCATTTTAATTCGCTCCACTGACTAAAGTGCGCTGGCAGATATGCCCGAAAGCATACTCATGGGGCTTATCTTCCAGGCTGCCAGCAAGCACATTGCTTGCGCTGTACTTCCCGACTTTATAACGGGTGCTCCAGATGTTGCGGCTGACACTCTTGTGCACGAAGTTACCCGCCAGTTCACCGCCTTCACAACGTTCAAATTCGATAAAGCGTGAAATTCGTCCACGGCTGTCAGAGGTGAAAACCTCATGAATCTCTTTATAACCTGCATGAGGTTCCAGCCTGAAATCCATGACACCACCTGCCAATGGATGATCCTTGCTATCGGTAAACGTGGCATTCAGCAATACCCTTCGATAAGCCTGAGTGGCCAGAAAGGGAGGTTGGGTCAACCCTTGGGGGATTTTCAGAAAACCTTCCTCACTGCGCAGCTCATAGCGCATATAGGGGTAAGAGCCAAAAACCAGTTGGTAATCCGCCTTGTCAAATCGGGCATTGTCATTAGCCCTTACCCGGATATTTACCCGCGTCCCCGGTTTCAGATCCCGAATGACTTCAGCTGTCTGGTCACTCTTGATTTTCCATTCACCACCTTCGAGTTGATATTCAACTTTCCATAGCGGGCTTGATCCAGCCTGTTGCGGTATCGACAGCAATACATCCTGACCACGGCGTGCGATGAAGTGATAGCGATGTTCCGATGTATCACTCTGTAATGTGTGGCCGAGTTGATGAATACGATCATCCAGAAAAGTGGAGCCCGTCATCAGGACCTCCTGGGTTTCCCCCTTGTGCCTGACGGAGGTCGTTGAAGACTCGACGATACTTTCGACTTGTGCAAAAGTCTGGCTCGCAATGGTCAATAACACGCCTGCCATCCAGGCATGGCCCAGCTGCTTGTTGTTTTTGTTCATGATAGTTCTCTCAATATTCAATCAGGTAGGTGTGGCTTTTGCCACAGACAAACCGGACATAATCAACAGCCTCCATGAAGATCAATACCGAATAACATTAAAAGAAAAGTCCTACACAATATAAACATTTGCAGCACTCAGAATATCCTTACTCTAATCAGCAACTTTTCTTGCCACATATTTCCCCTATGCGATGCCTGCCAGGCGCTTTGTGGCGGGCGGTCCCTCACTCAGGCCTCTGCGACTGATTTTTCCCACGCGCTCATACAATTTTTCCCGCAACCCTGACCACCGTCTAAGCTTGAGACAAGTGCGACTAACAGGGTGACCGGGCCAATCGATCATGGGCGTATTACGGCATTCCGATACCAGGCAAGACGTGATTTCTGCTGATCGTCAGGATGACTCCCCCATGCCCAGCCCCAAACGCCGAAAGCGTTACGGATGGAGGGTGTTCTGGGTCGTGTTGGTCATGGGGGGCGTTGCTCTGGGTGCTGCCATTGCCGTCGAAAGCCGCAGCTCCAGGCTTCAGGCCAGGGAGTTCAGCCGTTTTGCCGCCAGCTTGAGCTACACAGTACAACCCGGCCCAAGCGATGCAGTGATCTATCCCGGCGATGGGCCTTTTGACAAGCGCCTGGGCTATTCATCACTGGATGAGTTCCTGTCGCGCCTGCTCAAACGGGATTACCTGATTACCCGGCAGACACGCTTTTCTCCCGAGTTGTTGCGCTACACCCAGCACGGTTTTTTCGTCCCTTATGAGGAGAAGATCCAGGCAGGCCTGTCGATTACCGACTGCCGCAGCTCACCACTTTATGAGTTTCGCTATCCGCAACAACTCTATCCCGACTTTGCGTCCATCCCGCCACTGGTGGTGGACAGCCTTTTGTTCATTGAGAACCGCGACCTGCTCGATGAGCAGCAACCGCAGGCCAACCCGGCGGTGGATTGGCCGCGCTTCGCCAAGGCGGCACTGTCGCAACTGGCCAAAATCGTTGCGATTCCCGGTCAGTCGGCAGGCGGCAGTACCCTGGCGACTCAATTGGAGAAGTATCGCCACTCACCTGACGGCTTGACGCAATCGGGTTCGGAAAAGCTGCGGCAGATGATTTCGGCCAGTGTACGGGCTTACCTGCCTGGCGAGCAGACCTTGCAGGCTCGGCAACATGTGGTGCGCGACTACCTGAACAGCGTGCCGTTGTCAGCCGTACCCGGCCATGGCGAAGTGCATGGCATGGCCGAAGGTTTGCGAGTCTGGTTCGGAGCCGACTTTGCCAGGAGCAATCAGGTACTCGCTTCCGAACCAAACGACGCCCGGGGGCTGGCAGAAAAAGGCCTGGCCTTGCGCGAGGTGTTAGCGCTGGTGATTGCCCAGCGGCGTCCGTCCTACTACCTGACCAAAGGCCGACTGGAGCTCGCAGATCTCACTGACAGTCATCTGCGCCTGCTTGCCCAGGCCAGGGTCATCGAGCAACCGCTGGCCGATGCAGCACTGGCCAGCACGATCACCTACCGTGACTGGGTCCAGCAACCGACAATGCAGCCCATTGAGAGCAACAAGGGCATCAGCGTTGCACGCACTCGGCTGTCCAACCTGCTCAACCGCTCGCTCTACGATCTGGACCGGCTCGACCTGTCGGCTACCAGTACATTGCAGGGCGAACTGCAAACCAGCGTCAGCCAGTATCTGCGCGATCTGGCGAACCCGGCCTTCGCGGAAAAGATCGGTCTGTTCGGCGAACGGCTACTGAGTCCGGCCAGTACCGCTCAGGTGCGTTACAGCTTTACCCTGTTCGAGCGTGGTCCGGACGGTTCGCGTGTGCGGGTGCAGACCGACAGTACCGACCAGCCGTTCGACATCAACGAAGGCAGCAAGCTGGAGCTGGGTTCCACCGCCAAGATGCGGGTGCTTACCACTTATCTGGAGATCATTGCCGAATTGCATGCGCGCTACGCGGCAATGAGCGTTACGGAACTGCGCAAGAGCCCGGTCGAAGAACCTGACCGACTGACCCGCTGGGCCGTGGATTATCTGATCCAGAGCAAGGATCGGGACCTGTCGAAAATGCTCTCCGCAGCCCTGGATCGACAATATTCGGCCAGCCCTGGCGAAAGCTTTTTTACCGGTGGCGGCCTGCATCGTTTCAACAACTTCCGCCGCGAAGACAATGAGCGGATTCCCACCCTGCGCGAGTCCTTGCGCGAGTCGATCAACCTGCCTTTCATTCGTCTGATGCGTGACCTGGTGCGCTACAGCACCTATCAGGCGCCGAACAACAGCGCCGCCTTGCTCAAGGATGATGACAACCCGCGTCGCCAGGAATACCTGAGCCAGTTTGCCGACCGCGAAGGCACGGTTTTTCTGCTGCGCTTCTGGAAACGCTACAAGGACAAGACCATTCAGGAACGGCTGGACACCTTTCTCGATGGCATTCATCCCACCGCGATCCGTCTGGCGGCAGTGCATCGCTATCTGTTGCCAGGCGCCGATCAGGGTACGTTCAACGCCTTCGTTCGTGCCCACCTGCCCGAAACAGGAAGCAACCAGAAACTCAGCGAAAAACGCCTGACCGAGCTGTACAGGAACTATGGGCCGGGAGCTTACGATTTGCCGGATCAGGGTTACATCGCCCGCGTCCATCCCCTGGATCTGTGGCTGCTCGGCTATCTGTTGAAATACCCTGAAGCGCAGTTCAAGGATGCCGTCGCTGCCAGTCGCCACGAGCGTCAGGAGGTCTATGGCTGGCTGTTCAAGAGTCGGCACAAGAGCGCCCGTGACAGCCGGATCCGCACGATGATGGAAGTCGAGGCATTTCTCGACATCGAGCAACGCTGGCAGCGGGTGGGTTATCCGTTCGATCATCTGGTGCCGTCACTGGCAACCGCCATCGGCAGCTCGGGCGACCGCCCGGCAGCGCTGGCCGAGTTGATCGGCATCATCCAGAACGACGGCATTCGCCTGCCTGCACTGCGTATCGACAGCCTGCACTTTGCGGCCGACACACCTTATGAAACCGTGCTGACCAGCAATCCGGAACTGGGCAAGCGCGTGCTGCCTTCAGAAGTCGCTGCGGCCATGCGCGAAGCGCTGTCGCAGGTGGTCGATGGCGGAACGGCCAAGCGCGTACAGGGAACCTTTAAACTGCAGGATGGCAGCATCCTGGCCATGGGCGGCAAGACCGGCACCGGCGACAACCGGATCGAGAGCATAGGTGCGGGAGGCCGGATTATCAGCTCAAGAGCCATTAACCGTACGGCCACCTTTGTGTTCTACCTTGGGGAAAATCACTTCGGCACGCTGACGGCCTTTGTTCCCGGACGCGCCGCCGAAGGCTTCCGCTTTACCTCGGCCTTGCCGGTGCAGGTTCTCAAAGGCATGGCGCCAATTCTGATGCCCTATCTGGAAAATGGCGGACATGCCATGTGCGGCACGCCTTCAGCGCCCATGACGGCGCAAAACGATTCGCCCCCGCTTCACAAATAAGAACCGTTCGTCTTTATCTCTTTGCGAACACGCCTAGATATATCTTAAGGTATATCTAAATCGTTACGGGAGATGAAGAAAATGCGTGATGACCCTCACCGCCCCCACGACCGTCCTGCGCTTCGCGAATATGGCGAAAGCCGCGACGGTTTTGAAAAACGCGCTGGCCGTGAACGCGGCGGACGCGGCCCACGGGTATTCGCTCCGGGCGACTTGAAGCTGTTGTTGCTGGCCTTGATTGCCGAGCAGCCCTGCCATGGCTATGACCTGATCCGCCAGATCGAAAGCATGTTCGATGGCGCCTATAGCCCAAGCCCCGGAGTGATTTATCCCACGCTGACCTTTCTTGAAGAAAGCGAACTGATCCTGGGGGATGCCCAGGCCGGCAAGAAGCTCTACACCATCACTGATCGCGGCCTGCAATCGCTGGCCGACCAGGCCGTGGCACTGGATGGTGTGCGCATGCGGATCGAAGTCAGCAAGCGCTCGCTGCGCGGACATGACCGGCCGCCGGAAATCCATGAAGCGGTGCATAACCTGCGTCATGCCTTGCAAATGCACCACGGCCGCTGGAGCCCGGAAGAGATTCTTCGGGTTCGCGACCTGCTCAATGAAACCGCTAAATCCATCGTCGATGGTCCCCAATCCGTGTCGGAGAAGTCCGTATGAATTCGCAGCAGTCGATCCATCGCGTCAATCATGAAATCAAGGTACGCAAGCTTGAAGTGCTGCGCGTGACCGACCTGACGCCGCTGATGCGGCGCGTTACCCTGCACGGGCCGCAACTGGCAGGCTTTATCAGCCTGGGCACCGATGACCACGTGAAGCTCCTGTTCGCCCAGACGCCCGAAGAACAGGCGGCACTGGAAAACTTCACGCCTGGCGGCAACAGCGACGGCCCGCGCCCGGCCATGCGTGACTACACACCGCGTCGCTATGACGAAACGACAGGCGAGCTGGATATCGATTTTGTCCTGCATGGCGAAGGACCTGCCGCGTCCTGGGCCGCTCAGGTCGAGCCGGGGCAGTTCCTGCATATCGCCGGGCCACGTGGTTCGATGGTGGTGCCGGACATGTTCGACAGCTATCTGCTGATCGGCGACGAAACCGCCATTCCGGCCATTGCCCGGCGCCTGGAATCACTGCCGGCCAATCGCGTGGCACGGGTGGTGATCGAGATCGCGAGTCCGGATGAGCAACAGGTCTTGCAGAGCCAGGCACAGGTCGATGTCAGTTGGGTGGTTCGCGGTGAACAGCATCTGCTGGACGTCACCCGCGGTCTGACACTGCCTGAAGGCAAGCTTTACGCTTGGGTCGCTACCGAAGCAGCCTTGTCACGCAAGATACGCCGTGTGCTGCTAGACGAGTTCAAGCTTGATGACGGGTTCGTCAAGGCAGCGGGTTACTGGCGGCTGGATGAGCACGACGAGAGCTGATTGAGCGCCCGTTCGCCAGTGATTGGCTCCTGCACGTGCGGGAGCCAATTCATTCGCGAGGCTTGTACAGCCTGTCCACTCCCAGCAATACCAGGGCAATCGCAATAAATCCCGTCAACACCCCCAGGGCATTGAGAAAAGCCTGGCTGTAACCAAGAGTGCCGACATCGATAAAGGGATACAGGTAATCCCCTATCGCATCGCCGCGCAGCAGGACGTAACCGAAATAGAATATCGGGTACAGCGTCCACAGCGCAACATGAGTCAGGCGCAGTCTGCCTTTGGGCACATACAGCCACCAATACAGCACAAAGAGCAGCGGCATGACGTCGTGCAGCAGTTCGTCCGCGATCCACTGCCAGCCCTGTGGCTGCCACAAATGGCGCAGCAGCAGGTTATAGGCGATGGCCACCAGTACAATGCTGACGGTAATGCCGCCGCACACCACCGGATTGCGAAAAAAGCCATGACCCCGCGACTGTCGCTGACTCCATGCACAGGTCAGTGCTACAGCCACAAGCGTGTTGCTCAAGACGGTAAAGAAGCTGAAAAACCGGACCAGTCCGCCCAGCAGGCTGGCCTGATCGGCCCAGCGTGCCCAGAAAATCAGATACATCTGGATCGCCAGTCCGGACCAGCCCAGGCAGGCGGCAATAAGCGCGTAGCGACGCTGTCCCTGCGCCAGTTGCGGATGTTCGCTGTGCATCGTTGGTTCCTTGCAGGCCAGCGTCCATGCCGTGCGTATTTACCAGCCTTTGCTGCGATGCAGCTTCACGTACAGCGCTTCCACTTTCTCGCGAGCCCAGGGCGTCTTGCGCAGGAAGGTCAGGCTGGACTTGATGCTCGGATCGCTCTTGAAACAGCGAATGTCGATGCGCTCGGCCAGGCCGGACCATTGGTAGTGCTCGACCAGAGCCTTGAGGATCTGTTCAAGCGTAACGCCGTGCAGGGGGTCGTTGGTGGTGGTTGTCATGACTGACCTTCAAGCGTGATGAATGCGAAAGGTGCGCACATTAGCCGAGCCATCAGAAGGTAGGAAGAGCTTAGCGTGAGATGGGATAAGTTTCGTCGAGCCGATTCCGGGAATACTCCTGCACGCAACGTCGAAAGTTCCGCTTTTCAGCCAAAAAGAGATGTTATATTGTAACTACAAATTACACACCTCCACGCAGCTCTCGACCTGGGGCATTCCCGCATGCCCCGCCAAGGAAACCCCTATGTCACCGATACACCACAACCTGCTCTGGCGTCTGACGCCACTGGCAACCGCCCTGCTGCTTGCCGCTCCCGTATATGCCGCCGAAAGCCTTGAGCTGCAACCTCAGGTCATCACTGCCAACCCGCTGGGCAGCGATCAACTGGCAACCCCGAGCACGGTTCTGGAAGGCGATGCCTTGACCTTTGAGCAGAAAGGCAGCCTGGGTGAAACCCTGAACAGGCAGCCGGGAGTTTCTTCGTCCTACTTCGGTCCGGGAGCCAGCCGCCCGATCATCCGCGGCATGGACGGTGACCGGATTCGTATCCTGCGTAACGGCGTAGGTGCCCTGGATGCTTCGTCGCTGTCCTATGATCACGCCGTACCGCTGGACCCGGTGAATGTCGAGCGCATCGAAGTCGTACGTGGCCCGGCCGCCTTGCTGTATGGCGGCAGCGCTATCGGTGGCGTGGTCAATACTTTCGATAACCGCATTCCCACCGAAGCCATCGAAGGCATCCACGGCGCTGGCGAACTTCGCTACGGCGGTGCCGATACGACCCGCAGCAGCGCGGGCAAGCTGGAAGCCGGCAACGGCCAGTTCGCCCTGCACATCGACGCCAACGCTCGCGAGTTCAATGACCTGCGTATCCCCGGCTATGCCCGCACCAGCGAGCTGCGCGCGCAAGGCAGCGAAGACGGCGACAGGAAAAAACGCCTGAGCAACAGCGACGGACGCCAGGACGGCGGTGCGGTCGGCGGTTCCTACACCTGGGATGACGGCTACGCCGGTGTGTCGTACAGCAACTACGATTCCAACTACGGATCGCCTGCCGAGCAGGACGTGCGTATCCGCATGCAGCAGGAGCATTACGCCTTCGCGTCGGAGATCCGCAACCTGTCCGGCCCTTTCACCTCGGTCAAGCTCGATGCGGGCTACACCGACTACGAACACCGCGAAATCGAAGGCGGTGAAGTCGGCACCACCTTCAAGAACAAGGGCTACGAAGCCCGCATCGAAGCCCGTCATCAACCGATCGGCCCACTCAACGGCGTCGTCGGCGCACAAGTGACCCGCAGTGAGTTTTCGGCTCTGGGCGAGGAAGCGTTCGTACCACAGACCGATACCGATGCCGGGGCGTTGTTCATTCTTGAAGAACTGCAAGCCACCGAGCGCCTGAAGCTGAGCCTGGGTGGACGTATCGAGCACACCACAGTCGATCCGGATGCCCAGGGCAAGGAGCGTTTCGCTGCCGCCGACAACTCGAGCAAATTCACTGCGGGCAGCCTGTCGTCGGGCGCGGTCTACACCCTGACGCCAGTCTGGTCGCTGGCCGCGACGCTGGGCTATACCGAACGGGCCCCGACTTTCTACGAGCTGTATGCCAATGGTGCTCACGTCGCCACCGGTACTTATGAGCGCGGCAATGCCGACCTGTCGAAAGAAAAAGCGGTTTCCAGCGACCTGGCGCTGCGCTTTGACAACGGCACCCACAAAGGCAGTGCAGGCGTGTTCTACAGCCACTTCTCCAACTACATCGGCCTGCTGGGCAGCGGTCGCAGCGTCGACGAGGACGGTAATGACGATGCCAGCGGGATTCCGGAATTCAACTATGCAGGCGTCCGGGCCCGCTTCAGCGGTATCGAGGCGCAGGATCACTGGAAGCTGGGCGAAAACCAGTACGGTAGCCTGGCGCTGGAGCTGTCTGGCGACTACACCCGTGCCACCAACCTGGACACCGGCGAAGCCCTGCCCCGTATCGCGCCTCTGCGCCTGAACAGCGGCCTGTTGTGGGAGCTGGACAAGTGGCAGGCGCGCATCGATATCGAACATGCCAGTGCTCAGCATCGGGTCCCGGATAATGAATCCAGCACCGATGGCTACACCACACTGGGCGCCAGTGCCGGTTATCGCTTCAACCTCGGTGGCAGCCAATGGCTGGCCTTCGTCAATGGCGAGAACCTGACCAACCAGACGGTGCGCTACGCCAGCTCGATCCTGCGCGATATCGCACCGGCCCAGGGCCGTAGCGTGCAAGTAGGTTTGCGCACCACGTTCTGACCCAGGCCAGACAGGTCGCCTGCGTGCAATGCGCGGGCGACCTGCACACTGTTACAGAATCCACAATGCTCCATGTCAGAGTTGAGTCTGTTTAGAAATTCATTAGCTCCCTATCATTATCGATGATGGCCTGACTCTGGGCCGCATTCCATCACGCCTGTCACACCTATTTCGATGCACGAACCCGAACATTGATGGTCTACGCCTCAACGCCCGCCTTTCGGGCCTGAGCAGGATCTTCTGACCAATGGTTGATATCGGCTGTCAGAAATTCGTTTCAAGAACTAGCGTTCAAAAACATGACGCCACTGCGCAAGACGCAGCAGAGCGTCAATAACACATTCAATCGTCACGGAGATTCGCATTATGAGCACTGAAGGTGCTTTGAGTAGAAATCGCCTGTTACCCACTTTGCTCGGTCTGCTGATCGCACTGATGGGTCTGGTCCTGTTGGTCGGCGGCCTCAGATTGATGCAGCTGGACGGCTCACTCTATTACCTGCTGGCAGGGATCGGCTTTGCAGTCACGGGCATCTTGCTCATCCTCGGACGTCGCTCCGCAATTGGCCTGTATGCGCTCCTGCTGTTTGCGAGCACGGTCTGGGCATTGTGGGAAGTCGGCCTGGATTGGTGGCAACTGGTACCACGCCTGGCACTCTGGTTTGCACTCGGCATTGTCCTGTTGCTGCCATGGTTTCGTCGGCCCTTGCTGCGGGGCGAGCCTGCGCGGCTGGGAACCGGCGCGCTGACTGGCGCTGTGGTGCTGGCCGGGCTTGCCGCACTGGCCAGCCAGTTCACCCATCCCGGTCGTATCGAAGGACAACTGGACCGCGAGACAGCTGGCACCAGCAACACCGCGCCCGCCATGCCCGATGGCGACTGGCAGTCTTATGGCCGCACTGCCTTTGGCGATCGTTACTCACCGCTGGCGCAGATCACGCCGGACAACGTCAACACGCTGGTGCCAGCCTGGACTTACCGCACAGGCGATATTCCGGGCCCGGGCGATCCGGGAGAAACCACTGCCGAGAACACCCCGCTCAAGGTCAACGGCATGCTGTATGTGTGCACGCCGCACAGCCAGGTGATTGCCCTGGATCCGGACAGCGGCAAGGAGATCTGGCGCTTCGACCCGAAAATCAGCACCCAGAATGCGGAAAACTTCAAAGGCTGGGCCCACATGACCTGCCGTGGCGTCTCGTATCACGATGACGCGGCCTACGCGGCAAGCGCACCAGCGCAAAGCCCGGCAGCACCGGCAGCCGAAGGCGCAGCAGGCAACGTCTGTCCGCGCCGGATCTTCCTGCCCACCGCTGACACCCGCCTGATCGCGCTCAATGCCGACACCGGCAAGATGTGCGAAGACTTCGGCAACAAGGGCTCAATCGACCTCAGCGCCAACATCGGCACCTTTGCTCCGGGCGGCTACTACTCCACTTCGCCACCGGCAGTGACCAAAGACCTGGTGGTGATCGGCGGCCATGTCACCGATAACGTCTCAACCGACGAACCTTCGGGTGTGATTCGTGCCTACGACGTACACAGCGGCCGCCTGGTATGGAACTGGGACAGCGGCAACCCGGACGACACCACGCCTATCGCCGAAGGCCAGACCTACACACGCAACTCGCCGAATATGTGGTCCATGTTCAGCGTCGATGAAAAACTGGGCATGCTCTACCTGCCGATGGGCAACCAGATGCCTGATCAGTGGGGCGGCAATCGCACCCCGGCCTCGGAGAAATACAGCGCCGGTCTGGTAGCACTGGATATCGCAACCGGTCATGTGCGCTGGCATTACCAGTTCACCCATCACGATCTGTGGGACATGGACGTGGGCGGTCAACCGACGCTCATGGACATGAAGACCGCCGATGGCGTCAAACCGGCGGTACTGGCTTCGACCAAGCAAGGCAGCATCTATGTACTGGACCGCAGCAACGGCCAACCCATAGTGCCGATCAATGAAGTGCCAGTGCCGCAAGGTGCGGTCGAAGGGGATCGCACTTCGCCGACCCAGCCCAAATCCGATCTGAACTTCATGCCGCCGCCACTCAAGGAGCGTGACATGTGGGGCGTCACGCCATTCGATCAGATGCTGTGCCGGATCGACTTCAAGTCCTTGCGCTACGAAGGCCCGTTCACTCCGCCATCGCTGCAAGGCACGATTGTTTATCCCGGCAACTTCGGCGTGTTCGACTGGGGCGGTATCTCGATTGACCCGGTTCGTCAGATCGCCTTCGTCAACCCGAGCTACATGGCCTTCCGCTCGAAACTGGTGCCTGCGGCCGAGGTTGAGGCAGGTCCGGGTCGCAAGAGCGAAACCGAAGGTGTGCAACCCAATAAAGGCGCACCTTATGGCGTGATTCTCGAAGCCTTGCTCTCGCCGATGGGCCTGCCTTGCCAGGCGCCAGCATGGGGTTACGTGGCGGCTGTCGACCTGACCAACCACAAGACCATCTGGATGCACAAGAACGGTACTGTACGTGACAGTTCGCCGGTGCCGATCCCGCTGACCATGGGCGTTCCAAGCCTCGGAGGGACCTTCACCACGGCCAGTGGCCTGGCTTTCCTGAGCGGAACGCTGGACCAGTACCTGCGCGCCTACGATGTTCGTAACGGCAAACAGTTGTGGGAAGCCCGTCTGCCAGCAGGCGCACAGACCACACCGATGACTTACACCGGCAAGGACGGCCAGCAATATGTGCTGGTGGTAGCCGGTGGTCACGGCTCACTGGGCACCAGACAGGGTGACTACGTCATGGCATTCAAACTGCCGAAATGATGAGGCGCTGAAGCAATGAAAAAGGCGGCTACCCCAACAGGGTAGCCGCCTTTTTTGACACCGGGCACTGCGTCCGGTCAGCAGCCTTTGGAGCCGGCCTTGGGTACGAACGCCGTCTTCACGCCGGGTTTCAGGGTGATATAGGCGCGACGCCATGGCTGGTCACCGATCATTTCCCAGCGATGGCCAGGGCCAGTGGTGTCTTGTGCAACCAGTACATCGCCAGGGCGCAGCACGAAGGTTTCGCCACCGGTGGTGAAGAACTCAAGCGTGCCCGCAAGGCTGATCACGTATTGCTCTTCAGGGGCCGGGTGCCAGTCGTAGGAGGAATGGGCCGGAGTTTCCTTGAAATGGATGACATCGACATCGGTACGAAACTTCGGATCGAGCGTCCCTTCCTGAATGTGCGACAGGTTGTCGGCACCGGTGCACAACTTGAAGGCTCTTATCCCTTGCTGCACGGGCTCCTTGACCGGTGCAGCCGCTTGCGCGCTGGCCAGCGGCAACATCACCACAGCCGCCAGAGCGACGGCACTCAACAACAGACTTTGTTTCTGCAACATATAACTTCCCTGAGAAATGTGACGCACACTGAAAACTGTCCTGGTTATCCAAACGGATGACCAAGGCAAAAAGACCTGAACGAGTAATGCCGCGTTTTAACTGAAAGACTACGGCTTGATACAGTGCTCATTTCTGTACGGAGTTGTATCAAAGCCAACACACAAAGTGTCGTGCACACGCCTGTGCAACGCTGACAGAGCCGATGCGCAAGGCAGTCCTGAGGCACCGCAACGAAATACCATATCCCGGAAAGATTTAGAAATACTTTCTAAAACAGAGCCGCTTATTTCTTTTGCATGCGTTTTTGATGCATCAGTTATATGCGCCAGAAAGGAAACTTGCATTCCTCGACAGCGAACTGCAAATTAATATTTCTTCATGAATACAAAGAGGAAACATTACAAAACAAACCTGCAACCAGATCATTGCAGAAACGATCTGGCTGTCATGTCCGGCGCTTACTTCTCAATGACCTCGCCACGCATTGGCGCCAAGCGGGCGATCAGGCGGTTTTGCACCGGCACCGGAATTTTCTCGGCATCCATGGCATCGATCAGGTTTTCCACCAGAGCGTTGAAATCACTACGGGTCAGGTTCTGGCCCTTGTGCGATTCAGCCATGCTGGAACCGGTGTACTGGCAAGGGCCGCCCGCTTCAACACAAAACTGCTCCACCAGCTTGTCGCGCAGACGCACGATGTCGATTTTCCGGAAACGCTCGACGATGCGGTCATCCCTGGCAATGTTCATCAGCATGCCTTCGACAATCCGCTGGATACCGGCGCGTTGTCCCAGGTCCTGATAGAGGCTGTCATCCCTGGGCGGCTGCTGGGCGCACCCCACCAGCAAGGCGATCATCAGGCACATCAATAGACGGCTCATCAGAAGCTCCCCTGCACGGACAGATAAGTACCATTCTGGTTATCCAGCGTGGCGATTTCGCCCAGACGGGCATAGGCCAGAACAATCGACAGATGCTTGTTGGGGAAGTAGCCGACAAACACGTCCGCCCAATCGCTCTCGCCGGCAAACGACAGGTTGTCCGGCTTCTCGCGATACTCGACGCCCATGGCCCAGCGCGGGTTGAACAACACCGCTACCGAACCTTCCTTGAGCACGCTGCGGCTGTCGCGGCGGTCGCCACCAAAGCCCAGCAAACCGGTTTCGTTGGCGCGGCTGTAACGCACACCGCCGTTGACCAATACGTTGTAACCAAAGGCCGCACCCATGAACAGACGGCTGGCAGTCAGGTAGCCCTCGACGTCCGAATCACGCTTTGAACCGATCAGGCTCGGAATCAGGAAATCGTTCTGGTGCTTGTACTGCACGCCCAGTGACACTTGCGGCAAGGAATCGTAGATCAGATCGCCGAACAGCCGCACCTTGACCCCGAAAACATCCTGGGTCAGGTTATCTTCAGGCAGGCTCAGCTTGTGCTGCAGGGTGCCCAGATCGAAACGCTGATGGGCATAGGACAGCTCGACACGATTACCGTAAGCAACGGCCATGCCGGCCACATCCAGCGTGTAGTCAGGTAAATCGACGTGAGTGGCAAAGGCGCTGGCGCCCCACTCGCCCTGCTCGCCATAACCGGTAATCACCGCCCATGGCGTGATCCCGCCGCCCGCAGCGCCTTCTATGCTGCTGGCTCCGCCCGTGGCGATCAGACGACCGTTATCGGCCATGGCAAGGGACGTGAAAGCCTCCAGAAAACAACCCAACAACAACGAAATTCTGTAGGTCATAGCTCAATTAACCATCAGGCTGGGGGGAGTCAGAGACGCGGCGATCCATGCCTCGAACGCTGTGGCGGTCAAGGGGCGACTGATGAGGTAGCCCTGAGCCGTGTCGCAATGCCACCGCTCAAGCAATTGCAGGCTGTGCTGATATTCGACGCCTTCAGCGACCACCTTGAGCCCGAGGTTGTGGCTCATCTCGATGGTGGAGCGCACGATCACTGCGTCCTCACTGGTTTCATCCAGATTGCGAACGAAGGACTGGTCGATCTTCAACTCCTGTACCGGCAGCCGTTTGAGGTGTGCCAACGAAGAATAGCCGGTGCCGAAGTCATCCACCGAAAGACTGATGCCGCAATCGCGCAAGCGATGGAGCACCACCAGGGCTTTTTCCGGTTCGCTCATCACCGCGCTTTCAGTGATCTCGAAAATCAGTTGTTCGGCAGGCACGCCATAGTGTTCCAGCAAGGTGGTAACGTGCCCGACCAGATCGCCACCGAGCAGATCGTCGGCTGAAATATTCACCGACAACTGGATGAACAGGCCGCGCGTATTCCATTCGGCCAACTGGCGCATGGCTTCTTCGATCACCCAGTTGGTCAGCAACTGGATACTGCCGGTACGTTCGGCCAGCACGATGAATTCGGCAGGCGAAACATTGCCGAACTGCGGATGACTCCAGCGCAACAAGGCTTCGGCCTGAGACACATGTCCTTTGCGGATATCCAGCTTGGGCTGGTAATGCAGCATCAGTTCGCCATTCTGCGCCGCCTTGCGCAAGTCGCGAATCAGGCTGATCTGGCGCTGGTGGGCCAGGTCGCGGCCATCCTGGTAGATCTGCATCCGGCCCGGCAGGTTGATGGCGTCCTTGCGGGCAATCGCCGCACGGCTAAGCAGTTCCTGGGGAGCACCGCCGTTTTCCGGGTAAGTCGTGATACCGATGCAGCACTCAAGCGAGATGTCATGGTTATCGACACGATGCGGTTCGCTGAGGATACGTTGCAGGGTATCGCCCATGGCCACCGCGCCATCGCTGCTGGTGTTGTCCAGCAACAACAGGAATTCATTGGGCGTCACCCGGGCAACGGTATCGCCAGAGTGCAAGGCGTCCTGCAATTGCTGCCCTACCTGACGCAGCAACTGGTCAACCCCATCGGCACCACAGCTTTCGTTGATCGAGGCCATGTTCTCGATGCCGAGATACATCAACGCCACCGGCCGTTCCGCAGCAATCGCGCTACCCAGCCGCTCGATGACCAGCGCACGGTTCGGTAACCCGGTTACCGCATCGTGCAAAGCGTTGTGTGCCAGTTGCCCTTCACGTAGCGCGATACCCTCCTGCATGGCATTGATGGCGCCGGCGAGCATGCCCAGTTCGTCGCTGCGCTTCATGACTACCGGAGTTTCATAATCGCCGTCTTCGATACGCTTGGCCGCCAGAGCCAGCTCACGAACCGGAGTGGACACACTGCGAGCCAGTGCCAGTGTTCCCAGCAAAGAGGCAAACAGCGCCGCCAGTGAGATCCAGAAGATTTTTTCGTCCAGCGGCGCAAAGGCTTGCAAGGCCTTGTCCAGCGGGCTTTGCAGCAAGGCAATCACTTGTCCGTCGCTGGCCTGGCCGGTATTGGCAAGCATCAGTGACTGGCTGAGAAAGTTCAGGTTCGACTGCTCGGTTACCCGCATCTGTCCTTCGGAAGAGCTCATCATCAACTCGACAAGGTCAGCATGCGAAGTTTCGGGCTGAGTGCTGATCAATTTGCCCGGCTGACCGTTTTCCACGGTCAGGAACGACACTTCCAGACCACTGAGCGAGCGCAGTTCCTGGGCAATATCGCTGTCGATGGCAAACCCCATCACCACCCGCCCAAGTGGCAGAGGCGCCAGCACGGTACTTTCGACCAGCAGATGCGGTATGCCACCACCGGGAACGATCAGTACCGATTGCTTGTTGCGTTTGGCATTGCGCAAGGCCTGGTCGTAAACGAACTTGGAACCTTCCGGCACTTCGGCCTCGGTACTGGCGACCACCGTGCCGTCCATGCCCAGCAGAAACATGTCACTGGCATTGATCCGCCCACCGTGGTTCAACAGCACCGAGCGGATGGTGGATGAGTCTTCGCTGGCAACTGCATCGCGAAAACCAAAATCGGCAGACAGTAATTGCACCGTATCGCGCAGGCGCCTGCCGCGCAGCTCGATCAGACGCTCAAAAACCCGGCTACCTACTTCCAGTTGTGCCTGAGCCTGAGTACGGACCGCATCGCCGGTCGCGATCTTGACGGCAAAGAACACCGCACCGACCACGATCAGCAGCAAAGCGATCAATACACAGGCAATGCGCGCCTGGAAGCTGTTACGAAGATTCATCAATGAGCAGCCTTGTGGAAAGCATCGCCAAACGCTCCCGGAGCGGGCCTGGCAGGTTTATCTTCAGGCGTGACCTCGACATCAAGGTTGAAACGCTGGGCAAGGCCCGACGCCGGAACATCGAACTCGCCGCCCGAAACCGGCTGCATGTCTTCGGCCTGCGGGTGCCAGAGCGTTGCCGTGTAATGGCCGACAGGCAACTGATCAAGCTTGAGCGTGCCATTGCTGTCGGTCACCCCGAACCATGGCTCATCGGTGACATAGATGTAGCCGACCATCCAGTCATGGATGTTGCAGCCCAGCACCACGACACCCGCCTTGTCGAACAGCAGCGGCTCAGAAGGCGTGCCTTCATAGAGACGCAGCTCGAAACGCTTTGCCGGAGAAAAGGAATAGACCTGGTGACGAATGTTGTCACTGTTGGGGAATTTGACTTGCGCTCCGGTATGCACAGCCAGCACCCGCGGCGAAAACTCCTGGTCGCGCTGGTCCATATCGGCCTTGCCAGCGCTGGTAGCCGGCCCGGCCGGCCCTTTGAGCGTCAACACGGCATCGGCAAGCGGCTTGCCTTGCTTGTCGAAGACCTGGGCCGTCAAGGCTGCAGCCGATGCATGTGCAGCGGACCACATCAATAATCCAGCCAGAACAACAGGGGAAAATACTCTGGTCATACTCGATTCAATCCAAAACGGCAGTACTGCTAACAGGAACGCCAGCCTTGGCATGGTTTCGCATGCAGATGAACTGTCGAACCCATTGAGAGCACGCAACATCAGGCATTGTGCCAATGCGCAATCAAGCCCTGTGAAAGCAAGGCACGGCCTTACATTTCATGGGTTGATTGCCTCCTACCTACGCTATCGACCATCCCCATTGAAACCTGAGGCCACTTGCCCCATCTAAGCATCATGTTCAATTTCGCAGGTGCACCATGAGCGACCAGCAGAAAGACTCGCAAGATTTGCCTGATGACGCAGCCGAACACACGATCCACCTGAATTCCAACAGCACCTCCCTTGCCCTCCCCGGCCAGACGCTGCCGGACAAGGTCTATATCATTCCGATCCACAACCGCCCTTTCTTTCCGGCACAGGTACTGCCTGTGATCGTCAACGAAGAGCCGTGGGCCGAAACTCTCGAGCTGGTCAGCAAGTCCGAGCATCACTCGCTGGCGCTGTTTTTCATGGATACCCCTCAGGAGGATCCGCGTCACTTCGATACCAAGGCACTTCCCGAGTATGGCACTTTGGTCAAGGTTCACCATGCCAGTCGCGAAAATGGTCGCTTACAGTTTGTAGCCCAGGGTTTGAGCCGGGTCCGCATCCGCACCTGGCTCAAGCACCATCGCCCGCCTTATCTGGTGGAAGTCGAATACCCGCAGCAACCCAAGGAGCCGACCGACGAGGTCAAGGCCTACGGCATGGCCCTGATCAACGCGATCAAGGAACTGTTGCCGCTCAACCCGCTGTACAGCGAAGAGCTGAAGAACTATCTCAACCGCTTCAGCCCGAACGATCCCTCGCCCCTCACCGACTTTGCCGCAGCGCTGACCTCGGCAACCGGCGTCGAACTGCAGGAAGTGCTCGATTGCGTGCCGATGCTCAAGCGGATGGAAAAAGTCCTGCCGATGTTGCGCAAGGAAGTCGAAGTCGCACGCCTGCAAAAAGAGATATCCGCCGAGGTCAATCGCAAGATTGGAGAACACCAGCGCCAGTTCTTCCTCAAGGAACAACTCAAGGTCATCCAGCAGGAACTGGGCTTGAGCAAGGACGACCGCAGTGCCGATATCGAACAGTTCGAGCAGCGCCTGGAAGGCAAGACCCTGCCCGCCCAGGCGCGCAAGAAAATCGACGAAGAAATAGCCAAGCTCAAGGTGCTGGAAACCGGCTCGCCCGAATACGCCGTGACCCGCAACTATCTGGACTGGGCCAGTTCCTTGCCGTGGGGTGTCTACGGCAAGGACAAGCTGGACCTCAAGCATGCGCGCAAGGTACTTGATCAGCACCATGCCGGGCTCGACGATATCAAGGCGCGGATTCTCGAATTCCTTGCCGTGGGTGCCTATAAAGGCGAAATCAGCGGCTCGATCGTCTTACTGGTCGGTCCGCCCGGCGTAGGCAAGACCAGCGTCGGCCGTTCGATTGCCGAATCCCTGGGGCGTCCGTTCTATCGCCTGAGCGTGGGCGGCATGCGCGACGAAGCGGAAATCAAGGGCCACCGTCGCACCTACATCGGTGCCCAGCCAGGCAAGCTGGTGCAGGCGCTCAAGGATGTGGAAGTGATGAACCCGGTCATCATGCTCGATGAAATCGACAAGATGGGCCAAAGCTATCAAGGCGATCCGGCTTCCGCGCTGCTGGAAACCCTGGATCCGGAACAGAACGTCGAATTCCTCGATCACTATCTGGACCTGCGCCTGGACCTGTCCAAGGTCCTGTTCGTCTGCACCGCCAACACCCTGGATTCGATTCCCGGTCCGCTGCTGGACCGCATGGAAGTAATTCGCCTGTCCGGCTATATCACCGAAGAAAAACTCGCCATCGCCAAGCGCCACCTGTGGCCCAAGCAACTGGACAAGGCCGGTGTAGCCAAAAACAAGCTGTCGATCAGCGACAGCGCCCTGCGTGCCGTGATCGAAGGCTACGCCCGCGAAGCCGGAGTCCGGCAACTGGAAAAGCAACTGGGCAAGCTGGTGCGCAAGGCAGTGGTCAAACTGCTGGATGAGCCAGACTCGGTGATCAAGATCGGCAACAAGGACCTGGAAGCCTCGCTGGGCATGCCAGTGTTCCGCAGCGAACAGGTTCTGTCCGGCACCGGGGTCATCACCGGCCTGGCCTGGACCAGCATGGGCGGCGCCACCTTGCCGATCGAAGCCACACGCATTCACACCCTGAACCGTGGCTTCAAGCTGACCGGACAACTGGGCGATGTGATGAAAGAGTCTGCCGAAATAGCCTACAGCTACGTCAGCTCCAACCTGAAAGCCTTTGGCGGTGATGCGCAGTTCTTCGACGAAGCCTTCGTGCATCTGCACGTACCGGAAGGCGCAACGCCCAAGGACGGCCCGAGTGCCGGCGTGACCATGGCCAGCGCGTTGCTGTCACTGGCGCGCAACCAGCCGCCGAAAAAAGGCGTGGCCATGACCGGCGAGCTGACCCTGACCGGGCATGTGCTACCGATTGGCGGGGTGCGTGAAAAGGTCATCGCGGCACGCCGCCAGAAGATCAACGAACTGATCCTTCCGGAGCCCAACCGTGGCAACTTCGAGGAACTTCCGGACTACTTGAAGGAAGGACTGACCGTGCACTTCGCCAAACGCTTTGCGGATGTGGCGAAAGTGTTGTTCTGATCGACGGACAGCGCGGTGTGTACTACACCGCGCTGCCGGATGAGAAGAGAGTTACTGATTGTTGATGCGTTTTTCCAGGTGCATCCAGTCGACGATCTCGCCTTCAGGCGTGTAACCGGCCACCAGCTCGCTCAGCATCTGCCGCACACGTGGATAGTCATCGTTGGCGACGGCATTCAACAGCGACTCCAGCTTGTCCTTCAGGGTGTCCCACGGCAGGAAGTCTTCATTGGCGCTCATGATCATCGGGTGACGGGTCGGCACCACGTTATCGCCGATCAACAGTTCTTCGTAGAGTTTTTCCCCTGGACGCAAACCGGTGAATTCGATGGCGATATCACCATGTGGATTGCGCTCGGAACGCATGCTCAGGCCTGACAGGTTGATCATCCGCTCGGCCAGCTCGATGATTTTCACCGGCGCGCCCATATCCAGCACGAAAACGTCCCCGCCCTGCCCCATGGAACCTGCCTGAATCACCAGTTGCGCCGCTTCGGGTATGGTCATGAAGTAGCGGGTGATATTCGGATGGGTCACCGTCAACGGACCACCGCTCTTGATCTGCTTGTGAAACAGCGGGATCACCGAGCCGGAAGAGCCCAGCACATTGCCGAAGCGCACCATGGTGAAACGGGTCTTGTTGACGTGGGAAACCTTGCTGCTGCCACTGAACAGTATCGGCGCAACCTCGCGGCTGAGCGCCTGCAAGATCATTTCGGCGAGCCTTTTGGTGCTGCCCATGACATTCGTCGGACGAACCGCCTTGTCAGTGGAGATCAGTACAAAGTTGGCAACACCGACCTGCAAGGCCGCCTGTGCCGTGTGCAACGTACCCATGACATTGTTCAGCACGCCTTCAGCGCTGTTGTGCTCGACGATCGGCACATGCTTGTAGGCGGCAGCGTGATAGACCGTCTCGACGTTCCAGGTCCGCATCACATCGACCATTTTATCGAAGTAGCGTACCGAACCCAGGATTGGCAGCACTTCGACATTGAGCGCGTTCTGCTGAACCTGCTTCTCCAGTTCACCGAAAATACTGTAGAGGTTGAATTCGCTGTGCTCGAACAGCAGCAGCCGGGCAGGCTTCAGCATGAGGATCTGACGGCATAACTCAGAGCCGATCGAACCACCCGCGCCGGTAACCATCACGACCTTGCCAGTAATACAGTGCTCCAGCAGATCGTCCTGTGCCGACACCGAGTCGCGACCCAGCAGGTCAGCGATGCCCACTTCCTGAATGTCATCGACCTTGACCCGGCCACTGGCCAGATCCATGAAGCCAGGCACGCTGCGCACATGCAGCGGATAGCCTTCCAGATACTCAAGAATCTCGCGTCGACGGGTACGGGTCGCCGATGGAATGGCCAGGAGAATTTCCTGCGCACCGGTGGCATCGATCATTTGCTGGATATGCCTGGGCTTGTAGACCAACAGCCCGCCGACAGTACGCTTGGTAATCGAACTGTTGTCGTCAATGAACGCCACCGGCCGCATCAAGCGCCCGAGACGCAAGGCGGCGACCAGTTGATTGCCTGCCGCGCCGGCGCCATAGATTGCAACCTTGGGCAAGCCATTGTCACGTGAGGTGAAAGGAACATGCTGGGAAGCCATGAACCAGTCGCCCAGAAAGTACTGGCGCATGATCAGGCGCAAGCCACCGATCATCACCAGGCTCAGCCACCAGTAATTGAAAATGACCGAGCGAGGGACAACCACTTCATGGTCGCCATACCAGTACACGACCAGTGAAACCAGCAAGGCAGACAGACTGACGGCCTTGATAATGGTGATCAGCGCATCATTGCCAAAAAAGCGCATGACCGCACGGTACATACCGAAGCGGATAAAGATAGGAATCGTCAGGACTGGTGCCGCGGCGAACAACCAGAAGTGATCGAAGATGGACGTATAGGCCGCGTCAACGCCCAGCCGCACGACAAACGCGAGCAGTAAGGCAACCCACACCAACAGGATATCGGCGCCGACCTGCACTATTCGCTTGTTCTTGCGCGAAAGGCCAAGCATTCGCGAGCGTAACTTCATCATCATCCCTCTATCTCCACCTGACTCCATGTCGTCTGTTCGGACTTCATGGCGTATGACGCCGTTGAAAACAATTCATGTTGCAACCCGGTCACAAGGCATTTGCCGACTTGCACCTTGAACCTGAGTGCCGCTACCCATATCAGGAACCTTGAATCACCTGCTCTGGTTTTCCTGATAGTGACGAGCGGCCATCGACAAGGCCTTGTCAACGCTCACTGGAGGAGTCCAGCCCAACAATGAACGATTTTTATCGATATCCACCTGCAAGGATCCACACAAACGCTGTGACAGCGAACGCTTGCCCAGCATCTTCGCCCCCAGCTCCAGCAGGGCAGACGGGATCGGCAACAGCCGCGCCGACTTGCCCAGCGCACTTGCCATGCGTTTGAGCAATTGGGTCGTCGACAGATCTTCGCCATCGCTGACCAGAAAAGTCTGGTTGGCAGCCGCGGGATGGGTCATGCAGGTCACAATCAGGTCGACCAGATTATCCAGGGCAACCAGGCTGCGCCGGTTATCGATCGCACCAAAAGGCAGCGGAACACCTTTGTCCAGCCAGCGCATCATCGACAGGAAGTTGGCTTTCACTCCCGGCCCATAGACCAGTACAGGACGAATAATCACGACTTCCAGCCCGGTCTGCTCGGCAAGGGCGCGCAAGCCCTGCTCGGCTTCCATCTTGGAAACCCCGTACGGGTCCATGGGGGCAGGCGTATCGTCAGCACGATAAGGCTGGCCCGGCTGAGTACCTTCACCATTGACCTTGATGGAACTGATGAAGATAAAGCGTCTGGCTCCCGCCGCTGCAGCCTGGCGTGCCAGGTTCAGAGTCCCTTCGACGTTGACTTTACGAAACGCAGCCAGCGGATCGGCCTCAGTGTCGTTCATGACATGTACACGGGCAGCCGAATGGATCACCACTTGTACACCCGCGAGACTGTCTTGCCAGTCCGTCTGCCCGTCCAGGCTCGTGACAGTGCTGATCGTGGCCTGTGGATCGACTTGCGCCGAAGCACTGCGCACTGCAGCAGTCACGTGATCACCGCGCTTGATGAGACTGGTGAGTAGTGCTTTACCGACAAAACCGGTTGCACCAGTCAGTAAAACAGACGAGGGAATCATGACTGGCTCGCTTTGCGAAGGGTAGCTTGATGAAAGAGGGTTTCCAGACGCATCAGTAGATTGCCCTTGCCATAGTGCTGCTCATAATAGTGGCGCCCTGCCCGACCCATGCTGTCGCGTTCGGCCTGGGTAGTTTCAGCCAGTTGACGGGTAATCGTCGCCAGCCCCTGGGCATCGCCGGACTCACAGGCAAAACCGGCACCGGACTCATTGATTACCCGCGCTGCTTCACCATTGATCATTCCCAATACGGGGCGGCCCGAAGCCAGGTATGCCTGGACCTTTCCGGGAATGGTCTTTTCAAACACATCATTGGTTTTCAGCGATACCAGCAAGGCATCCGCCTGGGCAAACAGCCCAGGCATGGCCTCCAGCGGATGTCGCCCGAGAAGATGCACGTTATCCAGTTGCCTGACCGATATCTGCTCGGCAAGCCACTCACTCATGCGACCATCGCCAACAATGACCCAGCGCACGGCATGGCTGGCACGCAGCGATTCGGCTGCCTCCAGTATGGCAGGGAAATCCTGAGCATCACCAAGATTGCCGGCAAACACGACCGTAAACACGTTCGGGTCCTGCTTGATCAAATCACACAATGGCGGTGAGGACGATGAAAAATCGTCCTCGGCCCAACTCGGGAAGTAGACCAGTCGCTCATCGGTAATCGGTCGGGTGCAATAGCGCCGGACGTTGTCCAGAAAGCCATGGGATTGCAACAGCAGATAGTCCGTCCGGTTATAGATCCAGGAAACGAGCTTGCCGACCAGAGCCAGCAGCCATGGCTGCTTCACCACGCCAACGGCACGCAGGGTTTCAGGCCACAGGTCAAGCACCCATACAAACACTGGCGCACGCTTCAACCAGCCAATCACCAGCGCCGGAATGGCAGCCATGATTGGTGAAACGGCGTACACGAAGATCGTATCGAACTTGCGCTTGCGCAGCTTGAAAACACCCAGCGTCGAGGCGCTGATGAAGAACGACAGGTAGTTGAGCACCAGGCTCAGGCTGCGCTTGCCACGAGGGACAAGCGGTACCCGCACCACTTCGGCACCGCAATAGGGACTGAATTCTTCAGGCTTCTGGCGGTAACTTTCAAATACTTTCCCTTCAGGATAATTAGGCAAGCCCGTCAGGACGGTCACCTCATGCCCTTTCTCAGAAAGATCGCGGACCAGATCATTGATCCGCATATTCTCCGGCCAAAAATACTGCGTCACTACCAGAATCTTTAACGTTTTTTCAGCCATTTCTACCACTCGGATCAGTACCGCTTCCAGACAACGCGATTCACGTAGTCGGTGTAGCTGTGCAGGATACGCACGACCTTGTCGGAAACGTTGGGCATGCTGTAATCCTCCACGAGACGCAAGGAACGCACATCGCCACGCGACTGGCTTTCGAGAATATTCAGGCCTTGCAGTACGCGCACGGTTTCCAGCCCGACCATCATGGCCGCAGCCTCTTCCATGCCTTCAGGACGCTCGTGAGCTTCACGGATGTTCAGGGCCGGGAAATTCAGGATAGAAGCTTCCTCGTTGATCGTGCCGCTGTCGGACAGTACGGCCTTGGATTCGAGTTGAAGCTTGTTGTAGTCCTTGAAGCCCAGAGGCTTGAGCAACCGCACATTGGCATGGAAGGTCACGCCCATCGCGTCGACACGCTTCTGGGTGCGCGGATGGGTGGAGACAATTACCGGCAGGTCGAACTGCTCTGCCACGGTGTTGAGTACGTCCACCAGTTTGAGGAAGTTCTTGTCCGAGTCGATATTTTCTTCGCGGTGTGCGCTGACCACGAAGAACTTGCCAGGCTCAAGACCCAGGCGAGTCAGGACATCGGAGTTGTCGATGCCTTCACGGTAGTATCCCAGCACTTCAAACATCGGGCTGCCGGTCTTGATCACGCGATCCGCAGGCAGGCCTTCACGCAACAGATAGTCACGGGCAATGGTGCTGTAGGTGAGGTTGATGTCGGCCGTGTGGTCGACGATGCGCCGGTTGATTTCTTCCGGAACGCGCATGTCGAAGCAACGATTGCCAGCTTCCATATGGAAGGTCGGAATCTTGCGACGCTTGGCTGGCAACACCGCCATGCAGCTATTGGTATCGCCCAGTACCAGCAGTGCTTCAGGCTGGATTTCAGCCAGTACACGGTCAACGGAAATGATCACGTTGCCGATGGTTTCGGCACCGCTGGCACCCGCCGCATTCAGGAAGTGGTCCGGCTTGCGGATACCCAGATCCTGAAAGAAGATCTCGTTCAACTCGTAGTCATAGTTCTGGCCAGTGTGGACCAGGATATGCTCGCAATGCTCGTCCAGGGCCGCCATGACCCGCGACAGACGAATGATTTCAGGCCGCGTACCCACGACAGTTACAATTTTCAGCTTTTTCATTTCAATATCCTGTCAACAGCAGCTCAGGCTTCGGTACCGACTGGGCGGTAGTAGGTGTCCGGGTGCTCGCGGTCAAAGATTTCATTGGCCCAGAGCATCACGATCATCTCGTCTTCACCAACGTTGGTGATGTCGTGGGTCCAGCCCGGCACGGTTTCAACGATCCGGGGCTGTTCACCGCTGGTGAACAACTCATGGAACTCGCCGGAAACGATATGGCGGAAACGGAAACAGGCCTCGCCCTTGATGACCAGGAATTTTTCCGTCTTGGAATGGTGGTAATGACCGCCACGGGTAATGCCCGGATGCGCCGTGAAGTAGGAAAACTGACCCGAGTCCGGCGTCTTGAGCATTTCCACGAACACACCACGCGGATCACCATGCTTGGGCACTTCATAGGTGAAGCGCTCAGGCGGCAGGTAGCTCAGGTAGGTCGAGTACAAGGCTCGCACCAGACCGGTGCCGACCCGCTCGGTGACCATCGATTGGCGACTGTCGCGAAAGACATTCAGCTGCTCGGCCAGCTCACCCACAGTAATCGAATACTGCGGCTCGACACTGACGAATGGCGTACCGGCCTGTTTACCGTCCATGACAGCCACGAAGTGGCTGATCACATCATCGATGTACACCAGGGTGATGCGTGCCTGCGGATCATTGATGCTGATCGGCAGATCACGGGCGACGTTATGGCAGAACGTGGCAACAGCCGAGTTGTAGTTCGGACGTGCCCATTTGCCGAAAACGTTTGGAAGCCGAAACAGGTGAACCGGCACACCGTGACTGGCATTCAGTGCAAGGAGTGCCTCTTCGGCACCGCGTTTGCTGCTGCCATACGGGTTTTCCAGTTCGGCCTGGCTGGACGAGGTGTACAGAATCGGCACCTGACGCCCACTGGCAACAATGGCGTCGCACAAGGCCCGCGTCAGGTCGGTATTGCCCGTCTGGAACTCTTGCGGATCCTGGGGACGATTGACGCCCGCCAGGTGAAAAATGAAGTCCGCCTCGGCAACCAGCCCAGGCAGACTGTCCAGAGAATCGTCACGGGTGAAGCGCAGCACCTGCACGTCAGCCCGCTCACCCAGATGGGAAACCAGATTCTGGCCAACAAAACCATTGGCGCCCGTAATCAGAACCTTCATGCCTTACTCCTCCGGCGTAGCATGCTCGCCACGCTGGATTGCCCGCATGAAGTCCAGCTTGAGCAACAGTTGCTGCATGCCTTCGACATCCAGACGCTCGGTATTGTGCGAGTTGTAATCTTCAGTGCGCGAAATCTTGGTTTCGCCCTGTTCGACGAACTTGGCGTAGTTCAGGTCGCGCAGGTCTGGCGGAATACGGAAATACTGGCCCTTGTCTTCGGCGCAGGCCATTTCTTCACGGCTCAGCAGCGCTTCATACAGTTTCTCGCCATGGCGTGTGCCGATGACCTGAATCGGATGCTCAGGCTTGCCTACCAGCGCAGTCAGCGCCTTGGCCAGCACTTCTACGGTAGCCGCCGGTGCCTTCTGTACGAACAGATCGCCATTGTTGCCATGCTCGAAGGCATACAGGACCAGATCGACCGCATCGCCCAGGGTCATCATGAAACGGGTCATGTTGGGATCGGTAAGGGTCAGTTCCTTGCCAGCACGGATCTGCTCGATGAACAGCGGAATCACCGATCCGCGCGAAGCCATTACGTTGCCATAGCGGGTACCGCAGATAACGGTCTTGTTCTCGTCCAGGTTACGCGACTTGGCAACCATGACCTTTTCCATCATCGCCTTGGAAATACCCATGGCGTTGATTGGATAGACAGCCTTGTCGGTGCTGAGGCAGACCACGCGACGAACTTCGTTCTGGATCGCTGCCTCAAGCAGGTTCTCGGTACCGATGACATTGGTCTTGACCGCTTCCATCGGATGGAATTCGCAGGACGGAACCTGTTTCAGAGCGGCCGCATGGAAAATGTAATCGACTCCGCGCGTGGCATTGAGCACGCTTTGGTAATCGCGCACATCGCCAATGTAGAACTTCAGCTTGCTATTGGCATAGCGCTTGCGCATGTCGTCCTGTTTCTTCTCGTCGCGACTGAAGATACGGATTTCCGCAATATCAGTGTCAAGGAAGCGCTTGAGGACCGCGTTGCCGAAAGAACCGGTACCGCCTGAAATGAGAAGTTTTTTTCCGCTGAACATAATAATTCCTGAAAATGAGGCAGGCAGTCCTGGATCAACAAGCCTTCAAGACCGAAAAAACCAATTTTTCTTTCTGCTGAGCGCAGGGATCAATGATCAATACAGCTCGCAGCAACGCTTGATACGCCATGCGCGACGATCACCTTGTGCCTGTCGTCGCCGAGAATCGTGAACGGTGTGCCATATGAAAACCTGCGCAATTGTGCCACTTCCTTATCGAAATGCCACCTCATTCTGGACGCAGCGCACCACACAAGGCCATTCACCAGCAAACAAGGCAAGGCAAAATGACATCATTGGTGCGACAAAGCATTGGCGACTCGACGATATCCTTAATCTTTTACTCGGTCTTTATAAGTAACTTCCAGGAAGCTGAAGACAACCCAAACTCCAAAAACAGTTTTGAGAAATAAAACGATAGTTCTATTCACCCTATCAGCAGCATCTTCAATGAACAGGAAACCTGTATCCACTGCCTGAGGGGCTTTTTTTGAGCAAGCCGATTACTTCATAAAGAAGCATAAATAGAACTCAGAGTTCGCCCAATAGCCATGTAGGAAGCTTCCTGATTCGATCCAATTTGTCACTTGGCCGAATGTAAGGAGCGCTTCAAGGCATTCATAAAGGCTACCAAGCAGCCGCCTGGTGATGGACATACAAGGTTGTTGATCGTGCCCCACCCGCAATGCGTTATCCTTCAGCATCGTCACGCAAACCCGGACCTTGCCATGACCTCAGCCCGAATCCTCGCGCCCTTGAGCCTCGCCCTTCTGACTGCCTGCGCGCAAACGCCGAAAAACATTGTATCGGTGGATGCCCAGAGCGATTGCCCGCTGACTCTCAAGAGCGGCCAGACCCTGATCCTCACCCTGCCCAGTAACCCTACCACCGGCTTTCGCTGGCAGATCCAGAACCCGGCGCAGAACGTCCTGCGCAGCCTGGGCCCTGAGGTATACAACAACTCGCAAAGCACTGAAATGGTCGGCAGCGGCGGACAATCGGTGTGGCGCTACAAGGCGACTGATGCAGGCGCTGGACAACTGTTGATGATCTACCAGCAACCCTGGACCCCGGAAGCGGCTCCCGAGCAGACATTCGAGTGTGCGATCACAGTGAACTGAAGGTTGGACGCGCTCTGTCAGACAACCTGCCGTGCCTGATGCATCACGGCGACAACTTGCCTAGAATGCCCGCCTTTCAAAGCCTTCGCCGGAACCGCCGTGAGCAAAGAACCCGATCGCATTTTCGCCCAGCCACTGGCTCAGGTGCCTGACTTCGCCTTCAACGAAGACGTGGTGCGGGTGTTTCCCGACATGATCAAGCGCTCGGTGCCCGGCTACCCGACGATTGTCGAAAATCTGGGCGTGCTCGCAGCCCAGTTCGCCAGGCCCGATACCGTTCTGTATGACCTGGGCAGCTCACTGGGGGCCGTGACTCAGGCCTTGCGTCGCCATGTGCGCAGCGAAGGCTGCAAGGTGATTGCCGTGGACAACTCGACGGCGATGGTCGAGCGCTGCCGGGAATACCTCAATGCCCAGGATTCGATGTTTCAGGAGTTGCTGCCTGTCGAGGTCATCGAGGGCGATATTCTGGCCTTGCGCTTCCAGCCAGCCTCGGTGGTGGCGCTGAACTTCACCCTGCAATTCATCGCCCCGGAACAGCGCCTGACGCTGCTGAGCAGCATTCGTCAGGCACTGGTGCCTGGCGGAGCCTTGATCCTCTCGGAAAAACTGCGCTTTGGCGACGAGCAGGAACATGCGCTGCTGACCGATCTGCACATCGCCTTCAAGCGCGCCAACGGCTACAGCGATCTGGAAATAGCCCAGAAACGCAGCGCCATCGAAAACGTCATGAAACCCGACAGCCTCGAAGAACACCGTGAACGCCTGCTGGCTGCCGGTTTTTCCAAGGTCGTTCCCTGGTTCCAATGCCTTAACTTTGCCTCGTTGATTGCCCTGCCATGATTGATCTCGCTCCACTTGCCCGCCGTCTTGCGGGTACGCCACTGGCTGACTGGGCCAATGGCCTGCAAGCACAACTCGATGCCAAGATGGCAAAGGGACACGGCGACCTGCAACGCTGGCAAAGCGCGCTGGATGCCCTGCCCGCACTTGCCGCCAGCCGTGTCGAACTGACTGACAGTTTTACCCTGGAAGTCGAGTGTGACGGCGAAACCCGCACTCGACTGCGCCAGGCGCTAATGGGCCTTTCACCATGGCGCAAGGGGCCGTTCGACGTATTCGGGGTGCATATCGATACCGAATGGCGCTCGGACTGGAAATGGTCGCGAGTCTCGCCACACCTGGACCTCACGGGCAAACGCATACTGGATGTCGGCTGCGGCAATGGTTATTACCAGTGGCGCATGCTGGGTGCCGGTGCCGACAGCGTGATTGGTGTCGACCCCAACTGGCTGTTCTTCTGCCAGTTCCAGGCCATGCAACGCTACCTTCCGGACCTTCCAGCCTGGCACCTGCCCTTCGCCCTGGAAGATCTGCCGGCCAGCCTTGAAGGCTTCGACACGGTGTTTTCCATGGGCGTGCTGTATCACCGCAAATCGCCCATCGACCATTTACTGGCCTTGAAAGACTGCCTGGTCAAAGGCGGCGAACTGGTCATGGAAACCCTGGTAGTGCCGGGCGATGTCCAGCAGGTGCTGGTCCCGGAAGATCGCTATGCGCAAATGCGTAACGTATGGTTCCTGCCCTCGGTCCCGGCACTGGAACTATGGCTGCGGCGCGCCGGATTTACCGATGTGCGCTGCGTCGATGTCAGCACCACCACCGTGCAGGAACAGCGCAGTACCGAGTGGATGCGCTACCAGTCGCTGGGCGACTTCCTCGATCCGGCAGACCACAGCCGCACCGTGGAAGGTTTGCCAGCGCCGATGCGGGCAGTCATCGTTGGGCGCAAGCCGTGAGTCTTCGCGGATGAGTCCACTCCTGCACAGTCCGTGCGGGAGTGGACTCATCCGCGAAAAAGCTTATCTGGCCGCAGCCACAATCAAGGCCTTCATCTCGGCCACTGCCGACTTGAACCCCACGAACAGGGCATGTGCAACCAGCGCATGGCCGATATTCAGTTCGTTGATGCCCTTGATCGCAGCCACCGCTTCGACGTTGTGATAATGCAGGCCATGGCCGGCATTGACGATCAGGCCCTCAGCCACACCAAACGCTACACCGTCGGCAATCCGCTGCAGCTCTTGGGCAACTTCCTCTGGTGTCTGGGCATCGGCGTAACGACCGGTATGCAACTCAATAGCCGGAGCACCTACGCGCTTTGAAGCAGCGATCTGTTGCTTATCCGCATCGATGAACAGTGACACCTCGCAGCCGATCTTCGCCAGTCGCTCGACCGCAGCCTTGATGCGCGCTTCCTGTCCGGCAACATCCAGGCCACCTTCGGTGGTCAGTTCCTGACGGGTTTCCGGAACCAGACAGACATGGGCCGGACGAATGCGCTCGGCGAACGCCAGCATTTCCTCGGTCACGCCCATCTCGAAGTTCATGCGCGTCTGCAACACGTCCTTGAGCAGCAACACATCGCGCTCCTGAATATGACGACGGTCCTCACGCAAATGCACGGTAATACCATCAGCGCCCGCCTCTTCGGCATCCAGCGCGGCCTTCACCGGGTCCGGGTAGCGTGTACCACGGGCCTGACGCAACGTGGCAACGTGATCGATATTCACGCCAAGAAGGATGCGAGTGCTTTGGGTCACGGGTGTCTCCTGAAGTTTGATCGAAGCAGACCGCAGAGCATAAAGCCTGCTCACGGCTTGCGAAACAGTTCGCGGCTCACTAATGGGCGACCGCCCAGATGCACGGCCAATGCCTGACGCATCAAACGCTTGGCGGCGGACAAGGCTCCCGGGGCGCTCCAGTCCGCTTCGGCCATAGCCAGCAGCTCCACGCCCTGAAACAACCCGGGCTGCAGCAGATAAACCCGCTCGAGACCGGCATCCACTTGCAGACGATACAGACCGTCGGCAACAAGCGGCTCGCCGTTGATATCGACGTCCAGCGCAAAGCCGTAGCCCAGATCGTCCAGCAGACGCCACTCGAACGAACGCAACAGCGGTTCCAGCGGACGGCCTTGCGCCAACGCCGTCAAGGTCGCGGCATAGTGATCGAAAACCGCCGGGTGCGGATCTTCCGAAGGCAGCAGGCGAATCAGCAGTTCATTGAGGTACATGCCGCTGAACAAGGCTTCGCCGACCAGCCAGATGGCAACCCCGGCACCTTCCATGCGACCGACATTCTTGAGCTCGCCACGCCCGCGAAACTCGGCCTCCAGAGGCACGAAGGGACGCGCCAGAGTACCGGCCTTGCCACGAGCATTACGCAGCACGGCGCGCAAGCGACCTTGCGGCGTGAGGAAATCGACCAGAGCGCTGTTTTCGCGATATGCCCGACTGTGGAGCACATAAGCAGGTTGGCCGGTTGGCGTGCTCATCGGGCTGGCTCGAAAGAAAGGAAACTCACCCGACCACGAAACGAATCATGGTCGGGTGGCAGAACGGCTTAGAGGTCGCCGTAGCCCAGCGAACGCAAGGCACGCTCATCGTCGGACCAGCCGCCCTTGACCTTGACCCACAGGTTGAGCATGACCTTGGAGTCGAACAGCAGCTCCATGTCGCGGCGTGCATCGCTGCCGATACGCTTGATCCGCTCACCCTTGTCGCCAATGATGATTTTCTTCTGCCCGTCACGCTCGACCAGAATCAAGGCATGGATGTGCAAGGTGCGCCCCTGCTGCTTGAACTCTTCGATCTCGACGGTGATCTGGTACGGAAGCTCGGCACCCAGTTGGCGCATGATTTTCTCGCGCACCAGCTCGGCAGCCAGGAAGCGGCTGCTACGGTCGGTAATCTGGTCTTCCGGGAAGAAATGATCGTTTTCCGGCAGATGCGAGGCGATCAGGCCTTCCAGGGCTTCGAGGTTGTGTCCGTGCTGGGCGGAAATCGGCACGATGGACGCATTCGGCAACTGGCCCTGCAGCCATTCCAGATGCGGCATCAGATCGCCTTTGTCTTCGATGCGATCAGTCTTGTTGATCGCCAGGATGACCGGGCCCTGTACGTACTGGACGCGCTCCAGAACCATCTGGTCCTCGTCGGTCCAGCGGGTGCGGTCTACCACGAAGATCACCACATCGACGTCTTTCAACGCAGCCGAGGCAGTCTTGTTCATGTAGCGATTGAGGGCTTTCTCGCTGTTCTTGTGCATGCCGGGAGTATCGACATAGATCGCCTGTACGGCGCCCTCGGTCTTGATACCCAGCATGTTGTGGCGAGTCGTCTGCGGCTTGCGCGAGGTGATCGCCAGCTTCTGGCCCAGAATGTGGTTGAGCAGCGTGGACTTGCCTACGTTGGGCCGGCCGACGATGGCAACATAGCCACAGCGAGTTGCAGTTGTATCAGTCATTACCGTTCTCCACGCCCAGAGCAATCAGTGCTGCGGCCGCTGCTACCTGTTCGGCAATGCGACGACTGACACCCTGACCTCGACTCTTTTCATTCAATAAGGTGATCTCGCATTCGACGAAAAACGTCCGGCAATGCGGTTCGCCCTGGATATCCACCACTTCGTAACGCGGCAACTCACAGGCACGCGACTGGAGGAACTCCTGCAATCGGGTTTTCGGGTCCTTGTTGGTATCGACCAGGGTCAGGCTGTCGAACTCGTTGGTCAGCCATGCCAGCACACGCTCGCGCGCAGCCTCCATGCCTGAATCGAGATAGATCGCACCGATCAGGGCTTCGAGGGCATCGGCAAGAATCGATTCACGGCGGAAACCACCGCTCTTCAACTCGCCGGAACCCAGGCGCAGGTACTCGCCCAGATCGAAACCACGGGCCAGCAGAGCAAGGGTTTCGCCCTTCACCAGACGTGCGCGCAAACGCGACAACTGGCCTTCGCGAGCCTGGGGGAAACGCTCGAACAGCGCTTCACCGGCCACGAAGTTGAGGATCGCATCACCGAGAAACTCCAGACGCTCATTGTTGCGGCCAGCAAAACTGCGGTGGGTCAGGGCCAGGATCATCAGTTCCTGATCCTTGAAGGTATAGCCGAGCTGACGCTCCAGGCGGCTCAAGGATACGCTCACGGTTTACCCACGCTGAATTGCTGATCGAACTTCATCACCAGATCGATATTCTGGATCAATGGCTCACGCTGTTCATATTTCAAATGGGCGCTGAACTTGTTGTTCTGCACCGTCACCTTTAAAGCCTTGTTCAAATCCACATCCTGAATATTGTTGACCTGCATGTTTTTACCGACATAACTGTAAAAATCGTCGACCGTGGTGATATCCAGGGCCTGATTGCTCTCGACCGACTCGATGATTTTCTTCATCGACATATAGTCGAGGTAGTGCGGGACCAGCTTGAAGGCAGTGCTCATCACAAAAGCGATCAGCGCCAGCGCTATCATCCACCCGACGAACGACAAACCTTTCTGAGACGTGGAAAACGTCATACTTCGACCTCGAACTCAAGGATAGCCCGCTCACGCCGCCGACATGATTTATCGGTCATAAACGTTTGGGCCAACCCAAATGAGATACGGCGCTGTTCTAGCAGCGCCGCATTGATTACTTGATCAACCCTACCCGTGAAAAGTTAGGGAAGTGACTGAGTTTAGGCTCCGGCCAGCTCATCCAGACCGCGAACGCCTTGCCTACGATGTTCTTGTCCGGGACCATGCCCAGCTCGTTCTTGGGAATGTTCGGATCATCCCAGTAACGGCTGTCATTGGAGTTGTCGCGGTTGTCGCCCATCATGAAGTAATGCTCGGCCGGCACGGTCCACTCGCTGTCAGGCGGCGCACGGTAGCGGCTCATTTCCTGGCGAATCTGGTGCTCGACTTCGCCCAGCTTCTCTTCATACAGCTCGGCACTGCCCAGCGTGCCCGGCTCGCTGCCGATCAGCTTTTTCGCAACCAGTTCGCCGTTGACGAACAGACGCTTGTCACTGGTATAGCGAATATGGTCACCCGGCAAACCGACTACACGCTTGATGTAGTTGACGCTGGGATCGCTTGGGTAGCGAAACACCATGACGTCACCACGCTGCGGGTCACCGATCTGGATCACTTTCTGGTCCAGCACCGGCAGACGGATGCCGTAGGAGAACTTGTTGACCAGGATGAAATCTCCCACCTCCAGTGTCGGTTTCATGGAGCCCGAAGGAATCTGGAAAGGTTCGACCAGAAAGGAACGGAGCACCAGCACCAGAAACAGCACCGGAAAGAACGACTTGCCGTATTCGACCAGCAAAGGCTCTTTGTTCAATTGCTCAACAACCGCAATGTCCGGCTGATTGACGCTGCCCTGATAGGTCGAAATGGCCGCCCGGCGACGAGGCGCCAGGAGAACCAGATCAATCAGTGCGAGCAAGCCACAGACAAAGACTGCGATGACCAACAACAGCGGGAAATTTAGTGACATAGGACCTGACTATTCCAACCTGAGCACTGCAAGGAAAGCTTCCTGTGGAATTTCCACGTTGCCCACCTGCTTCATGCGTTTCTTACCGGCCTTTTGCTTCTCCAGCAACTTGCGCTTACGACTCACGTCGCCGCCATAACATTTGGCCAGTACGTTCTTTCTAAGTGCCTTGACGGTTGTACGCGCCACAATCTGCCCGCCAATGGCGGCCTGGATTGCCACATCGAACATCTGCCGCGGAATCAGCTCTTTCATTTTCTCGGTCAACGCACGACCTTTGTAATGCGCGTTGTCACGGTGCACGATCAACGCCAGGGCATCGACCTTCTCGCCGTTGATCAGTACATCGAGCTTGACCAGATTGGCCGACTGATAACGATCGAAATGGTAGTCCAGCGAGGCATAACCACGGCTGACCGACTTGAGACGATCAAAGAAGTCCAGGACCACTTCGTTCATCGGCAGGTCATAGCTCACCTGTACCTGGGTTCCGAGGAACAGCATGTCATGCTGAACACCACGTTTCTCGATGCACAGCGTAATGACGTTGCCCAGGTGCTCCTGAGGCACAAGAATATTGGCCCGCACGATCGGCTCGCGCATGTCTTCGATAGCAGACAGGTCAGGAAGCTTGGACGGGTTGTCGACGTAAATCGTTTCACCGCTCTTGAGCAACAGCTCGAAAATTACCGTTGGCGCAGTGGTGATCAGGTCCAGATCGTACTCGCGCTCCAGGCGCTCCTGGATGATCTCCATGTGGAGCATGCCCAGGAAGCCGCAACGGAAGCCGAAGCCCAGTGCATCGGAGCTTTCCGGCAGGTACTGCAGCGAAGAGTCGTTGAGCGTCAGCTTTTGCAGCGCTTCGCGGAAGTCCTCGAAATCGTCCGAGCTGACCGGGAACAGACCGGCATAGACCTGCGGCTGAATGCGCTTGAAGCCTGGCAGCACATCGACATCGGGAGTCGAGCTGAGGGTCAGGGTGTCACCGACCGGTGCACCATGAATGTCCTTGATGCCAGCGATAATGAAGCCTACTTCGCCCGCCTTGAGATCAACGGTTGCGGTGTGCTTGGGGTTGAACACACCGACGCTGTCGACCAGGTGCATCTTGCCGGTGGACTTGACGAGGATCTTGTCGCCTTTCTTGACGCGACCATGACGCACACGTACCAGAGAGACAACGCCCAGGTAGTTGTCGAACCAGGAATCGATGATCAACGCCTGTAGCGGATCTTCGATATTGCCCTCAGGCGCAGGAATCGTGGTAACCAGACGCTCCAGCACCTCGTCGACACCCATGCCGCTCTTGGCACTGCAGGCCACGGCATCGGTGGCATCGATGCCGATGATCTTCTCGATCTCTTCCTTGACGCGGTCCGGATCGGCCTGCGGCAAGTCCATCTTGTTCAGTACCGGCATGACCTCAAGGCCCTGCTCGATAGCGGTGTAGCAGTTGGCAACCGACTGCGCCTCGACGCCCTGACCGGCATCGACCACCAGCAACGCACCTTCGCAGGCCGCCAGGGAACGGCTGACTTCATAGGTGAAGTCCACGTGACCCGGGGTGTCAATGAAGTTCAGCTGGTAGGTCTTACCGTCTTTGGCCTTGTAGTACAGGGTAACGCTGTGGGCCTTGATGGTGATGCCGCGTTCGCGCTCAAGATCCATGGAGTCGAGAACCTGCGCTTCCATTTCGCGCTCGGACAGGCCACCGCACATTTGAATGAAGCGGTCGGCCAGCGTCGACTTGCCATGGTCAATGTGGGCGATGATGGAGAAATTGCGGATATGACTCAAATCACTCACGGATCAACACTCAAAAAGGTTGCAGGCAGATTGCCCGCCGAAAAATAGCCGGGAATTGTACCTGAAGGAAACAAGAGGCGTCACGCCCGTAGGCATGTGGATCGACGCCACCCGGCAGGCAAGCACAAAAAAGGGCGGTGTTTACCGCCCTTTTTCGTCAAACCTGCTGGTTACTCAGCCAGTTTGAAGGTAATGAAACTTGCCCGGCCCTGACGCAGAACGCGCATGGAGACGGAGCGATCCTTGGGAAGGCTTTTGGCCACTTCGGTAAATTGCTTGGCCGACGTGATCGCCTGATTGTTCAGGTGAGTGATCACATCACCCGCCTGCAGACCGATCAAGGCTGCCGGACCACCCTGCACTTCCTTGATCACGACTCCGCCCTTGAGGTCGAAGCTTTTCTTCTGCTCGGCGGTCAACTCGATGACCGAAACGCCCAGGCGGTTACTGCTGCGCTCTGCTCCCGGACCCGAACTGCCCATTTCCTGGCCTTCGTCCGGCAGCGCACCGACGGTGACCGTCAGGTTCTGGCGCTTGCCATCACGGATCACTTCAAGCTCGGCCTTGCTGCCGTCCTTGAGATTGCCGATCAGATGTGGAAGGTCGGCCGACATGACAATTGGCTGGCCATTCGCACTGAGGATCACATCACCAACCTGCAGGCCACCCTTGGCAGCCGGACCATCTTCAAGCACCTGGGCAACCAGCGCACCAGCAGGCTTGTCCAGACCGAACGACTCGGCCAGATCCTTGTTGACCTCCTGGATCACGACACCCAGCCAGCCACGGTTGACCTTGCCAGTTGCCTTGAGCTGATTGGCGACATCCATGGCCACATCGATCGGAATTGCGAACGACAGCCCCATGAAACCGCCCGAGCGGGTGAAAATCTGCGAGTTGATGCCCACCACTTCACCGGCCATGTTGAACAGCGGACCACCGGAGTTACCCGGGTTGATCGCTACGTCGGTCTGGATGAACGGCACATAGGTATCGTTCGGCAGGCTGCGGCCCTTGGCGCTGACGATCCCCTTGGTCACCGAATGATCGAAACCGAACGGCGAACCGATGGCCAGCACCCACTCACCGACCTTGAGTTTGTTGGAGTTGCCCAGCTTGGCAATCGGCAGGTTCTTGCCATCGATTTTCAGTACGGCAACATCGGTACGCGGATCAGTACCGACCAACTTGGCCTTCAATTCACTGCGGTCGGAAAGGCGCACGATGATTTCGTCGGCACCATCGATTACGTGATTGTTGGTCAGAACGTAACCGTCGGCAGAAATGATGAAACCCGAACCCAATGATTGGGCTTCGCGCTGACGATCACCCTTTCCTGGAGCACGGGACCCTGGCGGCATGCTGCGTTCAAGGAACTCGCGAAGCATGGGCGGCAGACCTTCCAGATCAGGAACCTGACCGGCTATTGCTGCGCGATCCGGCATTTTCTGGCGGGTACTGATATTCACTACCGCCGGGGAGGCCTGTTCAACCAGCCCGGTGAAATCCGGCAAGTCTTCGGCCTGAGCCACAGCGACCTGTCCGAGCATCATCACGGCAGCAATCAGTGAAAAGTAAGATTTCAAACGTGGTATCGACATACGGCTCCCGTTAACAACGAGCAAAGTTAAGCAGTACAGAGCGGCTGACTCAAAGACTCATGTACCGCAGGCAAGCACGGCACCATCCCTGGATCAGCTTTCAAGCCCTACAAACGACAAAGGCCAGAGCTGCGAGGCTGTGACCTATAGAAAAAAACGAGAGTTTTTGCAACTTGCAAACCTCACCAAACATTTCAGTGTCTCTGCCCAAGGCCAGTTGAACTGCGGTCTGGCGGTTTATAGGGCCCAAGATGAAACCTTTTACATCCCGGGCACTGAGATCATTTCCACTGCTGATTGGTCGACTGCTACTTGCTGGCCTGCACTTCTGTGCTGCGCATGGACAGCGCCACATGCTCGGCGGTCCCCAACGGGATCTCGCCAACCACCGTCACCATCACCACACCACGAGAAGTGGTGAGCCTGCGCGACACGGCAACGGTAGGCCCCAACTGGGTACGGATATCAGTGGTGGCACCATCGCTCACCGACTCGATAAACACTGAAAAACGTGCCAGGCCATCGCCATACATCAGACTGGTGACCAGCGCCTTGGATGCAGGATCCTTGCGAACAGCACTGCTGCTGAGCTCGAAACCAGGCGGCACCCACTCGGAGCGCCACGCTACAGGAGCACTGGCAGACTCGGTCTTTGCCTTGACGGCACTGACCGACTTGCAGTCCGAACTGGGTTGCAGAGACGCATCGGAAGGAACCGTCGTATCAAACTCGGTGAACTGGAAGCGCTCCAGCAACTGGCCCTTCTCACTCAGGAGGAGAGACTTCAGAGGCAGACCGGTTTCATTGTCCACATGCAGTTCGATACCGTATCGGTGCTGGTCCTTGGGCGTCATTGCCACAATGGTCGCAGCACGACCCGCGACCCTGGACTTGCCAATAACGGTCATGTCGTACCAGGCCGAGAGCTTCTTGGTATCGAATACGCGAGCAGTCGAATCGGAAGGATTGGCCACGCCCGAAACGAGCGTGCCACTTACGCATTGGGTCAGACCATCAACACGCGAGACTTCCTGGGCCGAACCATCGAGCTGCAGCAGTCTTTCTCTGACTTTGCCGTCGGCAACGCTGTGCCAGATACGGTGAGTCGAAAAACTGCCGTTACGCTCGTAGACGAAGGTACCCTGATAGCTCTGTTGTTGATTGGCCTGCGCAAGACGCTTGAACATGTCTTGCGCATCATCAGCATGCGCGGGAAGGGCAAGCCATCCACCGAGCAAAAGCGGCAATAGCGGGACGGCTCGCATGTTCCTCCTTAACGGTTTTCCAGGCTGGCGGCACGTGCGTATGGCAGCGCGCTTTCAGTACCCTTCAACGCAGCTTCCTGAGCGTGCTGGCGCAGATAGCCTGGCAGACGCTGATCGCCTTCACCGGCCTGACCCTGCAATACACCATTGGCCATCGGGCCTGGAGCTTGCTCGGTCTCGGTGTAACCAGCCAGTACTGCCGGACCTTTCACTTGCGGTACGGACAGATTGGCTGGCTGTTGAACCTGCTGTGCCAACTGTGCACCTGCGATTTCGTCCTGGTTATAGAGACGAACACCAGCCAGGACGGCGACAGTTACCGAAGCGGCAACGGCCAGACGGCCCAGAGTACGCCACGGGCCGCGAGCGACCTTGAGCGGGCTGACTTCATCGGCGATTGCGGCAGATACAGCAGCCGAAATATCCAGGTGAGGCATCAGCAACTCTTTGTGCATGGCAGCACGGGCAACCTGATAACGCGACCACGTGGCACGTGTATCGGCGTCGTCGATGGCATTCAGTACCCGACGTAACTCCAACTCATCCGCTTCGTTATCCATCACTGCGGACAGCGATTCCTGCAGGGCTTCACGACTCATGGCGGTTTCCTCTCTTGGCTATCGCCGCTGTCTCAGGATTCCTGCAACAACGGCTGCAGGGCTTTATCGATGGCTTCCCGAGCGCGGAAGATCCGGGAGCGCACGGTACCAACGGGACACTGCATGACGCTCGCAATGTCTTCATAACTCAGACCATCAAATTCACGCAAAGTTAGAGCCGTACGCAAATCTTCCGGGAGAAGCTGGATGGTCCGATGGACTGTGCCCTCGATCTCATCCCTCAACAATGCACGCTCCGGCGATTCGATGTCCTTGAGGCCATGATCGCCGTCGTAGAACTCCGCATCTTCAGACCTTACATCGCTATCTGGTGGCCGCCGACCGCGCGACACCAAATAGTTTTTCGCCGTGTTAATGGCGATGCGGTACAGCCATGTATAGAAAGCGCTGTCACCGCGAAAGTTTCCAAGCGCACGGTAGGCCTTGATAAAGGCTTCCTGTGCAACATCCTGAGCCTCATGGGTGTCGTGCACGAAACGCACGATCAACCCTAGAATCTTGTGCTGATACTTCAGCACCAACAGATCAAATGCTCGCGTGTCACCGCGCTGAACGCGCTCGACAAGCTGCTGATCCTCTTCCTGGGTTAGCATGAACACTCCTCGTTAAGCTTGGAGGGGTGTTGCAACAGCCATTGTTCAGGCTTGCAAACATAGACTCGGGCTTTTCGCAAAAGTTCTCCCCTTCCAGGCAAGTTTCCTGCAGACACTCATTTGGCCTGCACGAAAAACGCAGCTCGAACCAGTCGGCTGCGTAATAGTCTTTTCGCCGGCTCCGCTGTCGATGATTGATCGACTTCACGCAAGCCGCCGCTGTCCTTTACAGGCAACCAGCTATTGAACTTGGGCCTCATTAAAAGTTCCCAGGATCCGAACACTGGTGAAAGACACATCCTGCAGCGTTTTCGGCCAGACCAGCCCGGTGATTGACGTCCACCAGACGGTGCAACGGAAAACGGTATGCATGGCGTCAGGGACTGGCGCACAATTCAGCCCCGCGATGGTCTCACAATGCCATGAAAGCGAGGCTATTGTGCCGTTACCCCCTTACTTATACTAGGGCCTGTTGCCGTTTCAGCACGAACTGCGTTGCTGTGCAGAATCCAGCCTGCCATGCACCATGAACGGGCGTTTTGAAACTGCATCTCCCTGATGGCCGCCAAAGGCAGAATTCCTACATGAGTCAACATTTTCAGCACGATGTACTGGTGATTGGCAGCGGTGCGGCGGGCCTGAGTCTGGCGCTGACCCTTCCCGACCATCTACGCATCGCCGTCCTGAGCAAAGGCGACCTGTCCAACGGCTCGACATTCTGGGCTCAGGGTGGCGTGGCTGCCGTGCTCGACGACACCGACACCGTACAGTCTCATGTCGAGGACACCCTCAATGCCGGTGGTGGTCTGTGTAATGAAGATGCGGTGCGCTTTACGGTCGAGCATAGCCGCGAATCGATCCAGTGGCTGATAGACCAAGGCGTTCCGTTCACCCGCGGCGAACACTCGGGCAGCGAAGAAAGCAGCTTTGAATTCCACCTGACCCGCGAAGGCGGCCATAGCCATCGGCGGATCATCCATGCTGCCGACGCAACCGGGGCAGCCATTTTCAAGACGCTGTTCGAACAGGCCAGCAAACGTCCGAACATCGAACTGCTGGATCAGCGCGCCGCCATCGACCTGATCACCGAGCGGCGCCTGGGCCTGAGCGGCCAGCGCTGCCTGGGCGCCTATGTGCTCAACCGCAAGACCGGCGAAGTCGATACTTATGGCGCACGCTTCACCATTCTGGCTTCGGGCGGTGCGGCAAAGGTCTACCTTTATACCAGCAACCCGGACGGCGCCTGTGGCGACGGTATCGCCATGGCCTGGCGTTCCGGTTGTCGGGTCGCCAACCTGGAGTTCAACCAATTCCACCCGACCTGCCTCTATCACCCGCAGGCCAAGAGCTTTCTGATCACGGAAGCATTACGTGGCGAAGGCGCCTATCTCAAGCTGCCCAATGGCGAACGCTTCATGCCGCGCTTCGATGAGCGGGCCGAACTGGCTCCGCGGGACATCGTCGCCCGCGCCATCGACCACGAAATGAAGCGCCTGGGCATCGACTGCGTCTACCTGGACATCAGTCACAAGCCTGAAGCCTTCATCAAGTCTCACTTCCCGACCGTCTACGAGCGCTGCCTCGAATTCTCCATCGACATCACCAGACAACCTATCCCGGTGGTGCCGGCGGCGCATTACACCTGCGGCGGCGTGATGGTCGATAACCAGGGCCGCACCGACGTACCCGGCCTCTATGCCATCGGCGAAACCAGCTTTACCGGCCTGCACGGCGCCAATCGCATGGCCAGCAACTCGCTGCTCGAATGTTTTGTCTATGCGCGCTCTGCGGCGGCGGACATCGAGGCGCAACTGGCCGACATTCAGATGCCGGACAATCTGCCGGCCTGGGATGCCAGCCAGGTAACCGACTCGGACGAAGATGTGATCATCGCCCACAACTGGGATGAGTTGCGGCGTTTCATGTGGGACTACGTGGGTATAGTGCGCACCAACAAGCGCTTGCAGCGCGCCCAGCACCGGGTTCGTCTGCTGCTCGACGAGATTGATGAGTTCTACAGCAACTATAAAGTCAGTCGCGACCTGATCGAGTTGCGCAATCTGGCACAGGTTGCCGAACTGATGATCCGCTCGGCCATGGAACGCAAGGAATCCCGAGGACTGCATTACACGCTGGATTACCCGCAAATGCTGCCAGAAGCGCTGGACACTATTCTGGTACCGCCCACCTACGCGGGCTGAACTTCAAGCGTACGCGCAGACGTCGGTGGCTATCCGGCGTCAGCGCATCGCGCGGGATACAGAGGCTTTGCAGGTAGCGCCCGGCTCGCCCGTCCTTTACCAGACGAAAGCGCAAAATGACGATCCATGGCAAGGCCAGGCTGTCACGGCAAAGTTGTACGGGCTGCCAACCACCCTGCTCGCTCCATAACTGCCAGCCCCGGCGATCACGCCGCAAGGCAGTAAAGGACGAGCGACTGCTGAGCAGAATCGATCGGGGCACGACCCACAAACCGTGCGCCAGACACAGCACGACGCCGGACACAGCGGCCCAGCCGGGGATATCGAGCCAGTACAGGGCAACGAGCGCCAATAGCTGGGCGCTCAGATAACCCGCCAGCAGCAGACGCGAAGCCTGCCAATGGCACTCGAAACGATCACTTGGGCTGGACACGGTCCAGAATCATGCGGACCATACGCTGCAGCTCGGGATCTTCGGATTCGGCACGCTGCATGAACCAGCCGAACATGTCCTGATCCTCGCAACTGAGCAGGCGACGATAAAGGTCACGATCCTCTTCATTCAAATGCGGGTAGACTTCCCGGACGAACGGCACCAGCAGCACGTCCAGTTCAAGCATGCCGCGGCGGCTGTGCCAATAAAGGCGGTTGAGTTCGACGTCTTCGACCATGGAGCGCTCCTCAAAGTAGGCCGCGAGTATACAGGCGCGAGCCGCTTGAGCGAATTGCACAATGGTCGCAGCAGTTTTCATATACCCATATTCACGACTCGGCACTATGATGTGCCCCAGACTTTTTCTCTTGCGATGACCATGGCCCACTCAGCTTTCTTCAGCACGCTATCCCATGAGGGCATTCTTGCCGTTCGCGGCGTGGATGCCAGCAAATTCCTGCAGGGTCAGTTGACCTGCAACCTCAACTACCTGAGCGACACCAGGTCCAGCCTCGGTGCCCGCTGCACGCAAAAAGGCCGCATGCAATCGAGCTTTCGCATCGTGCTCGAAACCGATGCCTGCCTGCTGGCCATGGCCAGCGAGCTGATCGAGCCGCAATTGCTGGACCTGAAGAAATATGCAGTGTTCTCCAAGTCCAAACTGACTGACGAAAGCGCCGCCTGGGTGCGTTTCGGCCTGCAGGATGGTGATGGTGCGCTGGTCAGCCTTGGCCTGGACCTGCCTCAGGACACCGATGCGCTGGTACGCGCCAACGACCTGCTGGCCATCCGCGTATCGCCTGGACGCGCCGAACTCTGGGCTCATGCCGATCAGGCCGAAAGCGTGAAATCGCGGCTGGCTGCACAATTGGCCGAAGCTCCGCTCAATGACTGGCTGCTAGGCCAGATCCGCGCCGGTATCGGCCAGGTCGTGGGCAGCACGCGCGAAGAATTCATTCCGCAGATGATCAACCTGCAGGCCGTCGGCGGCGTCAGCTTCAAGAAGGGCTGCTACACCGGCCAGGAAATCGTCGCCCGCATGCAGTATCTGGGCAAACTCAAACGCAGGCTTTATCGCCTGTCACTTGAGTCAGTCGAGCTTCCCGAACCCGGTACAGCGCTGTTTTCGCCTGTGCACAATAGCGCCGTGGGCAATGTCGTTATCGCCGCCAGTGCCGAACAAGGCATCGAGTTGCTGGCCGTACTGCAGGCCGATGCGGCCGAAAGCGGCAACCTTCACCTTGGCGCGCCCGACGGTCCGACCCTGCAATTGAGCGAACTGCCTTACATCCTGGACAGCAAGCTCGAAACCCAGCGTTAAGCCTCACAGCGAACACCCACGCGCTACAACTGTCACAAAAGTTATCCGGCCTCCTGGCGCCTGACCGGCGCACAGGCGGCCTGAACACCCCTAACGGCTGCGAGATGCAACATGAGCAAGATGGCTGACGAGGTGCAGAGAAACTTGATCAAGGCAATCGATAGAGATGCCTTGTTTCTGCCTACCCTGCCAGAGGTAGCCCTGAAAATTCGCGTGGCTGCCGAAAACACCGAAATAAGCATTGCCGACCTGAGTAAAGTCATCGGCAGCGATACCGCGCTGTCCGCACGGCTGATCAAGGTTGCCAACAGCCCGCTGCTGCGTGCCAACTTTGAAGTCAGCGACGTGAACACCGCCATCCGTCGCCTTGGGGTCAATTACACCTGCAACCTGGCAATCGGCCTGGTGGTCGAGCAGATGTTTCATGCCAAGTCGGAAGTCATCGAACACAAGATGCGGGAAATCTGGAAGCAGAGCCTGCAGGTGGCCGGAATCAGCTACACCCTTTGTCACCGCCACACCAATCTGAAACCGGATCAGGCAACACTCGCCGGGTTGATTCACCTGATCGGCATCCTGCCGATCCTGACGTACGCCGAAGACCATTTCGACCTGCTATCCGATCCGGTCAGCCTCAATCATGTGATCGACAACATCCATCCGATCATCGGTGAACGGCTGTTGCGCTCCTGGGACTTCCCCGCGCCGCTGGCAGCAGTGCCGGCGCAGTTCCAGGATTTCACCCGCGTCTCCAAAAGCGCCGATTACATCGATCTGGTACAAGTCGCCACGCTGCATATCCACAGGAACACCGGGCATCCTTTCAGCCAGATCGATATTGTCGACGTGCCCGCCTTTCATCAATTGGGGCTGAATGTGGCGGGCGGGCTGCTGAGTGCGGAAATGGACGAAGCGATGGGCATGCTTTACTGAAAGTCAGCAAAACTGACCCGGACCTTGAGACCTCGCTGCGCACCATCATGCAGAGTGATTTGCGCCAGATGGGCGCGGCAGATTTCGCCGACGATTGCCAGGCCCAGCCCGGAACCGGTGCCTTGTTGATTGCGACGGTAGAAACGCTCGAACACCCGTTCACGGTCTTCTTCAGGAATCCCTGAGCCGTCATCCTCGACTTCAAGAATACACGGCGCATAAACCCGCAATATCACGTTGCCGCCTGCCGGGGTGTGCGCCAGCGCGTTGTCGACCAGATTGCTCAGCAACTCATTGAGCAGCGTCGGCTCGCCACGCAGCCAGACCGGTTCATTGGCCTCAAGCGCCAGCGCCACGCCACGTGAATGGGCCAGAGGCGCCATCGCCATCCCCAACTCACGAGCCAACTGGCTCAGATCCAGCTTCTGTACACCGCCTTCGGCAATCGCACGGGCACCGTTCTCGATGCGTGCCAGTGATAACAGCTGGTTGGCCAGGGATGTCAGTCGATCGGTGCCCTGGGCAGAAGCTTCAAGAGTGGCACGCCACTGGGCTGGATCGGTATCGCGCAAGCCAAGCTCGACCCGAGCCTTGAGCGCCGCCAATGGCGTACGCAACTCATGGGCCGCATCGGCGATAAACTGCGCCTGACGCTCGAACTGCACCCGTAAACGCTCGGTGAAATGGTTGAGCGCATTTACCAGCGGGCGCAATTCATGTTGCACCTCGACCATCGGCAGCGCCCGCAAGTCATCGGTTTGCCGCTCCTCCACAGCCGTGCGCAGTCGCTCCAGCGGGCGCAATGCAGAACTGACCGTGATCCACACCAGCAGCAAGGCACCGCCACCCAGCATGCCGAGCCGCAACAGAGTGTCGGCCATCAGGCTACGGGCCATGCGCACCCTGGCTTCCTGGGTTTCTGCCACACGAATTTCCGCAATCCCGTTCATGCCGGGCTCGCTGACCGGCTTGAGCAGGCTGACCACCCGCACATCCTGGCCCAGATAAACCCCGTTGTAGAACTTGGCGAGGGCCGGGTAATCGTCGGTACGCAAGGTTCCAGGCGGCGGCGAAGGCAGATTCTCATAGCCGGAAATCAGCGTCTTGTTGATGTCGTTGACCTGGTAGTAAATCCGTCCTTCGCTGTCGTAGACGAAGGTATCCAGAGCCACATAAGGCACATCGGCGCTCAGCGTGCCGTCACGCTGGGTGAGCCCGGCAGCGATAGTCCGCGCCGACGCCAGCAGCGTGCGGTCATAAGCCGTGTCCGCCACCTCACGCCCATTCCAGTAAGCGCTCATGCCGCTGGCCAGCATCAGCATGACCAGCAACAACGCCAGATTCCACAACAGCCTCCAGCGCAGACTGTCGTTACGCATCGCGATTTTCCAGCAGATACCCCAGGCCACGGAAAGTCACGATCGCCACCGGGTGACCGTCGAGCTTCTTGCGCAAGCGGTGCACATAGATTTCGATGGCATCCGGGCTGGCCTCTTCGTCCAGCCCGAAAACCTGGGCAGCCAGTTGCTCCTTGCTCATCACCCGTCCCGGTCGGGCAATCAGCGCTTCAAGCACGGCCTGCTCGCGGGAGGTCAAGGTCAGCAAGTCGCTGCCCAGAGTGAAGCGTCTGGTATCCAGGTCATAGGCCAGCACCCCGCAGCGCTGCTGCCGTTCACCGCCCAGCACGCTGCGCCGCAGCAACGCCTTGACCCGCGCTTCCAGCTCGGAAAGCTCGAACGGTTTGGCCAGGTAATCGTCGGCCCCCAGATTGAGCCCGAGCACCCGATCCTTGACATCGCTGCGGGCAGTCAACATCAGCACCGGCAGATTCTTGCTGCGCGCCCGCAAACGTCCCAGCACTTCAAAACCATCCATGCGCGGCAACCCGACATCGAGGATCGCAACCGCATACTGTTCACTGTTCAAGGCCAGGTCGGCCGCTACGCCATCGTGCAACACATCAACGTTCAAACCCGCGTTCTTGAGCGCCTGAGCGATACTTTCAGCCAATTGCAGATGGTCTTCGACGAGAAGAACACGCATCGCCGTCTCCTGATTCCGAGTGTTGTAATGAGGGCACGAGGGCGGAGTGTACAGGCGTGCCACAACCTGTGAAGCATTGAAACAACTCGATGCTATTGATTACAGATCTCAACGATAGTTGAAAGGTTTATGAAAGGTTCGCCATTTAGCATCGCGCTACGGCCCGCAAGAACGGGTACGTAAATAAAGGCGCCTGGATGCGTCTGTAAAATAAAAACAATAAATGGAGTCAACCATGCTCAAGCCATCCCCGGCTTCGCAACTCGTCCATTGCGGCGAATCCTCGACAGCTTCTCTATTGCCCTGCGAATCCACTCCCCGCTTGCGATGCCCTCACCTGCGTCGACGATAAACCGTGTCTGTCCAGCGCCTTTGCGCCGACAGAAAATCGTACCAAACAGCTTCCCTATCCAAAAACAAGAAACGTCACAGGAGACTGACCATGACTTTATCCTTGCGTCATTTGAGCATGGCTGCAGGTTGCATGCTGGTTGCAACGCAATTGTTCGCCGCAGAACCCAAACGTCCGGAGTGCATCGCACCGGCCTCGCCCGGTGGCGGCTTCGACCTGACCTGCAAGCTGGTCCAGAGCGCACTGATCAATGAAAAGATCCTGACCACCCCCATGCGCGTGACCTACATGCCGGGCGGCGTCGGTGCCGTAGCCTACAACGCAGTGGTCGCGCAAAGACCCGCCGATGCCGGGACTCTGGTGGCGTGGTCCAGCGGCTCGTTGCTCAACCTGGCGCAAGGCAAGTTCGGTCGTTTCGATGAGAACGCCGTGCGCTGGCTTGCCGCAGTCGGCACCAGTTATGGCGCCATCGCGGTCAAGAGCGATTCGCCTTACAAGAACCTCAACGATCTGGTCCAGGCCCTCAAGACCGATCCGAGCAAGGTCGTGATCGGCTCAGGCGGCACCGTCGGCAGCCAGGACTGGATGCAGACCGCGCTGATCGCCAAGGCCGCTGGCATCAATCCGCGCGAACTGCGCTATGTCGCCCTCGAAGGCGGCGGTGAAATCGCCACCGCCCTGCTCGGCGGCCACATTCAGGTCGGCAGTACCGACATTTCCGACTCCATGCCACACATCCTGAGCGGTGACATGCGCCTGCTGGCGGTGTTCGCCGACAAGCGCCTCGACGAGCCGGAAATGAAAGACATTCCGACCGCCAAGGAACAGGGTTACGACATTGTCTGGCCGGTGGTTCGCGGCTTCTATGTCGGGCCCAAGGTCAGCGATGAAGCCTACGAGTGGTGGAAAGCTTCGTTCGATAAAATACTGGCCTCGGAAGACTTCGCCAAACTGCGTGACCAGCGCGAACTGTTCCCCTTCGCCATGACCGGTGCAGAGCTGGACACCTACGTGAAAAAACAAGTAAGCGACTACAAGATGCTGGCCAAGGAATTCGGCCTGATTCAGTGATTGAACTCAATTGACTGACGATCCGTCGTGCCTGCCCGACAGGCACGACACAGGAGTTTTCCATGGTCTTGCAACGCATTTTCGCTGCCGTACTGTTACTGGTATGCGCAGGCCTGACGCTGATGGCCTGGCCTTACCAGGCACCTTTTTCCTATGAACCGGTCGGCCCGCGGGCCTTTCCACTGTTGATGCTGGGCCTGATGGGGCTGGCTCTGCTGTACCTGCTGATCCGTCCGACGCCCATCGTGCATTCCGAGGATGAACCGCCTCTGGATCGCGAAACCCTGATCAAGATCGGCGCCTGCATCGCGCTTCTGCTGATTTTCGCCGGCCTGTTCGAGCCGCTGGGTTTCATCCTCAGCAGCATCCTGATCGGCATTCCCATGGCACGCCTGTATGGCGGGCGCTGGGTGCCAAGCATTGTGGTGGTCATCCTGATGAGTGTCGGCCTTTATCTGCTGTTCGATAGAGCCATGGATGTACCTTTGCCTTTGGGCCTGCTCAGCGTTCTGGAGAATTGATATGGATACTTTCAGCTACCTGGGCCAGGGATTCGGTGTCGCCCTCACGCCTTACAATCTGGTCACGGCACTTTCCGGCACCCTGATCGGCACCATTGTCGGCCTGCTGCCGGGCCTTGGCCCCATCAACGGTGTCGCACTGCTGATTCCAATCGCCTTCGCCCTCGGGCTGCCGCCCGAGTCGGCGCTGATCCTTCTGGCGGCGGTGTATCTGGGCTGTGAATACGGCGGCCGGATCAGCTCGATCCTGCTCAACATTCCCGGCGAAGCTTCCACGGTCATGACCACCCTGGACGGTTATCCGATGGCTCGCAAAGGCCTGGCGGGAGTCGCTTTGTCGTTGTCGGCCTGGAGTTCGTTCATCGGCGCGTTCATTGCCACCTGCGGGATGGTGCTGTTTGCACCGCTACTGGCCAAGTGGGCGATTGCCTTCGGACCGGCGGAGTACTTCGTGCTGATGGTCTTCGCCATTGTCTGCCTGGGCGGCATGGCCGGTGATCGACCGCTCAAGACCTTTATCGCAGCACTGATCGGGCTGTTTCTGTCGGCGGTCGGTATCGATGCCAACAGCGGCGTTTACCGCTTTACCGGTGACAACATCCACCTGACTGACGGCATTCAGTTCGTGGTGCTGGTACTGGGTCTGTTTTCCATCAGCGAGATTCTGCTGTTGCTGGAAAAAACCCATCGTGGCCAGGAAGCTGTAAAGGCCACCGGGCGCATGCTGTTCAATTTCAAGGAAGCTTCGGCAGTGTTCCTGGTAAACGTCCGTTGCGGCCTGCTCGGCTTCGGCCTGGGCGTCTTGCCGGGTGCCGGCGCAACCCTGGCCAGTGCCGTGGCGTACATGACGGAAAAACGCATTGCCGGCCAGAGCGGCAAGTTCGGCCAGGGCGACATGCGCGGCCTTGCAGCACCGGAAACCGCGATTGGCGCCAGCGCCTGTGGAGCCCTGGTGCCGATGCTGACCCTGGGCGTTCCAGGTTCCGGCACCACGGCAGTGATGATCGGCGCATTGTCGCTGTACAACATCACCCCTGGCCCGATGCTGTTCCAGCAACAGCCGGATATCGTCTGGGGCCTGATCGCCTCGTTGTTCATCGCCAACATCATGCTGGTGATCCTCAACATCCCGATGATCCGTATCTTCACCCGCATCCTTGCCGTGCCGAACTGGGCGCTGGTGCCGGTGATCGCGATCATTACCGGGATTGGCGTGTACGCCGTGCATGCCACGACCTTCGACCTGTTCCTGATGGTCGGCATCGGTATCTTCGGCTACATCCTGCGCAAGCTGGACTTCCCGTTGTCGCCGATCCTGCTCGGCTTCATTCTGGGCGGCCTGATGGAGCAGAACCTGCGTCGTGCGCTGTCGATCTCCAATGGTGCACTGGAGATTCTCTGGTCCAGCCCGATCAGCATTGGTGTGTGGATCGTGACGATTTTCATGCTGCTGTTCCCGCTGTTCCGCATCTGGCGCAAACGCGCCAAGTCCCGTGCGCTGGCCAATGCCTGATCGCGGTTTGCGTAGCTGGTGGGGCACCCCGCTGGTCGGCCTGCTTGGCGGATACCTCGCCAGCCAGGTCGGCTGGCCGTTGCCATGGATGGTCGGCTCGTTGCTGGCGATCATCCTGGTGCGTTGCCTGACGCCCTGGCAACTGACGCAAATCCCCGGTGGCCGCAAATGCGGACAACTGATCATCGGTATTGGAATCGGCCTGCACTTCACGCCGGTGGTCATCGAACAGGTGCTGGAACACTTCGGCCTGATTGTCGCTGGTGCGCTGGTGACGAGTCTGTCCAGCGTAGTCGGTGTCTGGTTGATGTTGCGTACCGGAGAGAATCGCCCTACCGCGTTTTTCTCCAGCATGCCCGGTGGCTCGGGAGAAATGGTCAACCTCGGCGCACGCAATGGCGCCACCCTCAGCAGTGTTGCCGCGGCGCAAAGCCTGCGGGTGCTGGCGGTGGTGCTGTGTGTACCGGCGATCTTCAAATATCTGCTGGGCGATGGCACGCCAGCGCTGCATGCCACAACCGTGGACTGGCGCTGGCTGCTGTTCCTGTTTCCCATGGGCGCGGCCCTGGCTTTGCTCTGGCAGCGTCTCAAACAACCCAATCCCTGGTTATTCGGCCCACTGCTGCTCAGCTCGGTGGTCAGCGTGACCTGGGACTTGAAAATCGGCCTGCCCAACGGCGCCAGCCAGCTCGGGCAGTTGCTGATCGGCAGCGGCCTGGGCTGTCACTTCAACCGTGAATTCTTTCGGCGAGCCCCGTCCTTTCTGGGGCGCACGCTGGTGGGTACCGCCCTGACCATGCTGATCGCCGCCCTCGCCGCGCTGGGCTTGAGCAGCCTGACACACCTGGACCTGCGCTCGCTGACCCTCGGCATGATGCCCGGCGGCATCGCCGAAATGAGCCTGACCGCGGAAGTGTTACAGCTCTCGGTCCCGCTGGTTACCGCGATGCAGGTCATGCGCCTGCTGTTTGTACTGTTTCTGGCCGAGCCGTTGTACAGGCGCTGGAACAAGTAGGTGGTTGCTACGCTCAGATATTCTGCAGGTGCCAGTCAATCGGCGTCATGCCATTCTGCTCCAGATACTTGTTGGCGCGGCTGAAATGTCCGTTGCCCAGAAAGCCTTTATAAGCCGATAGCGGCGACGGGTGAACCGAGGTCAGCACCAGATGCCTGGTGGCATCGACCAGCTTCTGTTTGCCTTGCGCATGCGCGCCCCACAGCAGGAACACCAGATGCGGCTGCTGCTCGCTGACGATCTCAATGACTCGATCAGTGAAATGCTGCCAGCCTTTACCGGCATGGGAAGCGGCATTGGCGCGCTGCACCGTCAGCGTGGTGTTAAGCAGCAATACGCCCTGATCGGCCCAGGCCTGCAGGCAGCCATGGTTGGGAATGTCGATGTTCAGGTCGCGCTTCAATTCCTTGAAGATGTTGACCAGCGAAGGCGGCGCAGGCACACCGGGCTGTACCGAAAAACACAAGCCATGAGCCTGACCGGGACCGTGATACGGGTCCTGGCCGAGAATCACGACTTTCACCTGATCCAGGGGTGTAGAGTTGAGCGCATTGAAGATCAGCGGGCCCGGCGGATAGATTTCCTTGCCTTCGGCATGTTCCTGGCGCAGGAACTCACGCAGTTGCGCCATGTAAGGTTTGTCGAACTCCTCACGCAGCGCCTGCTTCCAGCTGGGCTCAAGTTTGATGCGGTCATCGCTTGTCATGGTCGTACCCGGTAAAAACACTGCGCGACACTAGGAAAGCTGGCTGCCAATGTCAAATGCCCTGCAGCAAACCAGCAGTTTCCTACACTTGCTTTCATGCAACTGCCTGCACGGCAGGCCAAAGGTTTTTGCCGTGCCTACGAGAGGGTCATGATGAATCTGCAATGTGAAGAACTTCATGCACAGGATGGCGCCCGGATAGGTATCGCCAGCCTGAATGCCGAAAAATCTCTCAACGCCCTGTCGCTGCCGATGATTCTAGCCCTTCAGGATCAACTCGCAGCCTGGGCGGACGACCCGCAGATCGTCTGCGTGCTGCTGCGCGGCAACGGGCCGAAAGCGTTCTGTGCCGGCGGCGAGGTGCGCTCGCTGGCCGAAGCCTGCCGCGAGGCTCCCGGTACAGTACCAGCGTTGGCCGCCAGTTTTTTTGCGGCGGAATACCGGCTGGACTACAGCCTGCACACCTACCGCAAACCGTTGATCTGTTGGGGGCACGGCTATGTGTTGGGTGGCGGCATGGGTCTGTTGCAAAGTGCCGGTATCCGTATCGTTACCCCCAGCAGCCGCCTGGCGATGCCGGAAATCAGCATCGGCCTGTATCCGGATGTCGGCGCCAGTTGGTTTCTGTCCCGCATGCCCGGCAAGCTGGGCCTGTTTCTGGGGCTGACCGGCGCGCACATCAATGGCCGCGATGCGCTGGATCTGGACCTCGCCGACCGTTTCATGCTCGACGAGCAGCAAGACGAACTGATCGAAAACCTGCTGCAAATGAACTGGCAGGAACAGACCGAACTGCAACTCAACAGCCTGCTCAAGGCGATGCAACAAGAGGCCATCGCTCATTTACCGGCCGCCCAGTGGTTGCCGCGCCGACCACAGATCGATCAATGGCTGGATGTCGGCAATCTGCCCGCCGCCTGGAATGCGATAAGCCATCTGCAACATCACGACGATGCGCTGCTGGCCCGTTGTGCCAGGAATATGCAGGAAGGCTGTCCATTGACCGCTCATCTGGTCTGGGAACAGATCAGGCGTGCCAGACACTTGTCACTGGCGCAGGTATTCCAGATGGAATACGCCATGAGCCTCAATTGCTGTCGCCACCCGGAGTTCAATGAAGGCGTACGTGCGCGGCTGATCGACAAGGATCACACGCCACATTGGCACTGGCAGGATGTCGCCTCGATACCGCAAGCAGTCATCGAGGCGCACTTTTCAAAAGCGTGGGAAGGCCGCCATCCGTTGGCGGATCTGGTGGATGTGTAGGAACGAATTCATTCACGGATGAGCCAGTTCCCACACAGGCTGTAGGGGGTCAATAACGACCATCACCTCGGCCGCGATCCCATGACCGGCCGCCGCCACGGTAATCATTGCGGTTGTCATTACGATAATGGTTCCGGTAGCCATCGTTGCCCCGGAAGCGGTTGTCCCGCCAGCCATGGCCAGGCGGCCGACCGGGCTGGTAATAGCGCGGCTGCGGTGGTGGCGAGTAATAGCGCGGACCGGGTTGTGGAGTGTAATAACGCGGTGGCGAGCTGTAGTAATAGCGTGGCTGAGGCGCTACATAAATGCGCCGCTCCTGATAATAGGAAGAGCGGTAACCGTTGTCATAAGCATACCCTCCAGCGACGACCGTCGTCGGTTGTGTGTACACCTCGGATTCGTAGTAACCAGGACCTGCATAGCAACCTGTCATGAACAGGGCCAGAAAAGCGATGAGCAAGGGTCTTCGATACATGGCGGCCTCCTTGGACCGCGATTGGGCGCAACCAGCGACGCTGATCGGCATCTGCCAATGGAGTTGGCGGACGTAATTTCAGACAGCAAAAAGCCCTTCGAGTGCGGATTTCGTCCCCTGCCCCCCGTTTCACAATAATGGCCAAATAACCTGAAAAGCCTTGATAACCAAGGCTTGCGGGGCTGTATCCGCTCATTACAAAGATGCTACAAAACATTTCAAATCTCGATTGCCTCATCCCGGTGCGACTGCGCACCAGTACAAGGCAATAAACACCCGGCAAGACACCCCTGTTTTTGCACACCCCATGCAAAACAAGGCCTGCTGCAAGTTGGCACAACTCTCGCTTAATGATGAATGTGCAGGAGTCGATACCGCTTCGCGGCACCACAATTTGCAATAGCCGACTAGGGTTCCGGCTTGCCGACAGGCAAGTGGCTGGTCCGAGAGTTGGCGACCTCCAGTAGAGGTTACACGGCGGGATAAAAGCCCGGGAGACAAGACACCAGTGGTGTCGATTGACTCCTGGCCGCCCCTTTCACTACTGGAGGTTTTCAGCATGAACAAGCCAACGTCCCGCCTGTGCGGTCTGCTCGCCGCAGGCCTCATCGCTGCATTGAGCCTCTCGGCGCAAGCCGCCCCCAAAGATCACTTCAACGTCTGCTGGACCATTTACGCTGGCTGGATGCCGTGGGAGTACGCCGGTACACAAGGCATCGTCGACAAGTGGGCGAAGAAGTACGGCATCAAGATCGATGTGACCCAGCTCAACGACTACGTCGAGTCGATCAATCAATACACCGCTGGCCAGTTCGACGGCTGCACCATGACCAACATGGATGCCCTGACCATTCCCGCCGCCGGTGGCGTTGAAAGCACCGCACTCATCGTCAGCGACTTCTCCAATGGCAACGACGGCATCGTGATCAAGGGCGAGGGCAAGAAGGTTGCCGATCTCAAGGGCATGAACGTCAATCTGGTCGAACTGTCGGTTTCCCACTACCTGCTGGCCCGAGCGCTGGAAAGTGCAGACCTCAGCGAAAAAGACCTGAAAGTGGTCAACACCTCCGACGCCGATATCTCGGCGGCCTTCAATACCGACGAGGTCAAGGCGGTCACCACCTGGAACCCGATGCTCTCGGATATCAAGAACAAACCCGGCGTCACCCAGGTATTCGATTCGAGCAAGATCCCTGGCGAGATCATGGACATGATGGTGGTCAACACCCAGACCCTGAAAGACAACCCGGCCCTGGGCAAGGCCCTGACCGGCGCCTGGTTTGAAGTGGTAGCCCTGATGAACGCCAAATCGGCGGCCAGCAAGGCAGCACTGGAGCATATGGCCAAGGCGTCAGGCACCGATCTGGCGGGTTTCCAGGCACAACTCGATACCACCCGGCTGTTCGCCACGCCCAACGAAGCCCTGGACTTCGCCACCAGCGCACAACTGCCGGACACCATGCGCAAGGTTGCCAATTTTTCCTTCGAGCACGGGCTGCTGGGTGAAGGCGCCAGGGACTCAAGCGCCGTGGGCATGTCGTTCGCCAACGGCGTGACAGAAGGCGACAAGGCCAACCTCAAGCTGCACTTCGACCCCAGCTACGTGCAAATGGCCGTCGACAACAAGCTGTAAACCGCCCCCAGAAAGGTCATTGCCATGCGCTTGATAAATCGTCACCCGGATCGGGCCGGTCGCCTGATTCTGGTGCTCCTGCCATTCGCCCTGTTGCTGTTCGCCTACCTCACAGGCTCGGCAACCCGGCTGATGGAGAACCCCAACGACAAACTGCTGCCCAGCGCGGTGCAGATGGCCGATGCGGTCAAGCGCATGGCCTTTACCGAAGACACCCGCACCGGCAGCTACCTGTTGTGGCAGGACACCGGTTCCAGCCTGCAACGGCTGGCAATCGGTCTGGGGATCAGCGCCTTGCTGGGCCTGTGCCTGGGGATTGCGTCGGGCATTCTGCCGATCTTCGGCGCGCCGCTGTCGCCGTTGCTGACGGTGCTGTCGATGGTGCCGCCGCTGGCAATCCTGCCGATTCTGTTCATCGTTTTCGGTCTGGGCGAACTGTCGAAAGTGATGCTGATCGTCATCGGCATTACACCGATTCTGGCCCGCGATCTGGAACAGCGCGCCCGGGAAATTCCGGTCGAACTGCTGATCAAGGCGCAGACCCTCGGGGCTTCGACCTGGACGCTGATCCTGCGGGTGATTCTGCCGCAACTGCTGCCGCGCCTGCTGATCGCGCTACGACTGGTACTGGGCTCGGCCTGGCTGTTCCTGATCGCGGCCGAAGCCATCGCTTCCACTGACGGGCTCGGCTACCGGATCTTTCTGGTACGCCGCTACCTGGCCATGGACGTGATCCTGCCGTACGTGATCTGGATCACCCTGCTCGCCTGGCTGATGGACTGGGGCCTCAAGGCCCTGACCCGCCGAGCCTTCCCCTGGTATGAAGGAGCACGAGGATGAGCTTCATTAGCGTACGCAATGTCTGGCAGCAGTACGACGATCAAGTGGTACTCGAAGGCTTGAACCTGGACGTTGCCGAAGGTGAGTTCTGCACTCTGGTTGGTGCCTCGGGATGCGGCAAGTCGACCTTTTTGCGCCTGCTGCTGGGCCAGGAAACCCCCAGCCGTGGCGCTATCACTCTGGACGGCAAGGTTCTGGCCAACGAACCGGACCCCAGCCGTGGCGTGGTATTCCAGCGTTATTCGGTATTCCCTCACCTGTCGGTCCTGGACAACGTGGCGCTGGGCCTGGAACTGCCGGTTTCGCCCTGGCTTGGACGGCTGTTCGGCCAGGCCAGACGCGATGCACGGGAACAGGCCGCAGCCCTGCTGCACAAGGTCGGCCTGGCTCACGCGCTGGACAAGTACCCGACCCAACTGTCCGGTGGCATGCAGCAACGGTTGGCCATCGCCCAGGCGTTGATCATGAAACCCCGCGTCCTGTTGCTGGACGAACCTTTCGGCGCGCTGGACCCCGGCATACGCAAGGACATGCACAACCTGCTGCTGGAGCTATGGCAGGAAACCAGACTGACCGTGTTCATGGTCACCCACGACCTGTCCGAAGGCTTCAACCTCGGCACCCGCCTGATGGTTTTCGACAAGGTACGCCAGGACCCGCACGCGCCCGGTGCCTATGGCGCACGCATCACTTACGACATTCCCCTGAACAGCGACCGCCGGGCTGCACGCGCGGCGCTCGACTCGTTGCAACCGGCTTGAAAGGAGCCTGATTCATGACTGACTCGACCACCCTGTTTCCCGTGTTCGCCGAAGAGCTGCTGCCCGGTGGCGCCCATCGCTCATTCATCCTCAAGCGTGGCGAACTGCTGCGCCTGACCGACCTGAACGGTAATGCCAATGTCAGCCTGACACTGCTCAATGCCCATGAAAAGACCGAGCGCCTGAACCTGCCCGACAGCCTCAAATGCCAACACACCGCCAAACTCACCAGCGGTCACTGCCTGTACTCGGACATGGGCCGGGTGCTGGCAGCGATCACCGCCGATACCTGCGGCTGGAGCGACAGCATCGGCGGCGTGCTCAACGCCCGGGAAGTCGCAGAAAAATATGGCCAGGGCCGCTATCAGGAACTGCGCAACGGGTTCTTCCGCAACGGCGTCGATAACCTGCTGGTCGAACTGGGCAAATGGGGCCTGGGCCTGTCCGACCTGCTGATGACCCTGAACCTGTTCAGCCGCATCAATGTGGACGAAGCCGGAGCCCTGCACTTTGCAGCGGACAACTCGCAAGCCGGTGACTACATCGAACTCTATGCGCCGATGGATACGCTGGTGGTACTCACTGCCCTGCAGCATCCGATGGACCCCAACCCCACCTACGCCCCGCAGCCTGTGAAGCTGAGCTGGATGAAAGCCGACGCCAGCGTGGCCGAGCACTGCCGCACATCGCGCCCGGAAAACGAGCGCGGCTTTATCAACACCAACCGTCTGTTCGCCTGAGGAGGCCTTGCCATGCATTCGACCCAACACTGCTGCGACGCCACCATTGCGGCGGGCGAACCGTTCCTGGCCGAGGTCAAGGCCGGACAGACCGTGCGCATTCTCGACCTGGAAGGCAATCAGGCCGTCGACACGCTGTTCTACAGCCTGGCCAATCCTCGCGAGCGCTATGACGTGCAACGCACTCTACGTCGCCAGAACAGCGTCTACCTGACGACCGGCAGCGTGCTGTATTCCAACCTCGGCCAGCCGATGCTGACCATCGTCGACGACACCTGCGGACGCCATGACACCCTCGGCGGTGCCTGCGCCCAGGAGAGCAATACCGTGCGTTATGCGCTGGACAAACTGCACATGCACAGTTGCCGCGACAACTATCTGCGCGCCTGCGCCCATGACGGACGGCTGGGTAAAGGCGACATTGGCCCGAACATCAATTTCTTCATGAACGTCCCGGTCACGGCCGAAGGCGGCCTGACGTTCGAGGACGGCATTTCCGCCCCCGGCAAATACGTCGAGCTGCGCGCCGAGATGGACGTGATCGTGCTGATCTCCAACTGTCCGCAACTGAACAATCCCTGCAACGGCTACAACCCGACACCGGCCAGGTTATCGATTCGGGACTGATCCCCGGATCGCGATAGCCACAGCCCACCACAACGGACGACCGTTGTGCGCAACGACCCATAGCGGGACGGCCCGCTTCCCATCACGAAACCACATCAATCCGGTTTCCGGGGTTTATGCCATGTTCGACAAACTGCTGATCGCCAACCGTGGCGCCATTGCCTGCCGCATCCTGCGAACCCTGCGTACCTTGAAGGTCAAGGGCGTAGCGGTCTACTCCGAAGCCGATGCCGCCAGTCTGCACCTGATGCAGGCCGACGAAGCCCACAGCCTGGGTGAAGGTGGCGCGGCCGGGACTTATCTGGCGGTCGACAAGATCCTCGCCATTGCCGCAAGCAGCGGTGCCACAGCGATTCATCCCGGCTACGGCTTCCTTTCGGAAAACGCCGCGTTCGCCCAGGCGTGTGAAGACGCCGGCATTGCCTTTGTCGGCCCGACGCCGGAACAACTGCGAGTCTTTGGCCTCAAGCATACGGCGCGGGCATTGGCCAAACTGCATGGCGTGCCGATGCTGGAAGGCACCGAACTGCTCGACAGCCTGGATTCGGCCCTAGTCGCAGCACAGCACATTGGCTATCCGGTGATGCTCAAAAGCACGGCTGGCGGTGGCGGAATCGGCATGCGCGTGTGCCGTAGCGCCGCGGAGCTGGCCGAATCCTTCGAGGCGGTGAAACGCCTGGGCCAGAACAATTTCAGCGATGCCGGCGTGTTCATCGAGAAGTACATCCAGCGCGCTCGCCACCTTGAAGTGCAGGTCTTCGGCGACGGTCGCGGCGAAGTACTGGCGCTTGGCGTACGCGACTGCTCGGTGCAGCGACGCAACCAGAAAGTACTGGAAGAAACCCCGGCGCCAAACCTGCCGGACGGTATGGCTGACGAACTCTGTGCCGCTGCCATCAAGCTGGCCAAGGCCGTCAGCTACCGCAGCGCCGGGACCGTTGAGTTTGTCTTCGACAGCGAAGACCAGCGCTTCTATTTTCTGGAAGTGAACACCCGTCTGCAGGTCGAGCACGGAGTCACCGAACAGGTCTGGGGCGTCGATCTGGTGAGCTGGATGGTGCAACTGGCAGCGGGAGATCTGCCACCGCTCAGCCAGTTGCAAGCCACCCTGAAGCCGAGCGGCCATGCCATTCAGGCGCGACTGTATGCCGAGGATCCGGGACGCGACTTCCAGCCCTGCCCCGGCCTGCTGACCGCGGTGGACTTTCCCGCCGCCGACGGCAAGAACCTGCGCATCGATACCTGGGTCGAAGCCGGTTGCGAGATCCCGCCGTTCTTCGACCCGATGATTGCCAAGCTGATCAGTTGGGCAGCAGATCGCACACAAGCCAGCGCTGGCCTGGCCAACGCCTTGAACGACACGCGCCTGTATGGCGTGGAAACCAATCGCGACTACCTGCGGCAGATCATCGTCGATGCCCCCTTCGCCAGTGGCCAGCCATGGACCCGCTGCCTTGAAAAGCTGATCTATCACGCCGACACATTTGAAGTGCTCAGTGGCGGCACCCAGACCACCGTGCAGGATTATCCGGGCCGTCTTGGCTATTGGGCGGTCGGCGTGCCGCCTTCTGGCCCGATGGACAGCCGCGCCCTGCGCCAGGGCAACCGTCTGCTGGGCAATGCCGAAGGCTGTGCGGCGCTGGAAATCACCATGAGCGGGCCACTGTTGCGTTTCAACACCGATGCAGTGCTGGCCATCACCGGAGCCTCGATACCGATCACTCTTGATGGTGAATCGCAGGCCATGAATACCGCCCTGCGGGTGCCCGCCGGTTCTACTCTGGCACTGGGCACCATCGCAGGCGCCGGGGCTCGCAGTTACCTGTGCCTGCGCGGCGGTCTGGACGTACCGGATTATCTGGGCAGCAAAAGCACCTTTACCCTCGGCCAGTTTGGCGGCCATGGCGGACGGGCGTTACGCGCCGGAGATGTGTTGCACGTCACGGCACTGAGCGATCACAACGCCGGGCAACGAGTGCCGGCCGGGCAGATCCCGACGCTGACCGATGTGCGCCGGATCCGCGTGATTTATGGTCCGCATGGGGCGCCTGAATACTTCACTGAAAACTACATCGACACCTTTTTTGCCACGGAGTGGGAAGTGCATTTCAACTCCAGTCGCACCGGCGTGCGCCTGATCGGCCCGAAACCGGAGTGGGTTCGCGCCGATGGCGGCGAAGCGGGTTTGCACCCTTCCAATATCCATGACAATCCCTACGCCATCGGAGCGGTGGACTTCACAGGCGACATGCCGGTGATCCTCGGTCCGGACGGCCCGAGCCTGGGCGGTTTTGTCTGCCCGGTGACCATCATCGAAGCCGACCTGTGGCAGTTGGGGCAGCTCAAGGCCAGGGACAAGGTGCGCTTCAGCCCGGTAACCCTGGAAGAAGCCCGCTCATTCTGCAGGAACGAATTCATTCACGAAGAGGTTGTTTCAGCCACAGATGATGGAGGGAATGTACCGGCCTCTTCGCGGATAAGTCCGCTCCTGCAAACGCCAGTGGTATTGGACATTGGCCAGGACGACAACCGACTGGTCGCCAGGCTTTCGGGCGATACCCATGTATTGCTGGAAATCGGCGCACCCGAGCTGGATCTGGTGCTGCGCTTCCGGGGCCATGCCTTGATGCAGGCGCTGGAAAGCAAGGCTCTGCCGGGCGTGATCGATCTGACGCCGGGCATTCGCTCCCTGCAGGTGCATTACCAGCCCGAGCAACTGCCGCTTGGGCAACTGCTCGAAATCGTGGCCGGTGAATGGGATGCGGTCTGCGCCACCCTGGACCTGCAAGTCCCGTCGCGTATCGTGCATCTGCCGCTGTCCTGGGACGATCCGGCCTGCCAGTTGGCCATCGAGAAATACATGACCACGGTACGCAAGGACGCGCCATGGTGTCCGAGCAATCTGGAGTTCATCCGGCGCATCAACGACCTGCCCAATCTGGACGAAGTGCAACGCACCGTGTTCGACGCCAGCTATCTGGTCATGGGCCTGGGCGATGTCTACCTTGGCGCTCCGGTTGCAACGCCACTGGACCCGCGCCATCGCCTGGTCACCACCAAATACAACCCGGCGCGCACCTGGACGGCGGAAAACTCGGTGGGCATCGGCGGTGCCTACATGTGCGTCTACGGCATGGAAGGCCCTGGCGGTTATCAGTTCGTGGGCCGCACATTGCAGATGTGGAACCGCTATCGCGAAGTCGCCGCCTTTGATGGCAAGCCATGGCTGCTGCGCTTCTTCGACCAGATTCGCTTTTACCCGGTCAGTGCCGATGAACTGCTGCGTATCCGCCGTGACTTCCCGTTGGGCCGCTACCCCCTGCAGATCGAACACAGCACCTTGAACCTGGCTGACTATCAAGCCTTTCTGGCTCAGCAAGCCGACGGCATCGCCGCCTTTCGCAGCCAACAGCAAGCCGCCTTCCAGGCCGAGCGCGAACGCTGGATCGCCAGCGGGCAAGCCAACTTCGAGAGTGATGAAAGTGCAGCACCGCTGACCGATGAACCAGAACTTGAAGAGGGCCAGCAAGGCATCGATAGCCATATCGCCGGCAACCTGTGGCAAGTCCAGGTCCAGCCCGGTGAGCAGGTTGCAGCGGGCGATACGCTGGTGATTCTGGAGTCCATGAAAATGGAAATCCCGTTATTGGCACCGGTAAGCGGCATTGTCCGCGAAGTACGGGTCCAGCCCGGCTCGGCGGTGCGCGCCGGACAACGTGTGGTCGTTCTGGAAACAGACCAGAACGCTTGAGCCTTGAGACTTTCAGACGGAATTTCGCCATGAACCACAAAGTACTGCCCAACGACCTGCGACTGGATACCGTGCGTGCCGCTTACCAGTCCGGCAGCCTGACGCCTCGGCAACTGATCCTGGCCCTGCACGAGAAAGCAGCCGCCCTGAACCCCGAGTTTCACCTGTTCATTCATCTGCTCGGCCCGGCTGAACTGGAGCCTTATCTGGTGGCGCTGGAAAGCCGCGAGCTCAAGGACCTGCCGTTGTATGGCATTCCGTTCGCGATCAAGGACAACATCGACCTTGCCGACATTCCCACCACCGCCGCCTGCCCGGCGTATTCCTATGTACCGCAGCGTTCGGCGACCGTTGTCGAGCAATTGATCGCGCTGGGCGCCGTGCCCATGGGCAAGACCAATCTCGATCAGTTCGCCACCGGCCTGAACGGCAGTCGCTCGCCCTATGGCGCGTGCCCCAACAGCATACTCAAGGACTACCCAAGCGGCGGGTCGAGCTCCGGTTCTTCACTGGCCGTGGCACTGGGTTTCAGCAGCTTCTCGCTGGGCACCGACACCGCAGGCTCCGGGCGCGTGCCCGCGGCGCTGAACAATCTGGTCGGCATGAAGGCCAGCAAGGGGTTGATCTCCACCGCCGGTGTTGTACCGGCCTGCCGAACGCTGGATTGCGTTACCACGTTTACCGCCACGGCCCGGGAAGCCAGCCAGTTGCTGGGGCTGATCGCCAGGCCAGATCCACGTGATGAATACAGCCGCAGCAATCCGCTATGGAACGATGCCTCGGCGTTCGGCACGCCCCGGCCGTTTCGTTTCGGCGTGCCACGCCCTGAAGATCTGGAGTTCTTCGGCTGCACTCAAGGCCCGCAGTTGTTCGACGCGGCGGTCGCTGATCTGACCGCGCTGGGCGGTGAGGCGGTGCCCCTGGATCTGTCGCCGTTTCTCGAAGCGGCACGCCTGCTGTATGAAGGCCCCTGGGTGGCCGAGCGGTACAGCGTCGCCGGGCAACTGATGCAGGAATCTCCCGAAGCCGTACTGCCGGTCATTCGCGCCGTATTGGCCAAGGCTCCCGCCGTGACAGGGGTCGATACCTTCAGAGCGCAATACCGGCTACAGGCACTCAAGGCGATCTGCGACCAGGCCCTGGAGAACCTGGATTTCGTGGTCACGCCCAGCATCGGACGGCCGGTGACGCTGGCAGAGCTGGAAGCCGAACCGGTGCAGCGCAACTCGGAACTGGGTTATTACACCAACTTCGTCAACCTGCTGGATTACGCGGCGGTTGCCGTTCCCAGTGCTGTCATGAACAACGGCTTGCCCTGGGGCGTTACCGTGTTTGGCAGAGTGTTCACTGACCAATACTTGCTGAGCGTCGCCGATGCCTTGCAGCGCAGGACCGCTTTACCCCTGATAGGCAACCACGCCCCGGATCAGCCGCAGCCGATGACGCCACAACCGATGACAGTGGCGCGCAATGACATGAGCCGTCTGGTGGTATGTGGCGCTCATCTGGATGGGCTGGCCTTGAACTGGCAATTCAAGCAGCGCGGTGCACGCTTGCTGGAGGTGACCCAAAGCTCACCCGACTATCAGTTGTACGCGCTGGCGGGCGGTCCGCCGTTTCGTCCCGGCATGCTGCGCGTTGCGCAACAGGGCGTGGCGATCGAGGTGGAAGTCTGGGAGTTGCCGAGCCGCGAGCTGGGATCGTTCCTGACCGGCATTCCGGCACCCCTGGGGCTGGGCAAGGTACAACTGGCCGATGGCCGCTGGGAAAGCGGTTTCATCTGTGAACCGTACGGACTGGAAGGCGCCATCGATATCAGCCACCTGGGCGGCTGGCGGGCCTATCTGCAACAGGCATGAATCCATAAATAGATAGGCAATTTGAGCGTATCGCCAGTGACATAGTGAGCGGCCACTCACTTCACTATGTCACTGTCATGGATGATCGCTGGAAATACCCCTCTATTGCTTCGGACCTGGAACATCCCGATCTGGTCATGTTGCCGGGGCCGGATTCGGAAAGAAAAGACAGCCTCAATGGCGCTGGCGCGTTTTCCCTTGCGCCGCTGTATTACTCGGCCCGCGAAAGGCCTTTGCCTGAGCCCGACAATCCGCCCCCGCACTCAGTCGAAGCCGACGCGCAAGCCATCCACAGACTGAAAAGACTCAGGGAAAGCCCGGGCTTCAGGCTGATTGCCGACTCGGTCCTGCTGTTGAAAACCCTGCAACTGGACATGGACTGCCCGCCGCCACAACGGACCTACGTTCACCTGCGCCTGAAAAGCCTGCTGCAGCAAAAGACCGGCAAGCCACTGGACCCCGATCACCTGCATATCACCTTCACGACGGAAGCCTGCCCTTCGGTCGACGAGCAGGGACGAGAGCGTTACAGCGCGCAGCTCTCGCTGACCGAACTGGCCCTGGAGTGCTTCGACACCAGCCGCCTGGAGGACCTGCTGAGGTGCACGATACAGGACACGCCTGTGGAGCCGACCACGCCGTCACTGACATCCAGGACGATGTTCAGACTCATTGCCGACTCGTCCTGGGCTGATGGCTACAGCGACGAAATCAATGCCTTCTGGCGTAACCATGAAGCGACTTACCGGGTACTGGCCAGATTGTCCTTTCTCGACATTCTGGCTCGCCAGTTTGCCCGTAAAAGGATCAGTCATGACGGCTATCACCTGACCCTCGATGCACTGGGGTTCAAGAACTTCCCCGTCACTGGCCAGTCGCTGGAGTCGGCCTCACGAGGCGATTACTCTGAAATACGCATGCTCTCCCTGAACGGCCAAGCGGTACCCGGACTCTTTCAGGTCAGGTCGCGCAATACCTCACATTGTTTCATTCATGTCCTGGGCTGCGAGGCAGCCATTTGCGAATACATCAGCGACAACCCGACTCACATGGCGCAGAAGCTGCTGGATGAACTCAATGCCTCAACGCTGCACCGGCTCTGGCTCAGCCAGCATATTTCCGTTGAAAGCACGGCGCTGGTCATCGAAACGCGGGTCATCGAGGGTGATCTGTTCAGCCACCTGACAGACGCCCAGAAGGCGCTCGCGCTCGACCAGCCGGCCACCCAGGACGGTGCTCATGTCATCGATCCGCTCAAGCCGATTGCCCGCGCGCTGACCCTCGCCGGCGCCGTGGATTTCTGGCAGGCACAGCCGCCCATCCTCAAGCGTATTCCGTCACCGCTGAAAATCTCGGCTCACCTCATGGGGACCGTCATCCATAAGCTGCATGGCGTAAAACTGAACCCGGATCACGTCTTCATCGCCTATCGAAGCGGAACCTCGCGGACGCCGCTGGGCAATATTCATCAACCTGCCAGCCATGTTCATGTACCCAGTGAAAAACCCGTCAGCCTCAGTGAAGCGCTGGTGAACAATTATCGGGTCGAATACCCGACTGGATACACGGACCACGGCGGTCGCTCGGTGGTATATCAGGACCCGACCGGCAAAGGCACCTGGTCGCCGGACCAGGAGCTTCCTGTCACAGCCGAGGCCATCGAGACGCAGATAAAAACCATCGACTTTCTGGCGCTGATGACAGGGCGTATCGACGATTTCTGGGAGCGGCAGGCCGACACCATAGAGCAGGCCCTAAAAACCACGCTCATGACCCAGGCCGTGATTTGCCTGAAACAGGGCAGCCTGCTTCGCAGCGGATTCGACGCTGTCGTCAACGCGCTGACGACAGCGCAAAGTCGATGGCTCACCTTGGGCTTTACGGTCAAAAGCTCGTTTATCGACGGCACGGAACAACTCTACTGCGCAGGCCTGCTGGTCCTCGAAGACTCCCGGACATCGCACAGAGTGCTTTATCAGGCAGGGCTGCCCAAGGCGTTCATCGAGTTCAGGAATAACGACGGACTCAAGGAATACCTCAGGCACGCCAGCGCCGACGAGCAATGGCGTAACGCTGTGCTGGGCTACATTGCGCAGCATCACAAGGAGCGACTGGAGTACCTGCTCAAGGTCTGGGCAGGAACACAGGCACCCACGCCACCGGCTTCGATACTGCGACCATGGACAGATGTGCTGTACAACCCCGATGTGCGCAAGGCGCTGAATCATTCATGGCTTGAGCGCCAATTGCCCGGTTCACCGTTCACCTTCATGCGCCAGACCCTGAAACAGAACGCACTGGAAGACGCCCGCCAGCAAATCGTGACCTCTGCACAGGTTTCGCTGCGCTACTGGACGGGACGGCTCAATCATCTGCAGCTCCTGCTGGCGCCCATGTCCTTTCTGTTGACGCCGGCCCTGATTGCTTCGCTGGCCACAGAGATCGGCATTGCCTCGCTGAATATTGCAGCGGCCAGTCAGCCCGGCAGTCGCCATGAGGAAAAGAGGCAGGCCATCCTGTCGGCCCTGACGCTCGGGCTTTTCAATCTGGCGCCTTTTACGCCAAGACTCATGGGCGCTCTCAGTAAAATCTCAGCACCCGCCAGAAGCGTCGCACGTACAGGCTCCAGCGCCCTCGTCCGCCCGATGAATCTGACCTCATCACTGCGCAGCTCGATGAGCCCGCGAAATACTCGCCTGGAGAAATTCTTTCACACCGACACCCTGCTCAAGCTCTGGACCGTGCCCGCACAGCCCATTGTCGGCAATCTGGCCATTCATGCCTGGAAACTGGGCAGAAAGTTTCTGCTCTGGACCTCCAGCAGAGGCCAGGCAAACACCCTGGTTATCAGTACACATGGCCATTACGCGCCCTGGAGTGGCACGGTAAAAATCCCCAACGGAACCCAGGTACATACCTATGCACCCCATGGCTATATTCTTTCCGACCCAAAGTTGCATCGGGTGGTCAGCGGTAAAGTCGCCACATTTGCCATATCGGATGCCTCGGGCAATACCCTGGCAATGCCGCCGTCTTCACTGCCGTCTCTGGTCGTGACTGACAAGCTCATGGCCGGGACCGCTCTCCCGGGCAGATTGAAGAATTACACCCTGTCGAAGTTTCAAACGACCACGGATGAAACCTATCAGGACATTGCGCATATTGTGCGCAATTCAAATGTCTCGCCGTTCAGACACTCACTCCCGCCCACGCCCATGGATATATTGACGGTGCGTAACCGCTTTGCAATGAGCGCGCCTTCTCTGGAGGAACTGTTCAATACATTATGGGAGCTGGGAATTCATTACGACCGGATTCTTTTGGTGCATTGCCGATGCTCCGCCATAGACGAATTGCTGCGCCGGGCCCCGGATTATCACGCCCCGCTGCTGAGGCCGGTATTCATTACTACGCTCTGATTGAAAGTGGCCAGAGACTTGCTTCCTATATCCGATTATTAATGAGTCACGGACTCATTTAATATGCGTGCCCTCATGGATATTCAAGAAAGCGGATCTTTCATGCCTCTTCACTCTGCAATGACATCCCATCGTTCATTATTACTGACATTAGTGTTTTTGCTCGGAAGCGGTTTTCTGGCCACCTCACTGTTGAGCTATTACACCTCACGCGAATCCATTCGCAGCGGGATTATCAACACTGAGTTGCCTTTGACCTCGGATACTGTCTATTCAGAAATCCAGAAAGATCTGGTTCGCCCGATTCTCATCTCCTCAATGATGGCCCGCGATACGTTCATGCGTGACTGGGTTGTCGAGGGCGAACGCAATCCCGAACAAATGATCCGTTATCTCAAGGAGGTCATGAATCAGTACGGTGCCTACACTTCCTTCTTCGTCTCCGATACAACTCATATCTATTACCAGGCCAAAGGCATTCTGAAAAAAGTCAGTGCCCTCGAACCTCGCGATGCCTGGTATTACCGAGTGCGGGACATGGATGCGCCGTATGAAATCAGCTTCGATCCCGACATGGCCAACAAGGACAACCTGACCTTTTTCATCAATTACAAAGTCTTCGATTACGACAATCGCTTCATCGGTATAGCCGGGGTCGGCCTTACCGTGGATGCCGTCACTCAGTTGATTGATCGCTACCAGCAGCGCTATGAGCGCAATGTCTATCTTGCCGACACCTTTGGCCGCCTGGTCCTGACCGGCGCCAATGGCGGGCCGCAAGGCTCGATGATCGGGCAACGGCTGCAGGACCTGTCCAGCATGAAAGACCTGCAGGAGCACTTGCTCAAACCTCACAACGGCACCTTTGAGTACCGCAACGACGGCGAAGGGCATTTTCTCAATGTACGTTTCATTCCCGAACTGGAGTGGTATCTGTTCGTCGACAAACAGGAAGAAAACGCCCTGAGCGATGTTCGCCAGTCGCTGTACCTGAACCTGTTCATCTGCCTGGTCGTGACGCTGGTGATTGTCCTGCTCCTGCATCGCATCATTGTCAGCTACCAGCACAAGCTGGAAACCCAGGCCACGCTCGACAGCCTGACCGGCCTGCCCACCCGGCGAGGCTTCAACCTGCTGGCGGCCAACACGCTCAGGGATACCCAGCGCGACGGCATCCCCTTGACCGCGTTGTTGCTGGATCTGGACCACTTCAAGCGTCTCAATGACAGTCACGGCCACCTGGCTGGCGATGAAGTACTGGCCGGTTTCGCCAATGACCTGAAAAGCTGTCTGCGCCAGTCAGACATCATTTGCCGCTGGGGCGGCGAAGAGTTCATCATTCTGCTCAAGGGCAGCGACACCCCGGGTGCACAACGCATTGCCGAGAAAATCCGCGAACTGGCCGAGCAGCATGTGTATATCTTTTCCGGCCTGCCATTGCAGGTTACCGTCAGCGTCGGTCTGGCCGAACTGCAAGGCGGTGATACCCTGCAAAGCCTGATCGCGCGTGCCGACAGCGCGCTCTATCGTGCCAAACTCAATGGCCGCAATCAGGTCTGCATCGAGAACCCGATCCCAGCATGAACAGTACAGCGACAGACACCAATCCCGAGCGCTGCCCGGTGTGTGGCTTCAGTAACCACTGCACCCTGGCCGATCCACGCACCGTCGATCAGGCGTGCTGGTGCTTTTCGCAAAGCATCGACCCGGCGCTACTGGAAGCCCTGCCCGCCGAAATCCGCAACAAGGCCTGCCTGTGCCCGCGCTGCGCCGGCCTCGCCAACAGCGTGCAGGCCAAACCGGAGCGATAGGCGTACCATGCGCGCTCCTTGCCCATCGCCCTTTCCTCATCATGCGCCTTGATCGTTTCCTCAGCAATCTGCCTCGCTTCAATCGCCAGCATGTGCGCCTGGCGCTGGCCAGCGGGCGAGTCAGGGTCGACGGCCAGGTCACTGGTGACCCTCACCATGAAGTGCGTGAGTTCAGCCGGGTGGAGTTCGACAGTGAGGTGCTGCAGGCTGGTAAAGCGGCGCGCTATTTCATGCTGCACAAACCTCGCGGTTATGTAAGCGCAACGGTCGATGCCCAGCACCCGACCGTCCTCGATCTGCTCGATGAACCCGACAAGCACGAACTGCACATTGCCGGCCGACTGGACTTCAATACCACCGGCCTGATGCTGATCACCAACGACGGACAGTGGTCACGACGCCTGACCCAGCCGCAGACCAAGCTGCCAAAAGTGTATTACGTCGAAACAGAGCAACTGATCGACGAACGGTACATCGCAAAATTCGCCGAAGGTTTTTACTTTGCCTACGAGAACATCACTACTCAACCTGCCACGCTGACCCTGCTCGGACCACGTTGCGCGAGGCTCGGCATCGTCGAAGGCCGTTACCATCAGGTAAAACGGATGTTCGGTCATTTCGACAATAAAGTACTGATTCTGCATCGAGAAAGCATGGGGCCTCTAACGCTGGACCCCGAGCTAGAGCCCGGCAGCTATCAGGCACTGAGCAGCGCACAAATACACTCGATCTGAAAAAGTCACGACCATTCGGCGGACAGCTGAATCAATATACCAGCGGCACTTGCGGGTTCCCGGATCGCCTGCTTGAATCCAATCGTCAGTCCGCATGTGACCGATAAGTCAGCAACGCATTCTAAGAAACCTTTTGCCGTACCGAGCCCCCGGGCTCACGACAAATTGCCCGCCAATAACAATACCTGTCGAACAGATCGTTCGGATCGACATGGGCCTTCAAGGCTAATGCCTACCTGTCACCAAACCGTGCATTTTTTTATTTGCGCTTGCGCATACGCATATCTGTAAGTCAGGAGACATACATATGAGGCCAGAAATCGCCGTGCTTGATATACAAGGACAGTTTCGGGTTTACACGGAGTTCTACCGCGCAGATGCCGCGGAAAAAACCATCGTCATGGTTAACGGCTCGCTGGCCACTACCGCTTCCTTTGCCCAGACCGTACGCAACCTGTACCCACAGTTCAACGTGGTGCTTTACGATCAACCCTATGCCGGCAAATCCAAGCCACACAACCTGCATGAAAAACCGCTGACCCGGGAAATGGAAGGCCAGATCCTGCTGGAGCTGATCGACCACTTCAACGCCGAACATGTCATGTCGTTTTCATGGGGTGGAGCCGCCGCTCTGGTTGCGCTGTCGCATCGGCCAAAACGTATCGAGAGTGCCGTCATCAGTTCGTTCTCGCCGATCCTCAACGAACACATGCGCGACTATCTGCATCGCGGCGTGAAACACCTGGGTGACCACAATCGTTATGAGGTAGGCCACCTGATCAACAACACCATCGGCAAACACCTGCCGTCGCTGTTCAAGCGTTTCAACTATCGGCACGTCAGCAGCCTGGACCTGCACGAATACGACCAGATGCACTATCACATCAGCCAGGTACTGGAAATCGATCCGAGCAATTACCTGACCGCTGCGAAAAACATCAACGTACCCGTATTGTTCATGAACGGAGCCTGGGACGAATACACCGCAGCGGATGACGCGGTGCTGTTTGCCAAATACGTGCAGCACAGCAGCTTCAGCACTATCGAAGCCGCCGGGCACTTTCTGGACATGGAACACAAGGCCGCCTGCCGCGACTCGAAAAAGGCGCTGTTGGGTTTCCTGCAACCCGTCGCAGAACCGGCTCGCCATGCCTACAGCCAGACTCAGCACCATGCATTCGCCTTCTGAGCCCGGCGCTCGACAGAGCCGAGGAACCATTCGCCATCGCACGGAAAGCGGCATTTGGCGGATGGTTTCCCTGGGCGAAATACAGCTTGAAAGCGCAGCTGGGTGAAATTAGCGCTTTAATTAGCAACAGGCATCTGGTACAAAGTCAGCCGCTTTTAGCGGGTATAGTTTAGTGGCAAAACGAAAGCTTCCCAAGCTTTAGTTGAGGGTTCGATTCCCTCTACCCGCTCCACTTCTTCAGTCCAGTGACGTCCAGCGAAATCCACTGACTACCGGTACAAAATGCGGTGAACACCCGTTCCGCATTGTTGCTGGAAGAGCAGGCAATAATCCACGACGATGTCTTGAGCATTAGCGAAGCAGTCTTCACCGACACGGTTTGCTGATAGTGATCTGTGAGTTGCGGACGTCCTACACTCGTGTCATAGCTAGCGCCCATGTATTCATGATGCCCAGGCCGACTCAGCAAACCAGCGTACACGGTCCTGGGCATCCTTAAACTCATGGTCGTCACCGGTCTTGATCCGGTCCAGAGCCGGCGAACGACCCGTTCAAACTTGTTTAACCCTAGCCTCCACCACCACAAGCAATCAGTTCAATAAGCCCCATCTGATACCACTTATTCTGGCAGCTCCAGCCATTTTCAAATGTCCAGGCACTTGCAGTACCGCTGAATGCGAGTCCCATTACAATGGCTAGAGCCACTCCAATTTTTGGCGAATGCTTTTTCTTTATGTTAGTCTTCATAAGTACTCCACGATTCACAGAAACCAGCGAATTTTAAACTTGGTAATATTGCATTTTTAATAAAAATGCTTTTACCGGGCTTGCCAGTGTATTTGATGCCTGAATCGCAATCACATCAATAGTACAGATGACCTATATGAAGGGAGCACACTCAGAATGCGCTCTAGTCACGTGGCCCATTCGGGATGAAGTTCTTTTACATCAATGGATTGCAAGCCGCGTCAGGGCCCGACAGCAGCATGGATTCAGCATGGACTTCAGGCCTGTTGCAAATCAAGCGCCCTTAACTATTCAAACATTTAGCGGACGATTACACTCACCAGTTAAATGGGTTGAACCTAGCACTTGCCACACAAGGCAAACATAGTACAGGTGTACTATTTCAAATATCAGCCGTTGATTTAATTATCCACTCAGAAGACTTTCAGGTGAAGGGTGCATGCCAGCGCACCCACCATTGAGGCCACAATGAGTGAACGACGTGAAACTCCCGCCACTACCTCACATACCTGTCAGCAAGGCAGGTATTTCGTCCTCAGTGCGAGTCATTGGAGTGACGGCATAGGACCCGGGCTGGAAATCGCCAACAAGAAAAACCTTCTTCTTCCCGGCAGATACACAATGGAGCCACCCAATGGCGACGCCAATCAATATCCTGAAAGACCCCAACTGGTTCACCTGCCTGAGCTGGGCGGATCACCAAGGGATTTTGAAATCCTGGCCAGTATCTGGATAGTTTCGCAAGCCCTGAAGCGAGTATTTGAATCGGTAGATCCCGGGGCGTTCGCGTTTACAGCGTGTGACTTCACGCGAGCCGACGGTTCTGCAGGCCCCCAATACTACCTGTGTAATGTGGTGCGCTATCTGGACGCGCTTGATGAAGAGGCCTCACGGGTCAGGATCGAATACGAACGTGATCATGGCACCGGAGAAGACCTCAGGTTTTACAGCATCTCGGGGGGCGCCAGCCTCATCTTCAGGCCATCGGTGGTGGGTAAAGCCCACGTCTTCCGACAGCCTCGACTCGGAGTCCAATCCATTTGTGACCGGGAAATGTTTGAAGCGTTGAACGCCTCGAATCTGAACGGCGTATCACTGCGGGACGCCGCAGACTTGTAATCCCCATCAACACGGTTTGCCCGAGCAGACTTTCGTATTCTCACGACATGGACATCCAATGCTCATCAAAAACAACACACTGATGACCGCTCTATCGGAAACGCCCGCTGAGTCGTCGGCAGTCGCAACTATCACTATAAAACCGTTCACCGGGGCAGTTCTGCAACCAAAGCCGCCGCGTCCGCACAGTATTTTCCATTACATCAGCAGGGTGTACGCCACTCGCAAGCCGCTACCTGCTATCGCTGAGGAGTGCGCAGCATGATTCGCTTGTTGAGCGCCAGGCTGTTGCAAGCCGTATGGGTTGCATTACTGGTCGGAGCACTGACGTTTTTGTCAATAATCCTTCAGCGCGGTGCCAACTTGCCCCCTGATCAGTCGCTGATGTCGCTTTTTTTGGGCTGGATGGGCGACCTGCTGACCTTTGATCTCGGCAAATCGCTGGTCTCGGGGGAATTCGTAGTGGACAAGGCTGCTCAGGGCTTGAGTAGCTCAATTCCATTGGCCCTCAGCGGTTTGATACTTTCCCTGCTCATCGGGCCGCCGCTGGGGGTTATTGCGGGCTTGCGCACGGGTGGATTCCTGGATCGCGCCCTGTTGTTCTTAAGCACAGCGACACGCGCAATTCCGCAGTTTGTTCTTGGCATCATCCTTATATTGATCTTCGCAGTGGCAATGGCGGTACTCCCGTCTAACGGGAATGGCACATTTGCTCACTCAATCCTCCCAACGATCACCCTCGCTTTGAGTTTGGCGGCAGTGTCTGCAGTTATCGCTCGCGATGCCACATCAGCAATCACTTCATCGCCCCAATACGCTTCAGAGCGACTTGAAGGACTTAGTGCCTTCAACGCACTCAAGCAACATGGCTTGCGCAAAATCGGAGAGCCATTAGTGACCAGCCTCGGCGTACAGCTTGTGTTTCTGATCGAGGGCGTCATTGTCGTCGAGACGCTTTTTTCCTGGCCCGGCATCGGCCAAGGACTGGTGCACGCTATCGTTCAGCGGGACGTACTCATGGTGCAGGGCACCGCTTTGGCTATCGGGCTGATGTTCGTGATCCTTAAAACCGTTGTTGACCTGGCAAACCATTCTATCGATTCTCGCCGGAGAAACTCATGAGCCACAAAGTCGCTATCCCGAGCCGCACTCCAACGATGCATGCCCTGCCCCGCATCGCCGGATTCTTTATCCTCGTATCACTTGTTGTGTTTGCCGTGTTGGTGCCTTTTATTTGGAGTTTGGGTATCGCAGAGCAAGATTTCGCAGCGATCCTGTCAGGTCCCGTGCCTGCACACCTCTTAGGCACAGACAACCTTGGACGCGACATGCTCGCTCGGCTATCAGCCGCTGTACGTCTGGCGCTAGGGTTCGCTTTAGTCATTGTCATTACGGCAGCAGTCCCCGGAATACTGCTGGGCATCCTTGCTGCCTGGAAAGGCGGTGTCATAGATAAATGTCTGAGTCTGTTGGCCGAGATATTTCTCGCCCTGCCACGACTACTGCTGATACTGCTTATCGTCGCGATCATGCCTGGGTCTTTTCTGGCTTTGTATGGCGCTGTCGCATTGGTGTTATGGACTGAATACTTCCGCATGACACGCACGCTTTCACGCACAGTACTGGCTTCGCCGACCGTGGCCGCCAGCCGTCTGGAGGGTTTCGGGCTGCTCTACGTATTACGCCGACACTTATGGCCTGAATTGTCGCCCATGCTCAGGACCCTATCCGCGTCTGGTGCAGCTTCAGCCATCATGATTTTAGCGACACTGGGCTTTTTAGGCTTTGGGGTCAGTCCTCCAACTGCGGAGCTTGGCCTCATGATTACCGAGCTTCTCCAATACTATGCTGCGGCACCCTTGAGCTTCGCACTACCCATATTCGTGATCTTCCTCCTTGTGTTTTCACTCTTGTTGATTGGCGGCGGACGCAAGCCATGAACCTCTTTTCAAAAACACATGCCTAGAAACTCTTTCGACACGAAGCATGGGTTGAGCACAGACGACAATCGGTGGCGCTACCTGGCCACCCTTGATGCCGGTTCCAATCATGACGCTGATTGCGACCCTGACTCAGCCGGAGCGATGCCGTGCATCGACACTAACGGTACGCTCGTCATCATTAGCAGAAAAACAATGACCTCCCGTTGCCAAGTCAGAATGCACGCATCGCCGTTCAACTCGCCCCCGGCGGAATACCGTCTTTATTGAAGTCCTTCAGCCGCTCCCTTTCCTTCTCGGTTGAATGAGCCGGAATATCGTCCTCAGGTTTTTCCTGCGGTTGTTGCTGCTTGTCGTCGCTCATGATTTGACCTCCTTCTAGCCGTTCAAGACCCAACAGCGGTTGCGTTATTGGTAGTCAGCAGAACCCGACAAGCGGATAACAGTTCCCGCCGATTGACCGATTGCAGACGAATCGCCGAGAGCCTGATCTTGAACTTTTCCGGGACGGCGGGTTTCAGACACCTACATTCCTGGACTCCTGGAGAGCTCTTATGACCCAGACAGCATTGGTCGTCGGTGCCAGCGGCATCGTAGGCACAGCAACCACCCGGCTGCTGATTGAAAACGGTTGGCAGGTCGCGGCGCTTTCGCGTAATCCGTCATCCATTCAGGGCGTGATTCCGGTTGCTGCCGATTTACAGGACCCGGCATCGCTGCGCTCGGCGCTGGCAGATCTGAAACCCACTCATGTATTCATCACCACCTGGTCACGGCAAGCGACCGAAGCAGAGAACATTCGAGTCAACGCCGCCATGGTGCGCAACGTGCTGGATGCCATCCGCCCGGCTGGAAGCGTGAAGCACGTGGCTTTGGTGACGGGCTTGAAGCATTATCTCGGCCCTTTTGAAGCCTACGGCAAAGGCAGCCTTCCACAGACGCCGTTCCGTGAGGATCAAGGCCGTCTGGACGTGGAAAACTTCTATTACGCCCAGGAGGATGAAGTGTTCGCCGCCGCCGAAAAGGACGGTTTCACCTGGAGCGTACATCGCCCGCATACAGTGACAGGCGTTGCAGTCGGCAATGCGATGAACATGGCAACGACCCTCGCCGTCTACGCCAGCATCTGCAAACACACAGGTCGCCCGTTCGTGTTTCCCGGCTCACGAGTGCAATGGGACAGCCTGACCGACATGACCGACGCCCGGCAACTCGCCCAGCAACAGCTGTGGGCCGCGACAACACCGGCAGCAGCCAACCAGGCGTTCAACATCACCAACGGCGATGTATTTCGCTGGAAGTGGATGTGGGGCAGGATCGCCGACTATTTCGGCCTGCAAGCGGCCGACTTTCCCTCCGCGCCCTCGCCGCTTGAAACACAAATGGCTGACGATCAAAGCACCTGGAGCCAGATCGTTGCCCAGCATGACCTGCGAGAAACGAACATCAATCGCCTGACGTCTCCATGGCACACCGATGCGGACCTTGGACGCCCGATTGAAGTGGTCACGGATATGTCGAAAAGTCGGATGCTGGGTTTTAGCGCCTACCAGGCCAGTGACCAGGCGTTTTTCGATGTCTTCGACAAATTGCGTGCGGAGCGTTTGATACCTTGAAGCACAGCTACATCCTCGACCCGGAATCATCAGATTCCGGGCCGAGGGTCAAGCTGCGCTCTGGCTGATCCTGAGGACGTGGTCAAAGCGGACATCGTCGGACAGATTCGCATGCGGCTGGATCGCCTCATGAAAGGTCATGATCGCAGCCTCGATGCTTGCTCCAAGATTATTCAGCGCCAACTTGATCTGTTGGCTGGCGTCGGGTCCTGGAACCCACGCCACTGGCTTGGTGATAACACTGCCAGCCTCAGCCTGCGGGTGATTGGTGACCGCAGCACCCACCGTCTGACGGGTGACCAACGCTTGCGCTGCCTCTTCGACCTGACGACGTGCAAGCGCCAGAGCGCCCTGCCTGGCTTCCTCGGCCTGACGCCTGGCCAGCTCACGCGCCTCCTCTTCTGCCTTGATCCGCGCAGCCTCTTGCGCAACGCGCTGGGCGTGAAGACGAGCGGCCTCGGCAGCCTGACGCTGGGCCTGCTCGGCTACAAGCCGGGTTTCCAGGGTGCGCATCCCGGACTTGAGTTCATTCAGAAAGCGATTGGACTCCATAAAGAAGTGGGCCTCAACGCTCATTGAGTAAGGGTCCATTGACCGTATGCCCGGCATGCTGCGAAGTCGATGGCTGAGTTCCAGATCATTCCTGGTCCAGGGCATTGAGCCAAAATTCACAAGCGCACTGGCAACATGTTCTTGCGCCAGTCCTGCACGCTTGCTGGCAATGAGGTGATCGATAGCATTGTTGTATCGCCCGATGATTTGCAGTGGGCTGAGCCCATCGGTGCTACCTGTCTGTGCAATCAGCTCGGTTTGTCCATAAATTAAAAGCATTTGGCAGAAATCGTATTGCCACGTCGCGGGCAAGCCCCTCCCACAGATATGAGTTAGTCCAGTGAAGTTTTGGACGAAGAAAACACTGCGGCAGGTGTGCGAATTCATTCGCGAAAGACCGGTAAATCCAGCAAAAGATGCAGTGCCTGGAATGCCGTCTTCCCGGATAAATCCGGTCCCACAGATCTGTAAACCCGGCAAACAGTCCTACGCTCAAAGCTCATTGCTGTGAATAGGGACATTCAATGAAAAGGCTTTTGTTGATCACTATCATCGCCTGTCTGTTGCTGGGCGGTTGTGCTGCTCGCGTGAAGCAAGGCGGGTCGCAGGAGCTGAGGATTCAGGAGTCCGCCAAGCCTCATCTGGTAGTGACTTTTGTCGGCAGCAAGCGCGTGGTCGCCAGTTCGGACTGGTATCTGCTCAAGGGGATGTGGTCGCAAGCGCTGTCCACCGATGCGAAGGCTGAAGGCTATGACACTTTCTTTCTGGGCGGTAAACCGCAGACTCAACCTCGCGATGGGGTGATGGTGGTCATTCATGTGAGCAACTTCCTGGATCTACGCACCGGACAGACGCTCGGCTCACGCACCTATGACTCTTACTCCCTGGGTTGGCAGATGTGGTTCTCGGCCATGACCGACAAGCAGTTGCGAAAAATTTCCCGGTTGATGATTGCGGATATCAAGGCTGCTCCGGGCTGGTAGGCTGGCCGGCTCGAATCAGCCAGCCTCCACACGATTGCGCCCCGAGCCCTTCGCCCGGTACAACAACCGGTCGGCATCCTCCAGACTCTCGGCGCTGCTCTTTCCGGCAGAGAAGTTTGTGGTCACCACTCCCATGCTGATACTGACGACACCAAAAGGGCTGCCCGAGTGTTCAATGGCTTCGGCAAATATGGCCGAGCGGATGCTTTCAGCCACGCCCGACGCTCCGGCCAGATCGGTATCTGGCAGCAGGATCACGAACTCTTCGCCGCCGTAGCGGGCGACCAGATCCGATGAGCGATTGGTGTTGGCCTGTATCAGGCGCGCGACCTTTTTCAGGCATTCATCGCCCACTACATGGCCGTAGGTATCGTTGTATTGTTTGAACCAGTCGATATCGAGCAGGATTAAACCCGCACGCTCGCCATTACGTCGGGATTGGGTTTCTGCTTTCTTCAAGGCCACATCAAAACAGCGCCTGTTGGCCAGACCGGTAAGGCTGTCTGTCTGTGCGAGGACTTCCAGTTCGTTGCGGGCAATATTGAGTTGTTTTTCAGCCGCCAGCAGCTTCTGAATCTGGCTGAAAAGCACAACGCCCATCAGCACAAGTGTGGAAATGATAAAGCCGATCATAATGAAGGAGCGGTAGACATAGGCCCACCAACTGGAAAGGACCGACTCATATGACAGACCTGCTGCCGTCACGATGGGGAGTCCTTGCAGGCGACGATAGGCATAGATCCTTTTTATGCCGTCCACCACCGAGGTGATTACCACAATCCCCTTGTCGCTGTGCGGCAGGTATCGGCTGAAGATTTCACCTTTGGATATATTGGTCACCATCAAGGCTGCAATGGTCGGGCGACGAGCGAGCAGATCACCATTGTCCAGGGCGAGAAAAATGACGCCTTTATCATCCACTTCCATGCGCTCGAAAAAGCGCTGGAAATACGCCACCGGAATCGTGGCCAGGGCAACGCCGGCAAAGCGGCCGTCCGGGTGCTGAATACGTCGGCTGACCGGAATGATCATCTCGCCGGTGGTTCGGCTGGTAATGATCGAACCGATATGAATGGCATCGTCCGGGTTATCGCGGTGATAAAGGAAGTAATCGCGGTCGCTGTTGTTTTTTGTGCTGATGTCCTGCGAGAAAGAGTTGGCGACCCAGTTTCCCTGTTCGTCATAGATGAACAGCCCCTGAATACCGGTCATGACCGCAATGTCGGCGGACATGAGCGTATGCAGGCGCAGTTGCTGGGGACGGCCCATGCCATCGCTTTCAACCCGCTCCACCAGGTCTCTGAGTTTGTTGTCTGCCTGACGCAACGTATCCTGAGCCTGTTGCTCGGTGGCACTGACGATATTTGAAACGCCCATTTCGGCGTTGCTCAGGCGTTCGGAAGCCGATTGCTGGATTTGCCATACTGTCGCCAATATCAGCGAAATACAGACTAGAACAATAAAACCGACAAGCCCTGCAGAGAGGGCTTTAGGTGTAAGGCGTGCCGATACAAAAGGTAAAGGCTTCATGATTTCTCGTCATTATTCTGGCATATCGGTGTTTCGCTGCATGTTTCGTACCTGTCCGGACAATCTGTTGCAAGAACGGATTCACCCGCGAAAACCGGATTTCTCAGCCGCGTATCATCGCAGGCAAGCCCTCTCCCAATAAACGCTTGCTCACACCTTTACCCAGCGCTCCACCTTGATCTCCGGCAGATCCTGGCGACGCATGTAGACCCGCAGCGGTTCGGTGATATTCAAGCGGCTGTCGATATTCTGATCGAGCAGCAGTTGCAGGCGTTCGCGGCTGAGGCTCATCTGCGCGCCGCGGCCTGCATTCCAGACGAACTCGCAGGTGGGGATGATGCTGTCTTCGGTGACGTCCATGCCAAAGGAGTCTTCGCTGAAACGCACGATGAAATGCTGCTGCTTGTGGTGATAGCCCACAAAACCTTCAAGCTGCTCGGCGGCGTTGCAAATGTCGCTGGAGGTGGTGCTCATCGTGATGTCCTCAGAGTGCCTGACGGAAAATACCTTCAATCTGCTCCTGATCCGCCGGGCGCGGGTTGGTCAGGCCGCAGGCGTCTTTCAGGGCATTGGCGGCCAGGGTCGGGATGTCTTCCTCCTTAACGCCCAACGCCACCAGCCCTGACGGAATTTCCACCGCCGCCGACAGTTTGCGGATCGCCGCAACTGCCGCACGGGCGCCCTCATCAGGCGACAGGCCGCGAATATCAGCGCCCATGGCATGCGCCACGTCAGTCAGGCGTGCCGCGCTGACTGCAGCGTTGAAACTCTGCACATACGGCAGCAACACCGCGTTGCAGACACCATGCGGCAAGTCATAGAAACCGCCCAACTGATGCGCCATGGCATGCACATAACCCAACGAAGCATTGTTGAACGCCATGCCCGCCAGGAACTGCGCATAGGCCATGTTTTCCCGGGCCTCGATGTCAGTGCCATCGACGACCGCCTTGTACAGGTTTCCCGCAATCAGGTTCATGGCCTTGATCGCACAGGCGTCGGTGATCGGGTTCGCGGCTGTCGAAACGTAGGCCTCGATGGCGTGGGTCAGAGCGTCCATGCCAGTGGCGGCGGTCAGGGACTTGGGCATGCCAACCATCATTTGCGGGTCGTTGACCGAAAGGATAGGAGTGACGTTACGGTCGATGATCGCCATTTTCACGTGACGCACTTCATCGGTAATGATGCAGAAGCGGGTCATCTCACTGGCGGTGCCAGCGGTGGTGTTGATCGCGATCAGCGGCAGTTGCGGTTTCTGCGAGCGATCCACGCCTTCGTAATCGCTGATATGTCCGCCATTGCTGGCACACAGGGCAATGCCCTTGGCGCAGTCATGGGGCGAGCCGCCACCGAGGGAAATCACGAAATCGCATTGCCGCTCCTGCAACAGCGCGAGGCCCTTTTCAACGTTGCCGATGGTCGGGTTGGGCTTGGCGCCGTCGTAAACCACCGCATCGATGCCCTGCTCCACCAGCAACCCGGCGACCTGCGCAGCGACCCCCGCCTTGGCCAGCCCGGCATCGGTGACGATCAGGGCCTTGCGCAATCCGTATTTGCGGATGGCTTGCACGGCTTCATCAATACAACCGGAGCCAATGATGTTCACGGCGGGAATGAAAAAGGTGCTGCTCATGGCGAATCCTCATCTCTGGCTGGCTCCGCTATCCGCCGGGACGACGGTCTGGAAGCTCGGGGTTTGCCTGTAGCTTCGGCCTTCGCGCAGAGCGGAGCGTTGATCCAGCTCAATGAAGCAGGACTGTCAGCTACCGGTGGTCGCAACTGTACGGTCGAATCTGTGCCTGACTGTAGACGTACGATCACGCCGACCTGTGGCTAGATGCCCATTCTGTATACAAAAACATTAAAAACTGGATAGGTATCATGTCTTCTCGTGAAAATACCGGCATGGCTCTGGGCCTGCTGGGCGTGCTGATTTTCAGCCTGACACTGCCGATGACCCGCATCGTGGTGCAGGAACTTCACCCACTGCTCAATGGCATCGGCCGCGCACTGCTGGCAGCGATTCCGGCGGCGGCGCTGCTGTACTGGCGGCGGGAAAAGTGGCCGACGCGGCAACAGCTCAAAGGGCTGGCACTGGTGATCTTCGGCGTCATCATCGGCTTCCCGGTGCTGTCGGCCTGGGCGATGCAGACACTGCCCGCCTCGCACGGCGCGCTGGTCAACGGTATACAACCGCTGTTTGTGGCGATCTATGCCGCCTGGTTGTCCCATGAGCGTCCTTCCAGAGCGTTCTGGGGTTGCGCGGCACTCGGCAGTGCGCTGGTGCTGGGGTATTCGCTGATGAGTGGCGCGGGCAGCATTCAGGCCGGCGATCTGTGGATGCTGGCTGCCGTGGCCGTGGGCGGCCTGGGTTATGCCGAAGGTGGCCGACTGGCCAGGGAGATGGGCGGCTGGCAGGTGATCTGCTGGGCACTGGTGCTGTCGAGCCCGCTACTGATCGGCCCCTTTGTGTATTTTGCGGCGCAACATCAGGGACCGATATCCAGCGGGACCTTGTGGGCCTTTGCCTACGTGGCGTTCTTCTCGCAGTTCATCGGCTTCTTTGCCTGGTATTCAGGGCTGGCGATGGGCGGTATTTCGCGGGTCAGCCAGGTTCAACTGTTGCAGATATTCTTCACCATCGCCTTGTCGGCGTTGTTCTTCGGTGAACATATCGAGCCCATGACCTGGATCTTCGCTGCGGCAGTCATCGCCACGGTAATGCTGGGGCGCAAGACCTCGGTCATCGCGCCGCCAAAACCGGCCACGTCCCTCAGCTAAGGAAACCGTCTGCCTGGAGCAAGGTTTCCAGGCAGTGCTCGGTAATCCCGTAGAACGCCTTGAGTTCCTGAATGCGTGCCAGCAACTGCGCCGGGTCAACCGGCTCGGCACGCTTGACCGCGAGGATCATCTTGTTCTTGTTGGTGTGTTCCAGCGAAATGAACTCGAACACCTTGGTTTCGTAGCCGCAGGCTTCAAGCAACAAGGCGCGCAGGCTGTCGGTGACCATTTCCGCCTGCTGGCCCATGTGCAGGCCGTATTGCAGCATCGGTTTCAACAGGCTCGGGCTCTGGATCTGCAGGCGAATCTGTTTGTGACAGCACGGCGAGCACATGATGATCGACGCACCGGAGCGGATGCCCATATGAATCGCGTAGTCGGTGGCGATATCGCAGGCATGCAGCGCAATCATCACATCCAGGGCACTGGGCGCCACGCTGCGCACATCGCCATGCTTGAATACCAGACCCGGGTGTTCGAGCCGTGCAGCCGCCGCGTTGCACAGGTTCACCATGTCTTCGCGCAGCTCAACCCCGGTCACCTGTCCTTGCGCCTGCAAGGTGTTGCACAGGTAATCGTGGATCGCGAACGTCAGGTAGCCCTTGCCGGAGCCGAAATCTGCCACCTTGACCGGCTGATCGAGCTGGAGCGGCGATGAGGTCAGGGCATGGGAAAACACTTCGATGAACTTGTTGATCTGCTTCCACTTGCGCGACATGGCCGGGATCAGTTCATGCTGTTTATTGGTCACGCCCAGGTCAGTGAGAAACGGCCGACCGAGTTCCAGATAGCGTTTCTTCTCGCGATCATGTCCGGCTGCCGGGGCCTCGCGCTCCTGCTGGGCCTTGCTCTTGAACAGCGTGCTCTTGCCCTTTTTGCCGAATTCCAGTTGCACTTCGTCACTCAACGACAACAGGTGTGCATTCTTGAAGGATTCGGGCAGCAGCCCGGCAATCACCTCTACCGCTTCGGACAAAGGATAATTCTTGGTGATATCGCGGGTTTTATAGCGATACACAAACGACAGGCATGGCTGATCCTTGACGGTCAGCGGCTTGATGATGACACGCTGCAACTCGGCTTCGGCGCCCACGTATTTGGCCAGGACCAGCTTGATGAGGGAATTCTGGGAAAGGCTGGTGTCCAGCAAACCGAGAAACTGCGCACGATGATCCGGCACGGGTTTGGAGGAAGTGGCAGTAGCTGACATCGAAAAACGCCTCGGACGGCTGGAGCAGGACAGAAAGGCAGCTATTTTAGGCGGGTTGCGCGCCGAGGGTTAATAAATCTGCGCAATCGCGGTCGCTTTCAGGCCAGCGACCGCTTGAACCATCAGCCCAGCACTACCAGCCGGTTGCTCAACTCGCTGCGCTCATGGGTTACCGGAACGTGATCGGCCAGCAATTCGCCGCAGGCATGGATACAGCCCAGAAAACCCTGCAAGGTCTGCCCGTCGCGAATCTGCTGGGTAAAGACATCGATCATCGCTTTCCAGGTGTCGCTGTGCAGTCGGGTGGCAATGCCGTGATCGACAAGGATCTCGACATAACGCTCGGCCTCGCTGACGAACACCAGAATGCCGGTGCCGCCTGCCGCGTTGTGCAGGTTCTGTTCGAGAAACAGGCGGCGCGCCAGATTCCCGGCCCGCCAACGCCGCACCGAGGCCGGCACCAGATGGCTGGTGACCGCCGGAATGCGACACAGCAAGGCCACCAGAATGAAAGTGCTCATCTGGGCCAGCAGCAGCTCATTGGCGCCCAGCGCATCAATGAAATAATTGACGACGCCCGGCAGCAGCAAACCGATCAGCCCGGCCCAGACCAGCGGCATATAGGCGTAATCGTCAGCCCTGGCGGCCAGAACCGTAACCAGTTCGGCATCGGTGCGTTGTTCAAGGCGATTGATCGCTTCCGCGACCTGCCGTTGTTCGTCTTTATCGAGTAAAGCCATTGTTCAGATGTCCTGTTACCAGTTGCCCGAAGCACCGCCGCCTGCAAACCTGTCCTTGCTGCCTGTTGAACCGGCACAGACCAGAACCGCTCTTCTGAGGCAGACAAACACAATCAGCAGCACCGCGACAATCAAGCCGCCGGCAATCTGCCAGGCCACATCGTTGCTGGCCTGTACATCGAAGGCATCGGGCTCGCTGGCTGGCTCGGGTTCGTCCGGCACATGCCCTCCCAGCGCCATGAGAATCGCCCGGGCGCCACGCTCGATACCCGTTGCGAAACGGCTGCGCTCGAACTCCGGAGCGATCAGCATATCGATGATCAGCGACGCCTGAGCCTCTGTGAGTCGAGCCTCCAGCGCGGAACCCGCCTCGATCAGGACCTTGCGCTTGTCGCGCACGACCACCAGCAAGGCGCTGTTGTCCCGGCCCTTGCTGCCCAGGCCCCAGGCGCTGCCCAGTCGGGAGCCGTAATCCTCAAGGCTTGTACCTTGCAGATCGACCACCGTGACCAGCACCACGCGCTCGCCGGTCGCCTGTTCATGAGCCTGAAGCATTTTCGCCAGACGCACCGTAGCCTGGCTGTCGAGCATTTGCGCCGAATCGACCACGTTACCGGTCATTGGCGGAAACACCAGAGCCAGCTGCTCTGCCTGGACCTTGAGCGCGCTGCCCCATAACATCAGCGCATACAAAACATGCTGTAACACAAACTTCAAACCCGACCTCCGGTGATTTTTGTTCTATTGGGTGGACACGCCTTAGCCAAAATAGAAGTTCCCCGGCATAATCCCTCGCCAACGCCCGAGTGGTCGAATCTGGCTGGATTCAAGACAACTCGCGCAACGAAACGAACAGCGTCTACCCTTCGCGCTGTTCATACAATAAATGCCAAAGGTCTAAAACCCAAAATCTGGCTACCCGGCATTAAACGCGAGTTACCGGCAAAAGCCTTGAGAAATCATTCATGAATAAGCTGTGTTTATTAGGTCTGCTGGTCGGTTTGGCCAGTCAATCGGTAATGGCCGACGCCACTTCCACTACCGCTCCCTCCGCCAAAGCCACACTGCAAGCCAAGAATGCCTTCATCTCCAAGCTGATGAAACAGATGACCCTCGATGAAAAGATCGGTCAGTTGCGCCTGATCAGTATCAGTAACGAGATGCCACAGCCAAAGATTCTCAAGGAGATTGCCGCAGGAAGAATCGGCGGAACGTTCAACTCCATTACACGCTCGGAAAACCGTCCTTTGCAAGAAGCGGCTGTAGCCCAGAGCCGTCTGAAGATTCCGATGTTCTTCGCCTATGACGTGATTCATGGCCATCGCACGATCTTCCCGATCAGCCTGGGCATGGCCGCCAGCTGGGACATGGACGCCATTGCGCTGACCGGCCGGGTTTCGGCCAAGGAAGCCAGCGCCGATGGCCTGGACATGACCTTTGCGCCGATGGTCGATATTTCCCGCGACCCGCGCTGGGGCCGCAGTTCCGAAGGCTTTGGCGAGGACACCTATCTGGTGTCGCGCATTTCCGAAGTGATGGTCAAGTCCTTCCAGGGCAAGGACGTCGCCGCCAACGACAGCATCATGGCTGCCGTCAAACACTTCGCCCTGTATGGCGCGGTGGAAGGCGGTCGCGACTACAACACCGTGGACATGAGCATGACGCGCATGTACCAGGATTACCTGCCGCCTTACCGCGCAGCTATCGATGCCGGTGCCGGCGGTGTAATGGTCGCCCTCAACTCGATCAACGGCGTGCCGTCCACCTCCAACAAGTGGCTGATGCAAGACCTGCTGCGCAAGGACTGGGGCTTCAAGGGCGTGACCATCAGCGACCATGGCGCGATCAAGGAACTGATCGAGCACGGCGTCGCCAAGGACTATCGCGAAGCGGCCAAGCTGTCGATCAAGGCCGGCGTCGACCTGAGCATGAACGACGTAGCCTACGGCGAGCAATTGCCCGGTCTGGTGAAGGACGGCGAGGTTTCCATGCAGGAAATCGACAACGCCGTGCGCGAAGTTCTCGGTGCCAAGTACGACATGGGCCTGTTCGCCGCACCTTACGGGCGTATCGGGGTTGCGGCGGATGATCCGGCCGACACCTATTCCGATGACCGCCTGCACCGTGCCGAAGCGCGCGATGTAGCACGCAAGACCCTGGTATTGCTGAAAAACCAGAACGAAACCCTGCCACTGAAAAAGCAAGGGACCATCGCCGTGATTGGCGGCCTGGCGAAAAGTCAGCTCGACATGCTCGGCAGCTGGTCGGCTGCCGGTCGCCCGCATCAGGCAGTGACGGTGTATGACGGTCTGGCCAACGCCGTCGGCGACAAGGCCAAGCTGGTCTATGCCCGTGGCGCGAACGTCAGCGATAACGAACACGTCCTCAACTACCTGAACTTCATCGAGCATGAAGTCGAAGTCGATCCACGTCCGGCACAGGAAATGATCGACGAAGCGGTGAAAGTGGCCGAGCAGTCCGACGTGATCGTGGCCGTGGTCGGTGAGTCGCGTGGCATGTCCCACGAATCGGCAAGCCGCAGCAGCCTGAACATTCCGGGCAAGCAGCGCGATCTGATCAAGGCCCTGAAAGCCACCGGCAAGCCGCTGGTACTGGTGCTGATGAACGGTCGTCCGCTGGTACTGGTCGAGGAACAGGAGCAGGCCGATGCCATGCTCGAAACCTGGTTCCCGGGCACCGAAGGCGGTAACGCAGTAGCTGACGTGCTGTTTGGCGATTACAACCCGTCGGGCAAACTGGCCATGTCCTTCCCGCGTTCGGTAGGCCAATTGCCGGTCTACTACGCGCACCTGAACACCGGCCGTCCGTACACGCCGGGCAAGCCTGGCAACTACACGTCGCACTACTTCGAGGAGCCTAACGGCGCGCTGTTCCCGTTCGGTTATGGCCTGAGCTACACCCAGTTCGATGTTTCCGACGTCAAGCTGTCGGACAGCAAGATGGCCCGCAAGGGCAAGCTGACCGCCAGCGTGACGGTCAAGAACACCGGCAAGGTCGCCGGCACCACCATCGTGCAGTTGTACCTGCGTGATGTGGCAGCCTCGATCAGCCGTCCGGTGAAAGAGCTGAAGAACTTTGAAAAGGTCACACTTGAGCCCGGCGAAGAGAAAGTCGTGAGCTTCAACCTCAGCGAGAACGACCTGAAGTTCTACGATTCGGCACTGAAACACATTGCCGAGCCAGGTGAATTCAAGGTCATGATCGGTCTTGATTCCGAGGCAGTGAAAGAAGCGAGCTTCAATCTGTTGTAAATGCCGATAACGGCGTATTCGTGGGCGGCACCGCTTGCGAATACGCCCGTTTTGCAACCTCAGGCAGCCCACGCGATATGATCTTCAAGCATCGCAACTTGCGTATTTCCCTCTATATCATCCTGATTCTGACGGGTACCGGCCTGTCAGCCGGCCTGGCCATGCATCGGGCGCAACAACATGCCCTGGAGCAGGAAGCCACACGTGCCAGCGGACAGATGACGCTGTACGCCAATACCCTGCACACCCTGATCGAACGCTATCGCGCCCTGCCCTCGGTGCTGGCACTCGATCCCGAAATTCGCGCTGCGGTGAGCGCCCCGCTCAGCACAAGCGCCCAGCTTTCACTGAATATGAAGCTGGAAAAAATCAACGAAGCCGCCCACTCCTCGTCCCTGGAACTCATGGACCGCAATGGACTGGCCGTGGGCGCCAGCAACTGGCGGCAACCCAACAGCTATGTCGGCCACAACTACGGGTTTCGCCCCTACTTTCAACAGACCCGTACCCAGGGCATCGGACGCTTCTATGCGGTCGGCGTAACCACCGGCATTCCGGGTTACTTCCTGTCCAACGCAGTGCTGGACGATGCAGGCAACTTCAGTGGCGCCATGGTGGTGAAGCTGGAGTTCCCCACTATCGAGCAGGAATGGAGCCAGGGCGACGACCTGCTGCTGGTCAGCGATAACAACGGCATTGTATTTATCGCCAGCCGCAGCGAATGGCGCTATCGCGAGCTGCAACCGATTTCCGTCGAGAGCCGCGCCGAGCTGCTGCGCACTCGCCAGTACGACAAGAAGCCGCTGTCACCGCTGCGCAGCCGGGTCCTCGATCAGGTCGGACCGCACAGCCACTTGAGCCGGGTCGACGGTCCCGATGGCACCGCCGATTATCTTTGGCAGTCGATGCCGCTGCCCGACGAAAACTGGACCCTGCATCTGCTGCGCAAACCACAGATGGTCAATGACGACATCCGCAACGCCGCACTGGCCGGCGCCGGGATCTGGCTGACCCTGGTGTTCCTCGGCCTGTTTCTGTATCAGCGCTGGCGCCTGGCGAAACTGCGCGAACGCAGCCGTGACGAGCTGGAGCGGCAGGTTCAGGAACGCACCCGCGACTTGCGTACGGCCCAGGAAGGTCTGGTGCAATCGACCAAGCTGGCGGCGCTGGGGCAGATGTCGGCGGCACTGGCCCACGAAATCAATCAACCGCTGACCGCTCAACGCATGCAACTGGCAACCTTGCGCCTGCTGCTCGACCAGGGTCGTATCGACGATGCCTGCAAGGCGCTCACGCCACTGGATCAGCAACTGACCCGCATGAGCGCACTGACCGGCCACCTGAAGACCTTCGCCCGCAAGAGCCCCAGCGGCTTGCGCGAGCGTCTGGATCTGGCCACCGTGGTCGATCAGGCCTTGCTGTTGCTGGACCCGCGGATTCGCGAGGAGCGGGTCAGTTGTGTCCTGCACCTGTCACGCCCGGCCTGGGTGCGTGGCGATGCCATCCGCCTGGAACAGGTATTGATCAACCTGCTGCGCAATGCTCTCGATGCCATGCGCAACAAGCCGCTCAAGCGCCTGGAAGTACGCATCGATGCAGAGGCTGCGCACTGGCGCCTGAGTGTCATCGACAGCGGCGGCGGTATCGCGCAGGAACATCTGGGCAATATCTTCGATCCGTTCTTCACCACCAAACCGGTGGGCGACGGGCTGGGACTCGGGCTGGCAGTGTCCTATGCGATCATCCATGAGCTCAATGGCCGCCTGAACGCAGAAAACCGCGAGAACGGCGCGGTGTTCTGGTTCAGCCTGCCCAATGATTTTATAGAGACTGAAAGCGCATGTTGAACTCGGTCATCGTTGTCGACGACGAAGCCCCGATCCGCCAGGCCATCGAGCCCTGGCTGACCTTGTCCGGCTTCCGGGTGCAGGTCTACAGCCGCGCCGAGGAGTGCCTGGAACACTTGCCCGAGCATTTTCCCGGCGTGATCCTCACCGACGTGCGCATGCCCGGCATGGGCGGTCTTGAGCTGCTGGCCCGCCTGCAAGCCCTGGACAAGGATTTGCCGGTAATCCTGCTGACCGGCCACGGCGATGTGCCGATGGCGGTGGAGGCAATGCGCGAAGGTGCCTACGACTTTCTGGAAAAACCCTTCAGCCCGCAAACCCTGCTCACCAACCTGAGCCGGGCCATGGAAAAGCGCCAACTGGTGCTGGAGAACCGCCGCCTGACCGAACAGGCCGACGCCCGCACCCAACTGGACGCCACGTTGCTCGGGGTGTCGCCGAGCCTGCAGGTCTTGCGGCGCAATGTGCTGGAGCTGTCGCAACTGCCAGTCAACGTGATCATTCGTGGCGAAACCGGCAGCGGCAAGGAACTGGTCGCCCGCTGCCTGCACGACTTCGGCCCGCGCGCCAGCAAGCCCTTTGTGGCCCTTAACTGCGCTGCGATCCCCGAGCATCTGTTTGAAGCCGAACTGTTCGGCCATGAGAGCGGTGCCTTTACCGGCGCGCAGGGCAAACGCATCGGCAGGCTGGAATACGCCGACGGCGGCACGCTGTTTCTCGACGAGATAGAAAGCATGCCGATGGCCCAGCAGGTCAAGCTGCTGCGCGTGCTGCAGGACAAGCGTCTCGAACGACTGGGCTCGAACCACAGCATTGACGTGGACCTGCGCATCGTCGCCGCGACCAAGCCGGACCTGCTGGAAGAAGCACGGGCGGGACGCTTTCGCGAAGACCTGGCTTATCGCCTGAATGTCGCGCAGTTGCATCTGCCGCCATTGCGCGAGCGCCGCGAAGACATTGTCCAGCTCTTCAACCATTTTGCCCGCACGGCCGCGGCGCGCATGGGCCGCCAGGCACCGAACCTCAGCGCCCTGCAATTGAGCCAGTTGCTCAGCCATGACTGGCCGGGCAATGTCCGCGAACTGGCCAACGCCGCCGAACGCCAGGCGCTGGGCCTGGATATCGCCGAAGCGCCACAGCAGGGGCAATCCCTGGCGTCACAACAGGAAGCCTTCGAGGCCCAATGCCTGCGCGCATCGCTGAGCCGTCACAAGGGCGATATCAAGGCCGTGCTCAACGAACTGCAACTGCCGCGCCGGACTCTCAACGAAAAAATGCAGCGTCACGGGCTGATGCGTGAAATGTTTCTGGGATGAAAGTTGTCACAGAGGCGGCCAATTGACTTCATCTCCCTTTAGAATCCGGACAGCCATCACGCAAGGAGAAAGCAGCACATGATCGTCGGTATAGATTTGGGCACGACCAACAGTCTGGTCGCCGTCTGGCGCGAGGGTAAAACCCAGCTGGTTGCCAACGCCCTGGGCGAAATGCTGACCCCCAGCGTGGTTGGGCTGGACGACGATGATCAGATTCTGGTGGGCAAAGCCGCACGCGAACGCCTGCAAACCCATCCAGCCAAGACTGCGGCATTGTTCAAGCGCCATATGGGCAGTGCGCAAAAAGTCAGCCTGGGCTCGAACAGCTACCGGCCGGAAGAGCTCTCGGCTCTGGTCCTGAAAAGCCTCAAGGCCGATGTCGAACGCGAGTTCGGTGAAACCGTGACCGAAGCGGTCATCAGCGTCCCGGCCTATTTCAGCGATGCCCAGCGCAAGGCCACCCGCGTGGCCGGCGAACTGGCGGGCCTGAAAGTCGACAAGCTGATCAATGAACCCACTGCCGCGGCACTGGCCTACGGGCTGCACCAGAAGGAAGGCGAAACCTCGTTTCTGGTCTTCGACCTGGGTGGCGGCACCTTCGATATCTCGATCCTCGAACTGTTCGACGGGGTGATGGAGGTCCGGGCCAGCGCCGGGGATAACTTTCTCGGCGGTGAAGACTTCGACAACTCTCTGGTCGAGCATTTCATTGCCTTGCATCGCGATGACCAAGACTTCCCGGGCAAATCCCAGATCGGTCCGTCCTTGCGCCGCGAAGCCGAGCGGGTTCGCAAGACCCTGGGCCAGGAAAGCAGTGTCGACTTTGTGTTGCGCCATGCCGATCGCGAATGGCGCAAGAGCATTACCCAGGAGCAACTGAGCGAGTTGTATGCGCCATTGCTCACTCGCCTGCGGGCGCCCATCGAGCGCGCCCTGCGCGACGCCAAGATCCGCGTCGCCGACCTCGACGAAATCCTGCTGGTCGGCGGCACCACCCGCATGCCGCTGATCCGCAAGCTTGCGGCGGGCCTGTTCGGACGCTTTCCGTCGATCACCCTCAATCCGGATGAAGTGGTCGCCCAGGGCGCAGCCATCCAGGCAGCGCTCAAGCAGAGAGACGCTGCGCTGGAAGAGATTGTCCTGACCGATGTGTGCCCGTATACGCTGGGTATCGAAACCTCCAACCGTTTCGGCAACTCCATCGAAGGCGGTCATTACCTGCCGATCATCGAGCGCAACAGTGTGGTTCCGGTCAGCCGTGTCAGAACCGTACAGACCATGAGCGACAATCAGAAGCATGTACTGGTGAAGATCTTTCAAGGCGAAAGTCGTCTGGTCAAAGACAATATCGCACTCGGTGAACTGGACATTCCCATCCCGCCCGCGAAGGCTGGCGAAGTCGAGCTGAACGTACGCTTCACCTACGACAACAACGGTCTGCTGGAAGCCGACGTGCAGATCCCGATGACTGGCCAGAGCCACAAGCTGGTGATCGAGAACAATCCTGGGGTGATGACGCCCGAAGAAATCCAGGAACGCCTCAAGGTGCTCTCGGCGCTCAAGGTTCATCCCCGCGAACAGCAAGTCAATACACACCTCAGTGCCCGCCTGGAAAGGCTGTATCAGGAATATCTGGGTGACGCCCGCGAGATGATCGGCTACTGGGCCAGCCAGTTCCAGCGCGTGCTGGAAACCCAGGACGAGCGCCAGATCAACGAGATGCGCAAGAGCCTCGAAGACGAGATCGATCGTTTCGAGCGGGGCGAGAGGTAACAGGGATGAATTGCTGGAACGTCCTTGAACTGGACAGAAATGCCGATGAACGCAGCATCAAGCGTCAATACGCAAAACTGCTGAAAGTGAACCGGCCCGACGAGGATCCGGAAGCCTTCCAACGTTTGCGTAACGCCTATGAGCAGGCCCTGGATCAGGCGCGTAATCGCAGCGAGGAAGATGAGCACGAATACGCGTTTGAAACAGACAACGGCGATGCAGCGAATGAATCGTTCATGCCGTTGCAGGTTGTTGTCCATGAGGCTCCGGTCGCGGAACCCGTCGTAGCGGCCGAGACTCCGCCTGTAGAGCAAAGCTGGTACACGCGGGCCCAGCAGACCACCGCATACAACCTGCAATCGCAGCATCGACTGGCCAAGGATCTGGGCGCCGATGCGCAGTTCCAGCAATTGCTGGTGCAGCGCTGCCTGCTCGATACCACCGAGAATCTGGAACTGCTGAAAGCGGCGGCCCTGCAATTTCAATGGCTGACGCCATGGCAGAAGGTGACGCTTGGCGTCCATCAGGAAAAGCGCCTGATTCAGGCACTGCTCGATGAAGCCCTGCCACGCCTGCAAACGCTGCTGGAGAGCCAGCAGGAACGCCAGTTCCTCGATGAACTGAAAGCCCTGGAACAGCAACCGTGGCTAGAAAAGCTGGAACATCGCGAGCACCTGCAGCGCTGGACCATGACCCTGCTGCTCAATACCCGGGACTGGACGCTGGCGTTGTTCGAGCGCATCTGCACCCTGTTTGACTGGGATCAGAAACACTACGCCCCGACCGATCCACCCTCGCTCTGGCAGCGGCTTGTCGAGCGTTGTGAAAGTTACGGGTTTGCCAAGCGCCTGCGAGACTTGCTTGCCGAGAACAGCGATGCTGGCGAAGCTGCAAAGCTGCTGCTCCAGCCACCAGACCTGAAAAGCCAGCTACGTACGGCAAAAACCTGTGATCCCGCAGTCTGGCAAAGCTGTGAGCGGCTGTGTGAGGATCTGACCTACCGTTATCCCGAAGTCCTGGAGCAATACCCGGACGCCGACCTCACGAGCTGGCGAGCACTGTACGGCAAGGTGCATTTCAACCCTTACCTGAGAACCTATCTGTTCGGATTAGTGTTCATCCTGATGGCAGGGCTTGTGCCTACGTCCAAGGCCGGAAAATTCGACCTGCCGAACACAATCTTCGCGGCACTCAGCCTGCCGGTCGTGCTGCTTCTGGTCGTCCACGTCTTCATGTCGTTCTGGAGGCCGGTTTCCAACTCGTTTGCGTCTGTCGATGAATACCTGAGTATACGGCTGCTGCCTGACTGGCTCAGCTGGCCGGGGCATCAGGCATTGCTGCTGCGCCATGGCATTCCGGCGACCGTCGCCGGCATCGCCTTTGCCAATGCCGGAGCGAAGGCGCTGATTATCTACGCAATCGCTCTGCTGGCCTGGATCATCCTTTCGCCTTACCGGATGTCCCGCTTCCAGAGTTATTGCGCCACGAAGACCGGTGGCTGGCAACGCATCAAGAGCTACTGCGCGGAAAACATCGGCAAAGGCGTGATGATTATCCTCGGCATGATGTTCGCGTTTGTACTGGCCGTACTGATCTTCGGCCCTGGCCACCCTCGCTGAGCCCTCAATCGGCAACTTTCCGCTTATCCACACAGCCCGGATAAGCGGATTTCCGCTTATAAAATCCCCTCTCCCCCTCTGGAACGGGCCTCTCGGGTCTGGCACAACTCCTGCTATAGCTCAGGTCAGGCTGCGTGCAGCTGCCTTCTAAAAATAATGACTTAAGGAACACCATGGACACTTCCAACTCCCTGTCGAAAGGGGCGGCTGGCGCACCTGCCGCTGAAAAAACCACCTCCAGCCGGCTCAAGTCGATTTTCAGTGGCTCGGTCGGCAACATGGTCGAGTGGTATGACTGGTACGTCTACGCCGCTTTCTCGCTGTACTTCGCCAAAGTCTTCTTCCCCAAGGGCGACAGCACCGCACAATTGCTCAACACCGCTGCAATCTTCGCCGTCGGCTTCCTGATGCGCCCGATCGGTGGCTGGCTGATGGGCCTGTATGCCGACTACAAGGGACGCAAGGCGGCCCTGATGGCATCGGTCCTGCTGATGTGCTTCGGCTCGCTGATCATCGCCCTGACTCCCGGCTATGAAACCATCGGCGTCGGTGCACCGATCCTGCTGGTATTCGCCCGTCTTCTGCAGGGTCTGTCGGTGGGTGGCGAATATGGCACCTCGGCAACCTACCTCAGCGAAATGGCGACCAAGGAGCGTCGCGGCTTCTTCTCCAGCTTCCAGTACGTCACCTTGATTTCCGGCCAGCTCATTGCTCTGGCCGTGCTGATCGTGTTGCAACAGGTCCTGACCACCGAAGAGCTGCATAGCTGGGGCTGGCGTATCCCGTTCGCCATCGGCGCGCTGTGTGCTGTTGTTGCGCTGTTCCTGCGTCGCGGCATGGAAGAAACCGAGTCCTTTACCCGCAAGCAGAAAGACGACAAGCCCAAGGAAAGCCTGATGCGCACCCTGATGCGCCATCCCAAGGAACTGATGACCGTGGTCGGCCTGACCATGGGCGGCACCCTGGCTTTCTACACCTACACCACCTACATGCAGAAATATCTGGTGAACACGGTGGGCATGAGCATCAGCGATTCGACCACGATTTCGGCCGCAACGCTGTTCCTGTTCATGCTGCTGCAACCTGTCGTGGGCGGTCTGTCGGACAAGATCGGGCGTCGTCCGATCCTGATCGCATTCGGTGTCCTGGGCACACTCTGCACCGTGCCGATCCTGACCACCCTGCACACCATCCAGACCTGGTGGGGCGCGTTCTTCCTGATCATGGCAGCGCTGATCATTGTCAGCGGCTATACCTCGATCAATGCCGTGGTCAAAGCCGAACTGTTCCCGACCGAAATCCGGGCACTGGGCGTCGGCCTGCCCTATGCACTGACCGTCTCGATCTTTGGCGGTACCGCTGAATACATCGCCCTGTGGTTCAAGAGCATCGGCATGGAAACCGGTTACTACTGGTATGTCACCGCCTGTATCGCCTGCTCGCTGCTGGTCTATGTGTTCATGAAAGACACCCGCAAACATTCGCGGATCGAAACCGACTGATCTCGCGTTGCAGTAATGATCAAGGGCAGCCAGCATCCAGGGCTGCCCTTTTTCATGGGCGTTGGATATGACAAGTTGTTTCAAGTTGGTGCGCTTTTTCAGGGTATTTCGCAGATAAGCCCTTAATTTTATTGATATATAAATTTGTCAAGAGGCTTTATTTCAAGACTTTTCAAAAAATGCACCAACACTGGCCGTTTTGCCCTGAGAGGCCCGAAAACCGGGCAATACGACTTACTATCATTTTCAGCGATGGTGGGTAGCAATCCGATTAACTTCTTAATAATGCCCAGCCGCGTAGCATTGCCTCCATACCGGGATGACAACTCACCCGAACCAAACTGGAGACACCCTCATGAAAACCAACAAACTCATTTTCGGCATTGCCTTCTCTGTCCTGGCTTCGACTGCTTTCGCACTGCCAGCCATCAATACCAACGGCCCATCGAGCGCCACCATTGTTGCGGAAGGTGGCTCGAACCACACCAATATCGGCCCGAATCGCCAAGCCGCAGATGGTGCTGATCGCGTCGGTGCCAACCGCCTGACTTCCGATGGTGCCGACCGTGTGGGTGCAAACCGTCTGGCCGCCGATGGCGCTGATCGTGTCGGTGCCAACCGCCTGACGTCCGACGGTGCCGACCGTGTGGGTGCAAACCGTCTGGCCGCTGATGGCGCTGATCGTGTCGGTGCCAACCGTCGGGTCTGATTGACTTGAATGCCCCCCAAGCCCGGCGATGCCGGGCTTTGTCGTTCATGGGCTATCAAATACCCGGCAGATATCCACTATGATCGACGCTCCAGAACCGTGGTTATCAGGAATAAAGCATGTCAGACGATATTCACTTCTACGAGCCGGCCAAAGGTCATGGCCTGCCCCACGATCCGTTCAACGCTATCGTAGGTCCGCGCCCGATTGGCTGGATTTCCTCTCAGGACGCCGAGGGCAAGCTGAATCTGGCGCCCTACAGCTTCTTCAACGCCTTCAACTACATTCCACCGATCATTGGCTTTTGCAGTGTCGGACGCAAAGACAGCCTCAATAACATCGAACAGACCGGCGAGTTTGTCTGGAACCTGGCCACTCGCCCTCTGGCCGAAGCCATGAACCAGAGTTGCGCGGCCGTGCCGGCAGATGTGAATGAGTTCGAGCTGGCTGGCCTGACGCCGCTGGCCTCGAAGATCGTCGCCGTGCCTCGGGTACTGGAGACGCCGGTATCGTTTGAATGCAAGGTCACGCAGATCGTGCAGTTGCAGCGCGCCGACCAGGAACTGGTGCCCAGCTGGTTGATTCTGGGCGAAGTAGTGGCGGTACATATTGCCAAATGGCTGCTCAAGGATGGTGTCTACGACACAGCAGCCGCCGAGCCGATCCTGCGCGGTGGCGGCCCGGCCGACTACTTTCAACTGGGGCCGGAAGCACTGTTCAAGATGTACCGGCCAACCGTCTGATCATTCGTTGGCCCAGACCAGTTCAGCCTCGGCATCCACGCCGGTCAGCCGCTCCAGCTCTCTGGTAGCGGCCAGATCGGCGTCATGCGCGGTCTTGAACTTTTCCCCCGGCAATACGCGATGAAAACGCGGGGCGCCAACCTCATTCAACGCCTTGACCGCAATCGCCGCGCTGTAACCGCCTTCACCGGGAACAACCGCGGAAACCGCCTCGTATTCATTGAATTCCTTGCGTGCCATGGATAGCGAACCTTGTAAGTTGGGTTAGTCAAAAGACAGCATTCTAAACCCACAAGCCGCTCCCCTCCCCAGCAGGAGCCAACTCATTCGCGAAGGACCGGTAAATCCAGCAAAGGATGTAGTGCCTGGAATGCCGTCATCGCGGATAAATCCGGCCTCACACAGTCTGCATAGCTCTCATTCCTGATTCTTGTCCTACACTCCAGTCAGGCACTTTCTCTGGCAGGAATGAGGAATGCACCATGAGCGCAAAAACAAGAAAATGCATGGCTGTAGTGGGTGTACTCGCAGTGTTAGGCATGTACGCAGCAGGCGCCTATCGGATTGAAATGGCTCGCCAGGCGCCCAAAGTCGCAATCTGCACCTTTGGACATTGCGTACCGACCAGCGCAACACTCAGCGCGTTGCGATGACCGGCAAGCACTAGCGCGTCAGGCCATACAAAGTCAGCTATCGATTAGCAGGCTATCGGACTAGACTGGTCCACATTCCCCCGCCACCTTTCGGGCGCCCTTATACGGCCTTCAGGTTTTACCTTGACCAGTCTTGCGCACACCACACCGACGATTCGCAGCATTTTATTCGCACTGATGATGGCCGTGTTTCTCAGTGCGCTGGACCAGACGATCGTGGCTGTCTCGATGCCCGCGATCTCCGCTCAATTCAAGGATGTCGATCTGCTGGCCTGGGTGATCGCTGCCTATATGGTGGCGCTGACCGTAGCCGTGCCTATCTACGGCAAGCTGGGCGACTTGTATGGGCGGCGCAAGCTGATGCTGTTTGGCCTCGGACTGTTCACCTTTGCCTCGCTGCTGTGCGGATTTGCCCAGAGCATGGAGCAACTGGTGCTGGCACGAGTACTTCAAGGCATCGGGGCTGGCGGCATGGTATCGGTCAGCCAGGCCATCGTTGCCGACATCGTTCCGCCTCGTGAACGGGGTCGTTACCAGGGTTATTTCAGCAGCATGTATGCCGTGGCCAGCGTGGCAGGTCCGGTATTGGGCGGGCTGATGACCGAGTACCTGTCGTGGCGCTGGGTGTTTCTGATCAATCTGCCTCTGGGTATCGTGGCCTGGGTCGTGGCTTGCCGCACCCTGAAGGGCCTGCCGGTGCCGCAACGTAAACCGGTCATCGATTATCTGGGCACGGTGTTGATGATCATCGGCCTGACCAGCCTGCTGCTGGGCATCACTGAAATCGGTCAGGGGCACGGGCCGGGCAATCCGCGAGTTCTGCTGCTCCTGGGAATTGCGCTGTTCACCCTGACGCTTTTCGCCTGGTACGAACGCAAGGTTCAGGAACCGTTGCTGCCCATGCACCTGTTTGCCAATCGCAACGCGGTGCTGTGCTGGAGCGCAGTGTTCTTTACCAGTTTCCAGGCCATTTCCCTGATCGTCCTGATGCCGATGCGCTACCAGACCGTCACCGGTGGCGGCGCCGACAGCGCAGCCCTGCACCTGCTGCCACTGGCAATGGGGATCCCCATCGGCGCTTATTTCGCGGGCCGAAGGACTGCCGTGACAGGTCGTTATCAACCGCTGATACTTTGTGGCGCCCTGCTCATGCCCGTCGCCATTCTGGGCATGGCGTTCAGTCCCGCACAGTCAGTCCTGCTGACCAGCCTGTTCATGGTCCTGACCGGAATCTCCAGCGGTATGCAGTTCCCGACCTCGCTGGTCGGTACGCAAAACGCCGTCGCGATCAAGGACATTGGGGTAGCCACCAGCACCGCCAACCTGTTCCGCTCATTGGGCGGCGCTGTGGGCGTAGCGATGATGTCGGCTCTGCTGCTGGCCATGTTGCAAGGCACTGGCGTCGGTCAGCTCGGGGCGGGCTCAATAGGTGGCGAAGGCAGTGCCGGCAATGTCCTGATCGACAGTCTGAACAGCGCCAGCGGTCCGGCTCTTGAAGCCTTGCGGGCCGAACTGGCATTGACCTTCCGGCACTTGTTGCTGATCAGCGCGGCTGTCTCGCTGCTGGGGCTGGCGACGGCACTGATGATGCCCAACAACTTGCTGCGCGGCGCGGAGCAGAAATAGCGCTCAGTCTTCCTGTTGTGCCCAGAACCACTGGGTTCGTCCGGCCTTGATATGCGCAAATGCCGGCATGATTTCACCCTGGTTGAAAAAGCGCCGGGAACCCACCTTGGCACTGCTGAACCAATAGCCGGATCTGGGGCAGGCATCGCCGGCATTGACCGGCGGAACGGGTTTTTCGTCGAAACGGGCGTACCACTGCGCCGTGGTTTCCTTGGTAAAGCCCACTCCCGGCACCAGATAGGGATGCAGGCAGCCGGTGTCCTGCAGGCGGATCGGCTTGATGATCTTGTTGACCGCCACATAGACTGCGGGCGCCTCTCCGCGGCTTCCCAGTTGTGGAACAACACCGGCACGAATCATCAAACCATTGCTGTAGGTATGAAAAACGATATCGCTGCAGACACTCAACTTGCCCCGCAATACATCACTGCCGCCAAGCCGCTTCACAAACGACTCGCCCAACACCGTGTACCAGCTGACACCCTTGATGTGCTCAAGCAGCCGCAGGCTTTCTATATGCGGGCCAGGATCGACCATCAACCCGGTGTATTCCTGAGCGAACTGATATTCCAGCGGCAGATAATGATGCCCGTCACCCGGCAGCACACAGGCCAGACCGCCAAAACCGTGCTCGGCGCGAACCTCGCTGCACAGGTATCTGATCCAGGCCTCGTAATTCTTCAAGCCATCGGGCTCGGCCAGGTATGACCAGGGCAGGACCATTTTCAGACAGGAACGATCATTGTCGGCCTGCCCTTGCGAGGTGTTCATCACAAACAGGCTGTAAGTGGCGACTTCGGCCTGGGTCGCGCTGGCAATCGACCAGACAAACTGGGCATCCGGCGAGCTGTGCAGGATCTGACGCCGACATGAGGCAAATCCCGAGGCCGTCAGGCGCCGCATGCGGTTGTAAAGCTGCCATTTGAGCATCGGCCGGAAGGTGTCGTAGAAACGCGAAAAACAGGCTTCGACCCGACGCTTGGCGTCCTGGGTATGGCCCTGTTTGAAATACAGCGTGGTAATCAGCCCCAGCCGGACAACCGGGACACCTTCGGAACAATCCACTGCCAGATGTTCAGATTGAGCTGCAAGCCTGGCCAATAACCTCACAGGGTCAGATACAGTTTCTGACATCACCTGTCCTCCCGATGATCCTGCGGATCAGCGCGGCGTCCCTGCCGGGCATGCAAGGACCTGCCGTGACCGGAGCTGCCGCCTGCCTTTCACAGCCAAATCGGGTTATTTCAATACTGCTGAAGTTAACGCTGACTTCAGAGCATATGGGCGCAAGATTCCCTGAGAACATGCAACCTCCCTCCCGTTTGTTGGTGAAGGGACGAAGATTGAAGGGAGTTTGACAGCGGAGCAATACGCGGAAATCAGTTTGGGAAATCAGCTACATGCATCAAGAAATGTCCTACCTGATTCCTACAAGACAATTGTCATCCTGAAGCCCCTCCATCAGGCCAGAGAGGCTGTACGGGTAATTGCAAAGGTAAACAGTGGGTAAACAGCCTATTCATGGCAGGCCGCCCGGGACTATATTAGCCAGCACCTTTTCGGAGCCGTCTCAGGCCCGCAGTGCCGGACTGAACCGCAACATGTCCATGCAACTGTCGACAAGCTTTTCAGCCTGATCCGGTAGCGAGAAACTGTCAGGTACCAGCAGCCATTGATACATGACGCCGTTGATGTAGGAAAAAAGGCAGACAGCGGCGCGTGTTATGTCCAGTGAGGCAGGTAGTTGTCCCTGGCGCACGGCGTTGCTCAATGCCAGGCCGATTCGCTCATGACACAGATAAGCGTTGGCTTGACGCTGACGCCGGAAATCACACATCTCATCCGTGAACTCGCATTTGTGTAAAAGGATTTCATTGATGCGCCGTATTTTCGGATCAAGTGCAACATCATGAAACACACGCACCAGCAGTTTTCTCATCCAGCCCAGCGGATCGGCTTCCTCTTCATTTTCGCTGGCCTGGGCCATGTCCTCGAGCGGCTCCTTGAGGCTGTCGAGCATGGCCTGCACCAGCTCGGCCTTGTTGGTGAAGTGCCAATAGATAGCACCCCGCGTCACACCGGCAAGCGTCGCGATATCGGCAAGCGTCGTGCGGGCAACGCCCCGCTCATAAAACGCTTGTTCGGCGGCCTGCAGAATCTGACTGCGAGTAACCTGAGCTTCCTCTTTGGTGCGACGGACCATGGCAATAAACCTCAAAAAATGCTTCAGGCCTGTCGATCAAGACCTGAAAACGTGGTCGGGCGGCTTTTGTGTGGCCTTGGCCCGAACTTGCAAAAACCTTCTCTAAATAAGGCTGCTCGCCGGGTGAGAAGATGTTTACAAACAACCGTGAATGTAAGTATATTCCTTAGCATGCTACTTATCTAGCCGAAATATTTTTTTACACTTCCAACTCCCTTGCGCAAACAGGCTCCTGCCCCCGAGGATCTTCATGCAATTCAAGCCAGCTGTTACCGTCCTGGTCACTGCCATCGCCCTGGCAACACTGCTCAGTGGCTGTAGTAAAAAAGAAGAGGCGGCACCGCCCGCCCAGATTCCTCAGGTAGGCGTCGTCACGCTCAAAGCCCAGCCTTATGCGCTGACCACCGAACTGCCAGGCAGGACCACCGCCTTCCGGGTTGCCGAAGTTCGCCCACAGGTCAACGGCATCATTCTCAAGCGCCTGTTCACTGAAGGCGGCGATGTCAAAGCCGGCCAGCAGCTGTATCAAATCGACCCTGCGCTTTATGAAGCCACCGCCAACAGTGCCCAGGCGACCTTGCAGTCGGCCAAGTCTCTGGCTGACCGCTACAAGCAACTGGTCAACGAGCAGGCCGTGAGCCGCCAGGAATACGACACCGCCGTAGCCTCCAGCCAGGAAGCACTGGCGACCTTGCAGACCGCCCAGATCAACCTGCGCTACACCAAAGTGCTGGCGCCGATTTCCGGCCGCATCGGTCGTTCCGTGGTCACTGAAGGCGCGCTGGTCAGCAGTTCCCAGACCGAAGCCATGGCAACCATCCAGCAGCTCGACCCGATCTATGTCGACGTCGTGCAGTCTTCGGCCAACATGCTCAAGCTGCGTGCCGACCTCGACAGCGGCAAGCTGCAGAAAGCCGGCGACAACGCCGCCAAGGTCAAGCTGACCCTGGAAGACTCCAGCGCCTATCCGCTGGAAGGCAAACTGGAGTTCTCGGAAGTCTCGGTCGATCAGGGCACCGGTTCCGTGACCCTGCGTGCGGTATTCCCGAACCCTGAACATCGCCTGCTGCCAGGCATGTTCGTCCACGCCCAGTTGCAGGCCGGCGTCAGTGCCCAGGCGATCCTCGCGCCACAACAAGGCATCACCCGCGATCAGAAAGGCACGCCGACTGCCCTGATCGTGAACAAGGACAACAAGGTCGAATTGCGCACTCTGGTCGCCAACCGCACCGTGGGTAACGAATGGCTGATCGAAGAAGGCCTGAACGCCGGTGATCGTGTCATCACTGAAGGCTTGCAGTACGTCAAACCGGGCGCGGAAGTGAAAGTCGCCGAGGCGACCAACGTCAAAGGAGCAAACCCGGCGCCTGCCCCGGCCACTGAAAAAGCCGCAGGCAGCAAAGGGGAGTAACCCATGTCGAAGTTCTTTATTGATCGCCCGATCTTCGCCTGGGTAATTTCCCTGGTGATCATGCTGATCGGCTCTCTGGCGATTCTCAAACTGCCTATCAACCAGTACCCGAGCATCGCGCCGCCCGCCATCGCGATTCAGGTGACTTACCCGGGTGCTTCTGCACAGACCGTGCAGGACACCGTCGTACAGGTCATCGAGCAACAGCTCAACGGTATCGACAACCTGCGTTATGTCAGTTCGGAAAGTAACTCCGACGGCAGCATGACCATCACCGCAACCTTCAACCAGGGTACCAACCCGGATACCGCGCAGGTTCAGGTCCAGAACAAGCTGAACCTGGCCACGCCACTGTTGCCGCAGGAAGTGCAGCAACAGGGTATTCGTGTCACCAAGGCAGTGAAAAACTTCCTGATGGTGATCGGTCTGGTTTCAGAAGATGGCAGCATGGGCAAGGAAGACCTGGCCAACTACATCGTATCGAACATGCAGGATCCTATATCCCGGACCTCCGGCGTAGGTGACTTCCAGGTGTTCGGTGCCCAGTACGCCATGCGTATCTGGCTCGATCCGGCCAAGCTGAACAACTTCCAGTTGACGCCGGTCGATGTCAGCAGCGCCATCCAGGCCCAGAACGTCCAGGTTTCCTCCGGCCAACTGGGTGGGCTGCCAGCCATTGGCGGCCAGCAACTGAACGCGACCATCATCGGCAAGACCCGCCTGCAAACCGCAGAGCAGTTCGGCAATATCCTGCTGAAGGTCAACAGCGACGGTTCCCAGGTTCGCATCAAGGATGTCGCCACCGTAGGCCTCGGTGCAGAAAACTACAGCGTCGACTCGCAATTCGACGGCAAACCGGCTTCCGGTCTGGCAATCAAGCTGGCAACCGGCGCCAACGCCCTGGACACCGCCAAGGCGATCCGCGAGACGGTTTCCTCGCTCGAACCGTTCTTCCCGCCGGGCATGAAAGTCGTTTACCCGTATGACACCACGCCAGTGGTCAGCGAATCGATTTCCGGGGTTGTGCATACCCTGGGCGAAGCGATTGTCCTGGTGTTCCTGGTGATGTACCTGTTCCTGCAGAACTTCCGTGCCACTGTCATCACCACGCTGACTGTACCGGTAGTATTGCTGGGCACATTCGGCATCCTCGCGGCCTTCGGTTTCACCATCAACACCCTGACCATGTTCGGCATGATCCTGGCCATCGGCTTGCTGGTGGACGATGCCATCGTCGTGGTGGAAAACGTCGAACGGGTAATGGCAGAGGAGAAACTCTCCCCCCGAGAGGCGACCATCAAGTCCATGGAACAGATCCAGGGCGCACTGGTGGGTATCGCGCTGGTGCTGTCGGCGGTTCTGCTACCCATGGCGTTCTTCGGTGGTTCCACCGGGGTGATCTACAAACAGTTCTCGATCACCATCGTTTCGGCGATGGCGCTCTCGGTCGTGGTAGCCCTGATCTTTACCCCGGCGCTGTGCGCCACGATGCTCAAACCCATTGACCACGAGAAGCATGGCCAACCCAAGCGTGGCTTCTTCGGCTGGTTCAACCGCAACTTTGACCGCAGTGTGCAGAGCTACGAGCGCGGCGTGGGCAATATGCTCAAGCATAAAGTCCCGGCTTATCTGGGTTATGTCCTGATCTGCGTTGGCATGATCTGGATGTTCACCCGGATTCCCGCAGCATTCCTGCCCGAAGAAGACCAGGGCGTTATCTTCGCCCAGATCCAGACACCTGCCGGTTCCTCGTCGGAGCGTACCCAGCAGGTCATCGACAAGATGCGCGACCACCTGCTGACCAAGGAAAGCGGTGCGGTCAAATCGGTATTCTCGGTCAACGGCTTCAACTTTGCAGGTCGTGGCCAGAGTTCGGCCATCGCCTTCGTGATGCTCAAGCCATGGGACGAGCGTTCGGCTGAAAACAGCGTATTCGAGCTGGCCAAGCGTGCTCAGGCACACTTCTTCAGCTTCCGCGATGCAATGGTGTTCGCCGTTGTTCCGCCGTCGGTTCTGGAACTGGGTAACGCCACCGGTTTTGACGTTTACCTGCAAGACCAGGGCGGCGTAGGCCATGAAAAACTGATGGAAGCGCGTAACCAGTTCCTCGGCATGGCATCCCAGAGCAAGGTTCTGGCAGGCGTACGTCCGAACGGTCTGAATGATGAACCGCAGTACCAGTTGCTGATCGACGACGAGCGCGCCAGTGCTCTGGGCATCACCCTTTCGGACATCAACAGCACGCTGTCGATTGCCCTGGGTGGTAGCTACGTCAACGACTTCATCGACCGTGGTCGAGTCAAGAAGGTGTACCTGCAGGGTGACTCAGGCGCACGAATGACCCCGGAAGACCTGAACAAGTGGTACATCCGCAACAGCGCTGGCGAGATGGTGCCGTTCTCGGCATTCGCCACCGGCAAGTGGGTGTTCGGCTCGCCGAAACTGTCGCGCTACAACGGCGTGGCGGCAGAGGAAGTTCTGGGTACTCCGGCACCGGGCTACAGTACTGGCGAGGCCATGGCCGAAGTAGAAGCTCTGGCCAAGAAACTGCCAGCTGGCATCGGCATCTCCTGGACCGGTCTGTCCTATGAGGAACGTCTGTCCGGCTCCCAGGCACCTGCGCTGTATGCACTGTCGCTGCTGGTGGTGTTCCTCTGTCTGGCGGCCCTTTATGAAAGCTGGTCGATTCCGATCGCAGTCATGCTGGTCGTGCCACTGGGCGTCATCGGTGCATTGATGGCAACCAGCCTGCGCGGTCTGTCCAACGATGTGTTCTTCCAGGTAGGATTGCTGGTGACTGTAGGTCTGGCTGCGAAAAACGCCATTCTGATCGTCGAATTTGCCAAGGAATTGCACGAACAGGGCAAGAGTCTGGCCGATGCCGCAATCGAAGCCTGCCGGATGCGTCTGCGCCCGATCATCATGACTTCCATGGCCTTCATCCTCGGTGTGGTCCCGCTGACCATCTCCACAGGTGCAGGTTCGGGTAGCCAACATTCGATCGGTACAGGCGTAATTGGCGGTATGATCACCGCTGTCGTCCTGGCTATCTTCTGGGTACCACTGTTCTTCGTATCGATCTCGGCGCTCTTCAAGAGCAAGCAGAAACCTATCTCTCACGATGAGGCTGGCCAATGAGCAAGTCCCTGATTTCTCTGGCAGTTACCGCGTTCATACTCGGCGGCTGCTCTCTGATTCCTGAGTACAAGCAACCGCAATCGCCGGTGGCCGCGCAGTACCCGCAAGGGCCTGCCTACCTGCCGGCAGAAACCGCAGAACGAGCAGCAGCCGAACAAGGCTGGCGCCAGTTCTTCCGCGACCCGGCATTGCAACAGCTGATCCAGGCTGCGCTGGTCAACAACCGCGACCTTCGGGTCGCGGCACTGAACATCGACGCTTTCCGTGCGCAATACCGTATCCAGCGCGCGGACCTGATCCCTGCAATATCGGCCAATGCCAGCGGCACACGCCAGCGCGTACCGGGCAGCCTGTCGACCACCGGCGAGCCAGGCATCACCAGCACCTACTCGGCCAACCTCGGCATCAGTTCCTATGAACTGGACCTGTTCGGTCGCGTGCGCAGCCTCAGCGAGCAGGCATTGCAGACCTACTTCTCAAGTGAAGAAGCGCGTCGCAGCACCCAGATCAGTCTGGTGGCCAACGTTGCCACTGCTTATATGACCTGGCAGGCCGACAAGGAACTGCTCAAGCTGACTCAGGACACCCTCAAGACCTTCGAGGAAAGCTATCGCCTGACCTCGCGCAGCAATGAAGTCGGTGTCGCTTCGGCACTGGATCTGAGCCAGTCGCGCAGTTCGGTCGAAAGTGCCCGGGCCAGACTGGCCCAGTTCCAGCGTCAGGTCGCACAGGATCAGAACAACCTGACCCTGCTGCTGGGCTCTGCCCTGCCTGAAAACCTTCCTGAGGGCCAGCCGCTGTCTGCCGACCTGCTGACCGAAATGCCGGTCGGCCTGCCGTCCGACTTGCTGCAACGTCGTCCGGATATCCTGGAGGCCGAACATAACCTCATGGCTGCCAACGCCAACATTGGTGCGGCACGTGCGGCGTTCTTCCCGAGCATCACCCTGACGGCCAGCGCTGGCTCTGCCAGCCCGGACCTGTCCGGTCTGTTCAAGGGCGGTTCGGGTGCCTGGTCGTTCCAGCCGAGCATCAACCTGCCGATCTTCAACGCCGGCAGCCTGCGTGCCAGCCTGGACTACGCCAAGATCCAGAAGGAAATCAACGTCGCCAACTACGAGAAGGCGATCCAGACTGCATTCCAGGAAGTCTCCGACGGCCTCGCGTCGCGCAAGACGTATGACGAACAGCTCCAGGCTCAGCGTGACTTCGTCACCGCCAACCAGGACTCCTACCGTCTTTCCGAACGTCGCTACCGCATCGGCATCGACAGCAACCTGGCTTTCCTCGATGCACAACGTACCCTGTTCAGCGCGCAACAGACGCTGATCACTGACCGTCTGGCGCAGCTCACCAGCGAGGTCAACCTGTACAAGGCCCTCGGCGGCGGCTGGTACGAGCAGACCGGCGACGCGCAACCGATCGCCAAAGAGAAGCCTTCAGTTCAATTGTTCTGATTGACCTCCACAAAAAAACCACCTTGACAGGTGGTTTTTTTGTGCCCGCAAAACAGCGATCAGTGATCGTGATGCAGATATGCCGGCTGTTTCGGCAGGCGCAGGCTAAACAGGAAAGCCACCACCATCATCACCGTCACGTACCAGTAGAACGTATTTTCCATGCCATTGCTCTTGAAGCTCAGGGCAACGTATTCGGCCGAACCGCCAAATATCGCGTTGGCCACTGCATAGGCAAGACCAACCCCCAGCGCACGCACCTGTGGCGGAAACATTTCGGCTTTTACCAGGCCGCTGATCGAGGTATAGAAACTGACGATGGCCAGCGCCAGGGTAATCAGCACGAATGCAAAGAACGGATTGGTGTTGCTTTTCAGAGTCATCAGGATCGGCACGGTACAGATTGCACCCAGTGCGCCGAACCAGAGCATCGAGTTACGTCGACCGATCCTGTCCGCCAGCATGCCGAACAACGGCTGCATGCACATATACAGAAACAACGCGCCGGTCATGATGTAACTGGCGGTCTTGGGCTGCATGCCGCCGGTGTTGACCAGATACTTCTGCATATACGTGGTGAACGTATAGAAAATCAGCGAACCGCCTGCGGTGTAACCCAGCACGGTGATAAACGCGGCCTTGTGATGCTTGAACAGCGCCGCGATGCTGCCGGCGTCCTTGTCCTGGCGACTTTCGGCGGTGGTGGTTTCATTGAGCGTGCGACGCAGCAGCAAGGCGATGACTGCCGCTGCGGCACCGATCACGAACGGAATGCGCCAGCCGTAATCACGCAGTTCTTCAGTAGTGAGGAATTGCTGCAGGATCACCACGGTCAGCACCGCCAGCAACTGCCCGCCAATCAGCGTCACATACTGGAAGGATGCATAGAAACCGCGCTTGCCGCGCAGTGCGACTTCACTCATGTAAGTGGCTGTAGTGCCGTACTCGCCGCCTACCGACAATCCCTGCAGCAGCCGCGCCATCAGCAGTAATGCCGGGGCCCATGCGCCAATCGAGGCATAGGTCGGCAGGCAGGCAATGATCAGCGATCCGGCGCACATCATGGTCACCGAGATCAGCATGGAGTTCTTGCGGCCATGCTTGTCGGCCACTCGTCCAAACAGCCAGCCACCGATCGGACGCATCAGAAACCCTGCCGCAAACACCCCGGCGGTATTGAGCAACTGGACGGTCGGATCATCGGAAGGAAAGAACGCCGGAGCGAAGTAAATGGCGCAGAAGGCGTAGATATAGAAGTCGAACCATTCGACAAGATTGCCCGAAGAGGCGCCTACGATGGCAAAGATTCGTTTGCCACGCTCTTCCGCTGTGTAAGGCGTTTCAGTCGTGTTTGTCGTTGTCATTGTTTCCCCATCCAGATTAGGCGACTAGAAACAATCTGTAACACTCAACACCAACAAGCACAACCAAACCCACCGGCCAGGAACGGATTTATCCGCGAATGCCCCCTGTTTATTGGCCGCCTGGAATGAGCTGGTCTAATGACCC
>NZ_RBRE01000069.1 GCF_003700275.1 Pseudomonas cichorii | reverse complement strand
AAAAAGTTGACCACTACAAACAGAGGTGGGCCTATATAGAATGAGGGCTTCGCAAATGAATTGGCTCTCACCCAGACGGTGTGGGAGCCAATTCATTTGCAATCAGACAGCGTGATGCAGTCTCTGTCACGCGGATGATCTGATCCGGCCTTCAGGCCACAACCTGCATCTGTTCTGAAAGCAGTCTCGCCTCTATAGTGCCGCTACCTGAACAGCGGTGATGCCATGAAGCGTTACGAGAAATATGCCGACGATGTAGCCGAGTTGATCCGCACTGGCGTATTGGGCCCGGACCAACGGGTGCCTTCGGTGCGCTATGCGAGTCAGACCCATGGCATCAGCCCTTCGACCGTGTTCCAGGCGTATTACTTGCTGGAGCGGCGCGGGCTGATCCGGGCGCGGGCGCGTTCGGGGTATTTCGTCAATAGCATTGTCGGCAAGACGCCCAAGCCATTCAACGAGCCACAGGCCAGCCAGCAGGTCAACGAATCCACCGAAGTGGACGTCAGTGAGCTGGTGTTTTCTGTGCTTGACTCGATCAAGGACCCCAATACCGTGCCCTTCGGCTCGGCCTTTCCCAGTCCGGTGCTGTTTCCGCTACCGCGGCTGTCCCGCTCGCTGGCCAGCGCCAGCCGCGAGATGGATCCGCGCATGGTGGTCACCGACATGTCGCCGGGCAATCCACAACTGCGGCGCCAGATTGCCTTGCGTTACATGGTCAATGGCCTGGTGCTGCCGATGGAGGAATTGCTGATTACCAATGGTGCCCTGGAAGCCTTGAACCTGTGCCTGCAGGCAGTCACCGAGCCGGGCGACCTGGTCGCCATCGAAGCTCCGGCCTTTTACGCCTGTCTGCAAGTGCTGGAGCGCCTCAAACTCAAGGCTGTGGAAATCCCCACTCATCCGCGCGACGGTATCGATCTGGACGCACTGAAGCAGGCGCTGGAGCGGCATCCGATCAAGGCCTGCTGGTGCATGACCACCTTCCAGAACCCGAGCGGCGCTCTGGTGCCCGAAGCCCGCAAGCAGCAACTGGTGGAGTTGTTGCGCGAGCATCAGGTGCCGCTGATCGAGGATGATGCCTACGCCGAGTTGTATTACGGGCCGCAGGCACCCAAACCGGCCAAGGCCTTTGATAGCGATGGCCTGGTGATGCATTGCGGCTCGTTTTCCAAAAGCCTTGCACCCGGCTACCGGATCGGCTGGGTTGCCGCAGGCCGTTATGCGCAGAAGATCGAGCGGCTGAAACTGATGACGTCCCTTTGCGCTTCGATGCCCGCTCAAGCGGCGATTGCCGATTATCTGCAACATGGCGGCTATGACCGGCATCTGCGCAAGCTGCGGTACGCCCTCGAAGACCAGCAGCGCGCCATGCTCGGCGCCATAGGTCGCTACTTTCCGGCGCAGACCCGAGTCAGCCAGCCGCTGGGCGGTTATTTTCTGTGGGTGGAGTTGCCGGAACCGCTCGACTCATTGAAAGTCTTTCAGGTGGCGCTGGCGCAGGGGATCAGTATTGCGCCGGGGCCGATCTTTTCGCCGACCCGCCGCTTCGGCAACTGCATCCGCCTGAACTACGGCAGCCCCTGGACCACGGCATCCGAGAAAGCCATGGAAACCCTGGGGCGCATCATTCGTTCGCTGCTGGATAATTGAGCCTCAGCGACCACCGGCCACATCGATGAATGTACCGGTGACATAGGAGGCATGGTCCGACAGCAGCCAGACGATGGTTTCGGCCACCTCTTCAGCTTTACCGCCGCGGCACATCGGCAAATCGCCTTCCAGCTTGCTGACCCGGAACGGATCGCCGCTCAGGGCGTGAAAGTCGGTGAAGATGAAACCCGGCCTGACCGCATTGACCCGAATCCCCTCGCCTGCGACTTCCTTGGACAAGCCGATAGTGAAGGTATCCAGCGCGCCCTTGGACGCTGCGTAATCGATATATTCACCCGGCGCACCCAGGCGCGCAGCCGCCGATGTCACGTTGACGATGCTGCCACCATGGCCCCCGTGACGCGGTGACATGCGCAGCAAGGCGTGCTTGCTGCACAGCATCGGGCCGACCACATTGGTCATCATGATCTTGAGCATGCGAAATTCGGAAATGTCGTCCAGTCGCGAGGTGTGCGCAATGGTCCCGGCGTTATTGACCAGATGGGTAATACGCCCCAACTCCGCATCCACCCGCGCATAGAGGCGAATGATCTCGTCCTCGTTGCTGACATCGGCCTGTACCGTAATGGCCTGCGCGCCCAGTTCCCGGACCCTGGCACATACCTTCTCGGCAGCGGAATGGTCAGACAGGTAATTGATGCAGATGCGATAACCTTGTGAAGCAGCAAGAAGCGCTGTAGCTGCACCGATCCCGCGGGAGCCACCAGTGATGAGGAGGACTTTTTCCATGAATGTCTCTCGTGCGTTTTCAGAGGCCAGGCTCTGTAGGGAAAGTTGGCGAGCGAAGGTCAGCCTGTTTTTAATGCAGCATCACCGAGCGCAACCACTTTTCGTACATAGCCTAAGGATAACGGTATGGTGTCATTGTTCATACAGAGCCTAGCGGACCCTGAGAGCCCGCATGCAGAATCGATCCTGCCAGCGTTTTGGCATGAACGCCATCCTGTATTTCCGTTATCGTTGCACTTACCCTCGATTGCGTACGCCCCTCAATTGAGTGGATATGACTCATGAATTGCTGTGCCGGCAACGGATGCCCCAACAGGAATCCCTGCAGAGCATTGCAGCCCAGATTGGTCAGGAAATTCTGCTGAACGCGATTTTCGACGCCTTCGGCAACAATGCGCAAATCGAGCGCACGCCCCACGGCCACAATGGCCGCGACTATGGCGGCGTCGTCGCTGTCATGGTCGAGATCACGGACAAAGCCCCGGTCGATCTTGATTTCATTGGCCGGCAGATGCTTGAGGTACATCAGGCTCGAATAGCCGGTGCCAAAATCGTCAATCGACAGGTCGACGCCCATTGCCGACAGCTTCTGCAGCACCCCCATTGTCACTTCGGCATTGCTCATTGCCGTGGTCTCGGTGATTTCCAGCGTCAGGCAATTGGGTGCAAGCCGATGTCTGGCCAGTGTATTGGCGACCGTAGTGACCAGCGAGGCGTGACAGAACTGCAAGGCCGACAGATTCACCGCAATGCGCCAATGGGTGTGACCCTGGGCATACCATTCGCTCATCTGGCGACAGGCTTCATCGAGGACCCACTCACCGATCGGGATAATCAGCCCGGTCTTCTCCGCCAGATCGATGAAGGTATCCGGCCCCAGCAGGCCTTGTTCCGGATGATTCCAGCGCAGCAAGGCTTCGGCGCCTACCGGTAAACCACTCACGGCATCGAACTTGGGCTGGTAATGCAGGCAGAAATGCGCATGTTTGATGGCGGCCCGCAAGCCCTGCAGGAGTTGCATCTGATTGCGGGCATTGGTGTTCATCGAGGCATCGAAGAAACTGTAGCCGTTCTTGCCCGCGGCCTTGGCGTGATACATCGCGGCGTCGGCATTGAGCAACAGTTCGTGCTGAGTCTCGCCATTGCCCGGATAAATGCAGATACCGATACTGACCGAAACCTGAAGGGTGTGCCCGGTGATATCGAACGGCTGGGCAATCACATTGACCTGGCGAGACGCCACGGCCAGTGCATCCTCGATATCCTGCAATTCCATCAGCAGCACGAACTCATCGCCACCGATGCGCGCCAGGGTGTCATGCCGATGCAGGTTTTCCCGCAGCCGCAATGCCACCTGACGCAGCAGTTGATCGCCGATATGGTGGCCGAACGCATCGTTTACCGGCTTGAAGCCATCCAGATCCATGAACATCAATGCAAAACAGCCACCATTCTGGTTGGCCTTTTTCATCGCCTGTTCGATACGATCGGCCAGCAGCACGCGGTTCGGCAGGCTGGTCAGGCTGTCATGCAAAGCCAGATGGGTCAGTTCGCGGTTGGCTTCCAGCAGCGAATTGGCCAGCACGGCGGTACGCGCTTCCAGGCGGGCATCGAGAATTGATGTCAGCAGCACAATCGTCAACACCGCCAGGCTGGTGACCAGCACCAGCTTGTCCAGCCCGTCGCTCATCAGGCCGTTGCCCACCGCACCACAGAAGCTGCCCTCGGGAAAACTGGCGGCCGCCATGCCGGTGTAGTGCATGCCGACAATCGCCAGGCCCATGACCATTGCGGCTCCCGCCCTGACTGAAAAGACATTGGAGGTCTGGTGGCGCAGGCGGAAAGCAATCCAGATGGCAACCGCCGAAGCGCCCACGGCAATCAGCAGGGAAAGAACGAACAGCAGTGGGTCGTACTCGATGCCCGGCTGCATGCGCATCGCTGCCATGCCGGTGTAGTGCATGGCGCTGATACCGCCGCCCATCAACAAGGCACCCAGCGCCAGGCGCGGCAAGGGCAGCTCGGGCAGGTTGACCAGCCACAAGGCAACTCCGGAAGCCAGCATGGCAATCAGCAATGACCACAGGGTCAGCGGGATATCGAAACCCAGTTCGATCGGCAGTTGGAACGCCAGCATCCCGATGAAGTGCATGGAGCAGATGCCGATGCCCATGGCAAAGGCGCCGCCGCTCATCCATATGTAGACGGCACGGCCTTTGGCAGAAGCGATGCGGCTGGCCAGATCGAGCGCGGTATACGAAGCGAGAATCGCCACGAAGATGGAAATGAAGACCAGCGTGGGCGTGTAATGACCAGTCAACATGGGCGCTCCTGTGACACGGATCGAGTTAACGCATCCATGCCAAACAGTTGCCGCCGAGTTTACGCAAAAACAGGAAAATGTCGCGTCAGAGTCACATAAAAATGGCTATTGGCCATATATAAAATATCTATTTCAGACGGACAGCACATTAAGCTCTCTCTGCCCGCCCCTGCAGCTCGATCAGTCCCTGATTTGCAAGCCGCTCTGCGCCTCCCAGCCGCCACCCAGCGCGGCAATCAACTGCACGCTGGCAATCAGCCGGCTTTGCAGCACATTCAGCACGCTGCGTTCGTTGCTCAGCGCGGTGGTCTGCACATTGACCACATCCAGATAACCGATCAACCCGGCCTTGTACTGATTGCTGGTCAGGCGCAGGGATTCGCGGGCGGCATCCAGGGCTTCCTGGCGCACCGCCGCTTCTTCTTCATAGACCTTGAGCTGGATCATGTAGTTTTCGACTTCCTGGAAACCGCTCAGGACCGTCTGCCGATACTGCGCCACGGTCTGGTCATAGACCGCTTCGATCCGGTCGACTTCCGCCGTGCGGCGGCCGGCATCGAACAGGTTCAGAGCCATCTGCGGCCCGACCGACCAGAAACGGTTCGGCAGGCTGATCCAGTTGGAAAACGAATTGCTGTTATAGCCGCCGCTCAGGCTCAGGGTGAAATCCGGGTAGTAAGCTGCCTTGGCGACGCCGATATTGGCGTTGGCGGCCATGATCGAGCGCTCGGCGGCGGCGATGTCGGGGCGGCGCTCCAGCAATTGTGAAGGGATTGCAAGCGGAATCTGCGGCAATTCGGGGATCGAAGTCGTGGCCGCCAGATTGAACTCGGCAGGTGCCATGCCCATCAGCACTGCGATGGCATTCTCGAACTGGGCGCGCTGCCATGCCAGATCGATCAGGTCGGCCTTGGTGGTCTTGAGCTGGGTCTGTGCCTGAGCCACGGCTTCGCGCCCGGAAATCCCGGCCTGGTATTGATTGCGGGTCATGGTCAGCGAGCGTTCGTAAGCCTCGACAGTCGACTCCAGCAAACGCTTCTGCTCATCCAGCACTCGCAATTGCAGGTAGTTCTGTACCAGTTCCGATTGCAGACTCAACTGCATGGCGGCCAGGTCGGCAAGGCTGGCCTGGGCACTGGCGGTGTCGGCTTCCAGGCCGCGGCGCAGCTTGCCCCACACATCGGCCTCCCAACTGACGCCCAACTGGGCATTGTAGGCGTTGTTGACGCTGCTGGAATTCGAGAGGTTATTGCTCGAAGAACCCTGGCTGGAGCGAGTCTTGCCGGTGGTCAGGTCCAGAGTGGGAAACAACGCACCCCTGGAGCTGCGCACCAGCGCCTTCGCCTGGCGATACTGGGCTTCATATTGTGCAACCGTCTGGTTGGAGCTGTTGAGGCGTTCCACCAACGCATTGAGTTCACTGTCGCCATACACCTCCCACCATGCACCACGCGCCATGGCATCGCTCGGCGTCGCCTGACGCCAGCCTTCGGCGGCCTTGAACTGCACAGGCGTGGTTACTGACGGCTTGTGGTAGTCAGGCCCCACGGTGCAGGCGCTCAGTAACAGGACACAAAGCCCTGTCGCCAGTGGCCGGACAAGCCACTGCGGGTTGGATTTGATTGCCAGAGGGTCGGTCATAGCGGGGTTTCCAGAGCAGCATCGGTGCGCACGCCGCGCCAACGGTTGAAACGATGGCGCAGGCTGTCGAGATAGAGATAAACCACGGGTGTGGTGTAAAGGGTCAGAATCTGGCTGAAGACCAGCCCTCCGATAATGGTCAGGCCCAGCGGACGGCGCATTTCCGCACCTTCGGCAGTGCTCAGCAACAGCGGCAAGGCGCCGAGGATCGCAGCCATGGTGGTCATCAGAATCGGGCGCAGCCTTTGCAGGCAGGCGCTGCGGATCGATTCCTGCGGCGTCATCCCGGACTCGCGCTCCAGATGCAGGGCCAGATCGATCATCATGATGGCGTTTTTCTTCACCACCCCGATCAACAGGAACAGTCCCAGCAGGGAAATCAGGCTGAATTCGCTGCCCAGCACATAGATGCTCAGCAAGGCGCCGACACCGGCCGACGGCAGGGTCGAGAGAATCGTCAGCGGATGAATGTAGCTCTCATAGAGAATCCCCAGCACCAGATAAACCGCCAGCAGCGCTCCGAGAATCATCCACGGCTGGCTCTTCTGGGTCGCGGCAAAGGCATCGGCGGCGCCGGCCATCTTTGAAATGACCTCCGAAGGCAGTCCGACCTTGGCAACGGCACGCTCGATTGCGACCGTCGCCGTGTCGAGGCTGGTACCTTCAGCCAGATCGAAGGAAATGCTCTCCGAGGCGAACTGGCCTTCATGGGATACCCGGTCGTTGGCCAGGCTGCGCTCATAGTGCGCAATGCTGGACAACGGCACTCGCTGCCCGTCGGCGGTGATCACCTGGACCTGCTCCAGCGTGGCCGGGTCCTGGGAATAGCGGGGATTGACCTCCATCACCACCTGATACTGGTTCAGCGTGTCATAGATGGTGGAAACCTGGCGCTGGCTATAGGCATTGTTGAGCACGGTGGTGACCATGTTCATATCGATGCCCAGACGCTTGGCTGCGTCGCGATTGACCACCAGCGTCACCTGCTGTGCGCCGCGGCCTTCGCGGGCGTCGATGGCGGTCAGTTCCGGAAGGGCCTTGAGCGCCGCCACGACTTTCGGATACCACTCGCGCAGGCTGTGCAGGTCACCGCTTTGCAGGATGTACTGATACTGCGAACTGGCCTGTTCACGCCCACCACCCAGTTGCAGGTCCTGATCCGGCGCCAGGAACAGACGCCCGCCCGGCACATGCGGCAGGTTCTTGCGCAGGCGCTCGACGACCTGGGTGGCCGACAGCTTGCGTTCGGAAACCGGTTTCAGGCGAACGATCATGAACGCATTGTTGGTACCGCTGCTGCCACCGATGAAACCGGCAACACTCTGGACCGCCGGGTCCTTCAACACAGCGCGGCGGAAGATTTCCATCTTGGGCTGCATCACGTTGAACGACAGACCGTCGTCGCCCCGAATGAAGCCCATCAGTTGTCCGGTGTCCTGCTGCGGCAGAAAGGTCTTGGGCACCACGACGTACAGGGCGACATTCACGACGATGGTAATCAGCAGGCTCAACAGCGTCAGGCGCGGATGACGCAGTACCCAGCCAAGCGTGCGGTCATAGCCGGCCACCATCCGCTCGTTGACCCGCTGGCTCCAGCGTTGAAAGGCCGTCTGCTCCTGGGCCTGGGGCTTGAGCCAGCGGGCGCAGAGCATCGGGGTCAGAGTCAGGGACACCAGCAGCGAAACGATGATCGCCACCGACAGGGTGATGGAAAACTCGCGGAACAGGCTTTCCACCAGACCGCCCATGAACAGGATCGAGATGAATACCGCCACCAGCGATACGTTCATGGACAGCAGCGTGAAGCCGACTTCCTTGGAGCCCAGATAAGCCGCCTGCATCGGCGGCACGCCCTCGTCGATGTGCCGGGAAATGTTTTCCAGGACCACGATTGCATCGTCCACCACCAGCCCGGTGGCCAGGATCAGGGCCATCAGCGACAGGTTGTTCAGCGAGAAGCCGCACAGATACATGATGGCGAACGTGCCTACCAGGGAAACCGGCACCGCCAGCGTCGGGATCAGCGAAGCCCGCAAGCTGCCCAGAAACAGGAACACCACCAGAATCACCAGCACCACGGCAATCAACAGGGTCATTTCGGCTTCATGCAGCGTAGCCTTGATGACCGGCGAACGGTCCATGGCGATGTTCAGTTTCACGCTGGCCGGCAATACGCCCTGCAAGGCCGGCAACTGCTCCTTGATCTGCGCCACCGTTTCGATGATGTTGGCGCCGGCCTGACGGTTGATGACCAGCAGCACCGCCGACCTGTCATTGAAGAAACCACTGTTGTAGCGGTTCTCCACGGCATCGCTGACCTTGGCCACATCCTTGAGGCGCAGTGCCGCGCCGTCCTGGTAGCGAATGATCAGTGGCGCGTAATCCTTGGCTTTTTCCAGTTGGTCATTGGCCTGCACCTGCCAGTTATGCTGGCTGTCTTCCACCGAGCCCTTGGGGCGGCGCACGTTGGAGCCGGTAATGGTGGTGCGCACTTCGTCGAGGGAAACGCCGTACTGATCGAGCAGGTTCGGTTCAAGCTCGATACGCACGGCAGGCAGCGAACTGCCGCCGATCTGCACCTCTCCCACGCCAGACACCTGGGACAGGCTTTGGGACAGGATGGTAGAGGCCAGATCGTAGAGCTGGCCCTTTTCCAGCACATCGGAAGTCAGGGTCAGCACCATGATCGGTGCCTGGGAAGGATTGACCTTCTTGTAGGTCGGCATGCTGCGCATGCCGCTGGGCAACAGGTTGCGCGAAGCATTGATCGCGGCCTGGACTTCGCGAGCCGCGCCGTTGATGTCGCGGTCAAGATCGAACTGCAGGATCACCCGGGTCGAACCCTGGCTGGAGCTGCTGCTCATGGTGGTGATGCCGGCGATGGAACCCAGCGAACGCTCCAGCGGCGTCGCGACACTGGAAGCCATGATCTCCGGGCTGGCTCCCGGCAGGCTGGCCGAAACCACGATCACCGGGAAATCCATGTTCGGCAGCGGCGCCACAGGCAATAGCCGGAAGCTGACCGCGCCCAGCAACATGATTGCCAGACTCAGCAGAACGGTAGCGACCGGCCTGCTGATAAAGGGTGCGGACAGATTCATGCTTCGACCTGTCTGGCGTCAGGCTTGCGAGCCCAGCGGCGGCCCAGGCGATCGAAGTACAGATAGATGACCGGCGTCGTGAACAGCGTGAGGACCTGGCTGAGCAACAGGCCGCCGACCATCACCAGCCCCAGCGGCTGACGCAGTTCGGCACCCGATCCGCTGGCCAGCATCAGCGGCACGGCACCGAACAGCGCTGCCAGGGTGGTCATCAGAATGGGCCGGAACCGCAACAGCGCCGCTTCGTAGATGGCCGTTTCGGGATCGATGCCGCGATTGCGTTCGGCGTCCAGCGCGAAGTCGATCATCATGATGGCGTTTTTCTTGACGATGCCGATCAGCAGGATAATGCCGATGATCGCGATCATGCCCAGATCGTTGCCGCTGATCATCAAGGCCAGCAATGCCCCGACCGCTGCCGATGGCAGGGTCGAGAGAATGGTGATCGGGTGAATGTAACTCTCGTAGAGCACACCCAGCACGATGTACATGGTCACCACCGCCGCCAGGATCAGCAACAGCGTGCTCGACAGCGAAGCCTGGAAAGCCGCGGCGGCACCCTGGAACTGAGTCTGCACGCCAATCGGCATGCCGATGTCCTTCTGCACCTGCTCGATGACCTTGACCGCTTCCCCCAGCGCCACATCCGGCGCGAGGTTGAACGACATCATGACTGCCGGGAACTGGCCCATATGGGCAATCGCCAGTTGTGCCTGACGCTGCTCGACCCTTGCCAGGCTCGACAGCTTGACCTGCGCACCGTCGGTGGTCTTGACGTGAATCTGCTCCAGCGCCCGCGGCCCTAGCTCACTGCCGGACGCGGCCTGCAACACCACCCGATACTGGCTGGCCTGGGTGTAGATGGTGGAAATCTGCCGCTGGCCAAAGGCGTCGTACAGCGCGTCGGTGATATTCGCCACGCTGACGCCAACCCGGCTGGCAGCATCGCGGTCGATCATCAGGTAGACCTGCAGGCCCTTGTCCTGCAGGTCACTGGCGACATCGGTGAGTTCCGGGCGCTGGTTCAGCGCATCCACCAGCTTGCCGCTCCACAGGCTGAGCATTTCGGCATCCGGTGACGACATGCTGAACTGGTACTGGGTGCGACTGACCCGGTCCTCGATGGTCAGGTCCTGGACCGGCTGCATGAACAGACGGATGCCCGACAGGCTGTCCAGTTGCGGTTGCAGGCGCTGGATGATCTGCATCGCGGTCAGGTCGCGCTCGCCATGGGGCTTGAGGTTGATCAGCAGGCGGCCGCTGTTGAGCGTGGCATTGTCGCCATCGACACCTATATAGGAAGACAGGCTGGCAACGTCCGGGTCCTTGAGGATGATGTCTGCCAGCGATTGCTGGCGCTCGCTCATGGACGCGAACGACACCGACTGCGGCGCCTCGGAAATACCCTGGATCACGCCGGTATCCTGCACCGGAAAGAACCCCTTGGGCACGGCCATGTAAAGCACCACGGTCAAGCCCAGCGTAGCGATGGCCACCAGCAGTGTCAGTGGCTGGTGCTTGAGCACCCAGCGCAGCTTGTCGGCGTAGATCCTGATCAGCCAGTCGATCCAGGCACCGCTGGCGCGATAGAAACGGCCCTGCTCTTCTTCCCTGGGCTCACGCTTGAGCAGCCGGGCACACATCATCGGGGTCAGGGTCAGCGAAACCACCAGCGAAATCAGGATCGCCACCGCCAGGGTAATCGCGAACTCGCGGAACAGGCGTCCGACCACATCGGCCATGAACAGCAGCGGAATCAATACGGCAATCAGCGACAGGGTCAGCGAGATCAGGGTGAAACCGATCTGCTTCGCGCCCTTCAAGGCCGCCTGCAAGGGTGTTTCACCCTCTTCGATATGCCGGGAAATGTTCTCCAGCATCACGATGGCATCGTCCACCACGAAGCCGGTGGCGATGGTCAGGGCCATCAGCGTCAGGTTATTGATAGAGAAACCGGCCAGATACATCACGCCAAACGTACCGATCAGCGACAGTGGCACGGCAATCGACGGAATGATGGTGGCGCTGACCCGGCGCAGGAACAGGAAAGTCACCAGCACAACCAGAACGATTGCGATCAGCAGCTCATGCTGCACGTCAGTGACCGAAGCGCGAATGGTCTGCGTGCGGTCGGTGAGCACCATGACATCCAGCCCGGCCGGCAGGTTGTCGGTGATACCGGGCAGCAGGGCCTTGATACGGTCTACCACCTCGATGACGTTGGCGCCGGGCTGGCGCTGGATATTCAGCAGCACGGCCTGGTTGCGGTTGGCCCAGGCGGCCAGACGCTCGTTTTCCGCGCCATCGACGATCTGTGCCACATCCTTCAGGCGCAGCGGCGCGCCATTGCTGTAGGCCAGGATGAGGTTGGCATATTCCTCGGGCGACTTGAGCTGGTCGTTGGCATCGAGCATCGATACCCGCGTCGGCCCGTCGAAATTACCCTTGGGCTGGTTGACGTTGGAGGCGCTGACCAGCGTCCGCACATCGGCCAGATTCAGGCCATTGGCGGCCAGCGCATCGGGGTTGACCTTGATCCGTACCGCCTGCCGCTGACCGCCGGCGATGCTGACCATGCCGACGCCGCTGATCTGCGAGATCTTCTGCGCCATGCGCGTATCGACCAGATCGTTGAGCTTGGGCAGCAGCATGGTTTTCGAGGTGATTGCCAGGGTCAGGACCGGCGTATCGGCCGGATTGACCTTGTTATAGACCGGCGGTGCCGGCAGGTCGTTGGGCAGCAGATTGGTCGCGGCATTGATCGCCGCCTGCACTTCCTGCTCGGCCACATCCATATTGATTTCAAGGTTGAAGCGCAAGGTAATGACCGACGCGCCACCGGAACTGGTCGAGGCCATCTGGTCCAGCCCCGGCATTTGCCCGAACTGCCGCTCCAGCGGGGCCGTCACGGCACTGGTCATGACCTGCGGACTGGCGCCCGGATACAGGGTCATGACCCGAATGGTCGGATAATCCACCTGCGGCAGGGCCGAAACCGGCAGCAAGGTGTAGGCAATCAGACCGGCCAGCACAATCGCCAGCATGCTCAGGGTGGTGGCTACCGGACGCAGGATGAACAGGCGCGACATGTTCATACTTGAGGTTTTTCCGCCTTGTCGACCGAAGCCGATTTGTCAGTGGCCTTGTCAGGCTTGCCTTGCAGTTGCTGACCCGGACTGGACGGCACGTCCTTGCTGTCACTGACCACTTCCACTTCGGCGCCGTCGCGCAGGCGGTCGGTGCCTTCGAGCACGACTTGCGAACCTGCGCTCAGACCTTCGAGAACCACGGTCGACGTCTCATCGCTCGGACCGGTCTTTAGCAGGTTGACCTTGACCTTCCTGTCGCCGTCCAGGGCATAGACGAAGGTGCCGTTGGTGCCGAACTGCACGGCGGCCGTCGGGACCAGCACTGCTTGCTTGAGGGTGTCGGCACGCAGTCGCACATTCACGAACTGATTGGGAAACAGCACTTCGTCGCGATTCTCGAAGCGAGCCTTGAATTTAAGGGTGCCTGTGGCGACATCGATCTGGTTGTCGAGGCTGGCCAGTACACCGGTGGCCTGCAGCTTGAGGTCACCGCGATCCCAGGCTTCCACCGGCAGTTTGTCAGCGCTGCGATAACGGCTGATGACCGCCGACAGGTCTTTTTCCGGCAGGGTGAAGTTGACCGAAATCGGCTGGGTCTGGGTAATCACCACCAGGGCGGTGGTGTCGTTGGCGGCGACCAGATTGCCGACATCCAGTTGCTTGAGGCCGACGCGCCCGGCAATCGGTGCCTTGATGCGGGTGAAGTCCATATTGAGCCTGGCTTCGGCCACAGCCGCCTGATTGGACTTGATGGTCCCCTGATACTGGTTCACCAGCGACTCGGCGGTATCCAGGGTCTGCTTGGCGATACTGTCTTCGGCGAACAGCCCGCGATAGCGTTGTACATCGAGCTGGGCGTTCTTCAGCAGCGCCTGATTGGTGGCGAGAGTGCCTTCGGCCTGCTGCAACGCTACCTGATAGGGACGTGGATCGATTTCCGCCAGCATGTCGCCGGCCTTGACCATCTGGCCTTCCTGAAAGTGGATCTTGACCAGTTCGCCAGCCACCCGGCTGCGCACATTGATGGTGTTGGTCGCGGTCACCGTGCCCAGTGCCTTGTAATAGATCGGGAAGTCGCCCTGGGTCACCGGTGCAACCCGCACCGGAACTGCCACCGCCGAACCGCCGAACCCGGGGCGCGCCATGCCTCTGCCAGGGGCCGCCGCAGATGCCTTGCCAGCCTCGGCTCCCTTGTCGGGCGAGGACGTCGGCCAGAACCACCAGCACGAAACGACGATAACCAACAGGACCAACAGACTGATCAGCCAGCGACGGGAATTACGGGGGCCAGACGATTGCATGAATAAATCAACCATTACGGGTGGGGCTTCTTCAGGAGGCTGAACAATAAGCACAGATGAGCTGCAAGCAAAGCGCCTTTACCAAGCGCTTACTTTTGTTAAACGGTTGAAGCACAAATAAAAAAACGGCCTGAACGGATTCAGGCCGCTTAAGTGTTGCAGCGTATTACTTCAGAACAGCCAGAGCGGCTTCATAGTTCGGCTCTTCGGCGATTTCCGAAACCAGCTCGCTGTGCAATACGTTGTTGTTTTCGTCCAGTACCACAACGGCGCGAGCGGTCAGGCCGGTCAGCGGACCATCGGCAATCGCGACACCGTAGTTCTTGCTGAAATCGGCGCTGCGGAAGGAGGACAGGTTGCTGACGTTTTCCAGACCTTCCGAACCGCAGAAGCGAGCCTGGGCGAATGGCAGGTCGGCGGAGATGCACAGTACAACGGCGTTGTTCACGTCATTGGCCTGGGCATTGAACTTGCGCACGGAAGTGGCGCAGGTCGGCGTATCGACACTTGGGAAGATGTTCAGCACTTTACGCTTGCCGGCGAAGTCGGCCAGAGTCACATCGGCAAGACCGGCACCAACCAGCGTGAAAGCCGGAGCAGCACTGCCGGTTTTCGGCAGGTCGCCAGCGATTTGTACAGGATTGCCTTTGAGTGTTACTTGAGCCATGGAACCAAGTCCTTTTTCAGAGTTTTGGAAGAACCGGAAGTTAACCACGAAAGTGTCCGACTACCTATATCGGATGTTTCTGAATCAATTGTGAAACCCGGCCTAAAAATCCCGTTTGTAGAAAATATCCAGTGAACTGGCAATCCCGCTGGCAGCCTCCAGATAGACCCTTTTGCTCAGCATGTAGCGCAACGCAATGGTATTGGCCGGCTCGAATACCCCGACGCCATAGCGCAGACTGAGCTTGTCGGTGATCTTGCCGCTGGCCACGACATTGGTCTTGTCGCCGGTGCCGGTGGTGTCCAGCTCGAAATCCTTGATCCCCAGGTTGTCGGCCAGCTTGCCGGTCGTCGATGCGCTCCCGGCCACACCCAGCGCCAGCGCTGCCTGGGCAACCATATTGTTGTCTTCCCCGTTATTGGCCAGCGGCCTGCCCATCACCAGATACGACAGCGCCTGTTCCTGACTCATGGCCGGCTCGGAAAACACTTCGGTGGTCGGCTGATCGGCACTGCCGGTCAGGCGGATACCGGCGATGATGTCGTCGGTCTGGCGAATCGCTTCGATGTCCAGATAAGGCTGATCGATGGGACCGGCAAACAACAGCCGGGCCTTGCGGATGGTCAGCCGCTGACCATAGGCGCGGTAACGCCCGTCATTGAGGTTCAGTTCGCCACGGGTATCGAGGTTATCGCCAATGTGCACGCGGCCGACAAGATTCGCCGTCAGCCCGAAGCCGCTGAACGCCAGTTGTTCCTGCCCGACCTCCACATCGATATCCATCGCCATGGCCATCGGCGGCGCGCCCTCTTCGGTCTGCTGCCCGACGATGACCGTATCGCCTGACAATTTCACTGTCGAGGGCGGCAACTCGCGCACCGTGATCGTGCCCTTGGGCACCAGCACCTTGCCGGAAATACCCAGCCGATCGTCATGCATGGAGATTTTCAGGTCGGGGGCCGCTTCCACGGCAACATAAGGCTCAACGGTGATCGGCAGGCGCGAGCCCTTGATATTGATATCCACCAGCAGCGCCTGCCCCCAGGCTACCTGACCGCTCACAGAGCCCTGCCCTGTCGCACCACTCTTCCAGCCGCCGTTGAGTTGCACGCTCTCGCCGGCGATCAGCGCCTGCACGTTCAGGTCCTGCAACTCCAGCGGCAGTTCGGGGCCGGACACCTCACCGCCGTCGAGGGCAAGGCTACCATTGACCTGCGGCGCCAGCAGGCCACCGGACAGTCGACCACTGCCACTCAGGCGGCCATTGAGCTTCTGCACCATGGGTACAAAGGGCCGCGCCACCGACACATCAAGGCCGGACAGGCTGAAATCGCCAGTCAGGTTCTTGTTGCGTGACAACGGATCGAGCTGCGCCGTGAGCAACAGCTTGCCCAGTCTGGCCCCCTCGAAATCCAGGCGCGTGTCGATACGACGAGGCTTCAGGGTGCTGCTGAGTTTCAGGCTCTGATAAGGGAAATCCAGCCACTGGTCCTTTTCCCGGATCCGCAGCGTGCCGTTGCTGGCATCGACCGTGATTTGCCCGTCAGGGCCGGCTGCGGGCAAGTCGAGTTTCAGATCGGCGTTGAGCGCGCCTTTCCAGGCAAAATCCCTGGGCAGCCATTGGGCCAGGCTTTCGAGCGGGAAGTTCTTCAGGTGATAGCGCAAGCGCGGCTCGGGCAGCAATCGCTGATCCTCGCCACACAGACTGGCCTGCCCGGATATCCAGCAATGCGCGCCGAAGTTGATCTTGCCGTCGGCCAGCCGCTCAAGCTTCGCCGGGCGCTGCAATTGCCAGTCCTGGCCTCCGCTCTGAATATCGCCGCTGGCCAGACGCCCTCGCCAGTTGCCCTGATCCAGCGCGCCATCCACTGCCAGGGCCAGTTTCAACAGCGGACCTTGCAGGTCGAGCTTCAACTGCTGGTTCCTGAGCGTGCCCTGGCCATTGACGGTCAAGGTTCCCAGCCCGGTATCACCGACCTGGATTGCGCTGCCTTTCAGATCGACCGTGGCCCGCTGGGCCTGATCGAGCTTCGCCGCCAGAGTCAGGTTCTGCAGGCGATTGTCCTGGAGCGCCAGTTGACTGCCCTGCACATCAAGCTGGCCTTGCGGAGCCTCAAGCGTGCCGGCCAGTGCCAGACGCCCGTTGATCCGGCCTTGCAGCCTTGGCCACAGTTGCCCAAGGCGCGGCAGGTTCAGGTCCAGTTGGCCATCGAGGCGCTGACGCAAGCTGCCACGCCCCTGAATCCGGTTATCACCCAGGCGTATCTCCAGCGCAGCGAGGTTCCATTGCTCGCCGCCACCATCGGCCTTGGCCAGCAACACGGCAGGTTGCCCGCGCAGACGTCCCTTGAGGTCCAGGTCGGCATTCAGCTCAAGCCGTTCATTGCGCAATTGACCCTTGCTGCGCAGCGCACCGGCCAGGGTGCCGGGCAACTCGGCGACCCAATAGGACGGATCCAGCGAGCCCAGCTCCAGCGCCGTGTCCCAGCCGATGCCATCGGCGAATTGCAGATTCAGATGACCGCTGGCCTTGCCCTGCCCGGCAACCAGTTCCAGTTGCGGCAGAAACACTTGCTGCAGATTGCCACTGAACGGGCTGCCCAGGCTGAATGCGCCGGCAGGACCATCCAGGTCCGAGCTGAAATGACCCAGGTACTGGCCGTCGGTGTAGGAAATCTCGCCATGGAACTTGCGCAGGCTGACCTGAGGCTCAGTCGCCAGCGGATAAAGCCGCTGCCAGGGAAAATCCAGCCAGTCGATTTTCGCATCGGCCTTGAAGCCGCTTTGCCAGTTCAACTGGCCGTTGAGTGTAAGACGTTGTTGATCGCTGGCCGTCAGTTGCAGCGCAGCAATATCTGCGCCCCTGGCATCGACCCGGCCTTGCAGCGCCAGGGCGACAGGCCCCTGTTCGGCTGGCAGGCTGGCGCTGCCGGTGATCCGATAGCCACTGTCGAGATTGCCTTCGGCGTTGAGCAGCAGTTGTTCGAGCTGCAAGGTATCCGGCAATCCGGCACTGGGCTTGAAACGTTCCGAGGTAATGCTGAGCCGGGCTGGCAGATGCTCCGCCAGCGGTTGCAGCTCACCGGTCAATTGTCCTTGCAGGTAACCGCTGCTGTCAGCCTTGAGCTGCAGGGTCTTGAGCAGCTCGCCCGAAATATCCAGCGCCAGCAGCCAGGCTTGCCCGTCCTGTGCCGGCAGTTGCAGTTGCCCCTTGGCCGTCAGCGGCCAGTCGCCTTCGGGACGCAAAAGGCCGGTCAGATCGAGAATCAACTCATCACGCTGCAGGTGGGCAGTGTCGATCTGCATACCTTCGGCGGTCCAGTGTGCAGACAGTTTCAAGTCGCTCAACTGCTCGACCCCATCCAGTTGCAGGCTGCCCAGCTTCACGTCATTCAGGCGAATCGCCAGCGGCAGCTTCAACTGCGGTAAACTCAGCGGGCCATCGCTGACCGGTTCTTCACTGGCGGCAAAGCTCATGCGAACCTGCCCGGCATGCAACTGCTCGACACACAGGGTCATCTTCAACAGACAGGCAGGCGACCAGTCGAACTCGGCAGCGCTGACCTCGACCCGATCACCACCCTGTTGCCAGAGCACCTGATCGGCGCGCCACTGCCCGGCCAGTCGTCCGCTGAAATTGTCGACCTGCAAACCCGGTATTCGCGCCAGCAGCCATTGGCTGCCGCCCTGGGTAGCCACTATCAGCCAGACGCTTAGCAGCAAGAACAGCATGAACGCCAGCAGGCTCAGGGCGGTGATCTTCGCCGTGCGTTTCATGTTCAGACGCTTCACAGTTCCGGTCCCATGGAGAAGTGCAGACGGATCCCGCCGTCATCGTCCAGCGCCTTGGCCAGATCGAGGCGCAACGGCCCGACCGGAGAAACCCAGCGCACCCCGAAGCCTACGCCGGTCTTCATGCTCGGCAGCTCAAGGTTATTGAAGGAGTTGCCCTGATCGACAAACGTCGCCAGCCGCCACTTTTCGGCGATCGAATACTGATATTCGGCGCTGCCGGCCACCATGTAGCGGCCGCCGATGCGGTCACCGTCGGAGTTGGTCGGCGACAGAGTCTGATAGTCGTAGCCACGCACGCTCTGATCGCCACCGGCAAAAAAGCGCAGTGAAGGCGGTATGGATTTGTAGCCATTGGTCAGGTTGCCACCGAACTGCAAGCGGCCGAGAAAGCGATGATTCTGCGCCACGGTGGTCAGGCCCTTGAGCAGTACGTTGCCATGGAACAGGTTGGCGTCCGACAACACACCTTCCTTGGCCACCTGCGCATCGAACTGCAGGCGATAGCCTTTGCTCGGATCGATGCGATTGTCACTGCGCAGGAACGAATAGCTGATGCCGGGCATCAGCAAGGTACTCAGGCCACTGTCATCGCCCAGGCGATACTCTTCGCGCTGCCACTTGAGGGAGATGACCCGCTCCCAGCCACTGGGCAACTTGCTGTGCCATTCAGGGCCGACCGTGAGCAGCTTGCTGAGGCTGTCGGTGCCGGCGATTTCTTCATATTGGTAGCCACCGGCATAGCGCAGTTTGTCGGTCAGCGGCGGATCGAGAGGCACGTCGTACCACAGCCCGACGTTCTGCCGGGGTGCGGACAGTTCGGTTTCAAAGCCATAACTGTGCCCTTGCGGGTTGGCCCAGTGCCGGGTCCAGTTGGCTCTGCCGCGCGGCCCGACGTCCGTGGAATAGCCCAGCCCCAGGCCCATGGTGCGCGGCTTGCGGATTTCCAGTTGCACGGTCACCGGGATGACCTGCGCCACGGCGGCGGTCGGTGCCGCATCCACCCGCACACCCTCGAAATAGCCGCTGGACTGCATGGCCTGATTGAGTTCGGCGATCAGTTGCGAGTCATAAGGCGTGTTTTCCTTGAACGGCACCATGCGCTTGAGCAGATCATCGTCGAGTGGCGTATCGCCGCTGAACTGCACCTTGCCCAGCGTATAGCGCGGACCGCTGTCATACACCAGTTCGATGTCAGCCACGCCGGCCCGCGGGTCAATCGCCAGACGCTGGCTGGTAAAGCGTCCGCTGAAGAAGCCGTAGCGTGACGCCTGATTCTGGATCAGGCGCTTGGCATCTTCATAATGACCATGATTAAGCACCGCGCCGGGCGCCAGCGTCTGACTCTTGGGTACCTGAAAGGCCTTGAGGGAAGCGGCCGGGCCGTCGATGCGCACCGTGACATTGCGCAGGCGGATCGGCTCGCCCGGCTGGATATTGATCACCAGCTTCGGGTCCTTGTCGCCTGTCACCTGGCTGTCGATCTGCGCCTGATAGTAGCCCAGCGCCTGCGCCGCCTTCTGCGCCTGTTCTTCGGCGCCCAGGCTGAAGTGCTGCAGGGCCTCGGCGTCACGCTCGCCAAGGCTGCCCACATATCCTTCGACGTTGGCTTTGAGTTGCGGATTCGCGGGCTTGATCCTGACATCCAGACGCGCCTGGGCAAAAGCCGTGGCACTCAGAGACATCAGCAGCACGCTGCTGAACGTTGTTAAAAGCTTCATATGGATACGGATGCTAACACGACCGACAGGCTTCACTGGAACCCGTCAATAGCTAGAACTTTCAATCCCTTACGTCATGATTGGTAATAAAACCTGAAGATCCGGTCAGAAAAAACCGGCTTTCGGCCAGGTCCTGCGGTGATTTCGGTGTTTCCTGTCATCCAGATCGTGCAAAGGTGAGAACAAAGGGATAAAGGACAGTTCCAGCCATCCATCCAGCGTAGCAGCCAACGGCAGGCTGGCCGTAAACCGGTCGGTCGGCTAGGATCGCTGTTTTGTATGACTTCAGGACTGCCGCTTTATGAAAATTGTCTCTTTCAACATCAACGGTCTGCGTGCCCGACCGCATCAGCTCGCGGCGCTGATTGAAAAACACCAGCCTGACGTGATCGGTTTGCAGGAAACCAAGGTCTCCGACGAGCAGTTCCCCCAGGCCGAGATCGAAGCCCTTGGCTACCATGTGCACTTCCATGGCCAGAAAGGCCATTACGGAGTCGCCCTGCTCTCGCGCAACATGCCGCTGGCCCTGCACAAGGGTTTCGAGGGCGACGACGAGGAAGCCCAGAAGCGTTTCATCTGGGGCACTTACGCCGACAGCAATGGCCAGCCGGTGACCATCATGAACGGCTATTTCCCACAAGGCGAAAGCCGCGACCATCCGACCAAGTTTCCTGCCAAGCAGCGCTTCTACAGCGATCTGCAGGCGCTGCTGGAAAGCCGTTTCAGCAATGACCAGCCGCTGATCGTCATGGGCGATGTGAATATCTCCCCGCAGGATTGCGACATCGGTATCGGCCCGGACAATGCCAAGCGCTGGCTGAAAACCGGCAAGTGCAGCTTTCTGCCGGAAGAGCGCGAATGGATGGAACGCCTGAAGAACTGGGGCCTGGTCGACAGCTTCCGTTACCTGCACCCGGAAGTCGCCGATCAGTTCAGCTGGTTCGACTATCGCAGCCGCGGCTTTGAAGACAGCCCCAAGCGCGGCCTGCGCATCGACCTGATCATGACCTCCAGCGGCCTGCAGCCGCGAATCAAGGCGGCCGGCGTGGACTACGAATTGCGCGGCATGGAAAAACCGTCGGATCACGCGCCTATCTGGCTGGAATTGAGCTGATAAATCCTGCGATAGCGGCTTGCCGGTAAATTCTCCGGCAAGCCGGATCATGCGAATCTTCAGCACCTTCGCAACTGTCATATTTCAGTAAACTTTCTGACTTATTCTGCCGTCACTTCCAGTTATACAAGGTGACGCAGATGCTGCGCGCTCTGCTTTCGGCGCTGACGTTGTCTTGTGCCCTGCTGCCCGGCCTTTCCCTCGCCGCGCTGCCAATACCCGCCGATGGCGCACCGGTCCTGCGCATCCAGGGTTCCAATACCATCGATGCACAACTGGGCCCGGCGCTGGTCCAGGGACTGATGCACGAGCAAGGCCTACAATCCCTGCGAATATTGCCCGGCGCACAGCCCAACGAAACCCGAGTGACCGGCCTGACTGCAGCCGGCCAAGCCGTTGGCGCAGAGATTGCCGCCCATGGTTCAGGCACCGGATTCAGCGCCCTGAGGGCAGGCAGCGCCGATATTGCCGCCTCTTCCCGGCCAATCAAGGATCAGGAAGCGCTGGAACTGAAGGATCTGGGCGACCTGAAAAGCCCTCAAGGCGAACAGGTGATTGCCATCGACGGCGTGGCGGTCATCCTGCATCCAGGTAACCCGTTGCGGCAGCTCAACATCCAGCAACTGGCGCGTATCTTTTCAGGTGAAATCCAGGATTGGGAAGAACTCGGCGGCAAGGCTGGCGCGATCCATCTGTATGCCCGCGACGAGAAATCCGGCACTTATGAAACCTTCAAGGAACTGGTCCTGACTCGCAACGGCAAGAGCCTGGCACGCAACGCCAGGCGCTTCGAGTCCAGCGAACAGCTTTCCGATGCCGTCAGCCAGGATCGCAACGGCATCGGCTTCATCGGCCTGCCCTATGTACGCCATGCAAAGGCTATCGCGCTGGCCGACGGTGATTCAAAACCGATGCTGCCCACCGCCAGCCTGATCGCAACCGAGGATTATCCGCTTTCACGCCGCCTGTATCTGTACCTGCCGCCCAGCAACAACCATGAATGGGCCACGGCACTGGTGCAGTTTGCGCAAAGCCCCGAAGGCCAGGCCATTGTGGCCAGCAGTGGCTTTGTTGCCCAGACCGTGCAGGCCATGAAAGTCCCGACCACCGCACAGATGCCCGAGGACTATCAGGCTCTGACCCGCCAGGCCGAGCGCCTGTCGGTCAATTTCCGTTTTGCCCAGGGCAGCGCCAGGCTGGACAGCAAGGCGCAACTCGACTTGAGGCGCGTGGTTGACTATCTCAAGGCCCATGACAAGCTCAATCAGCAGGTGACCCTGGTGGGCTTTGGCGATGCCAAGAACGATTCGGCACGCGCAACCCTGCTTTCCCGGCTACGCGCCATGGCGGTACGCCGGGAATTGCAGAAAAGTGGCGTGACCTTTCATGAAATCCTTGGTTTTGGCGATGAAATGCCGGTAGCGGGCAACGATGCCGACGATGGCCGGATCAAGAACCGCCGGGTCGAGGTCTGGGTCAACTGACCCGCGACCTCGATACCCTCACGCCCTACTTCTCGGGCAGATATTTGCCCAGCTCGAACTTGGCGACAGCCGCACGGTGCACTTCGTCAGGCCCGTCTGCCAGGCGCAAGGTGCGCTGCATGGCGTACATGTAGGCCAGCGGGAAGTCATTGGAGACCCCGGCGCCGCCATGCATCTGGATCGCCCGATCAATGACTTTCAGCGCCACATTCGGCGCAACCACCTTGATCTGCGCAATCTCGCTTTTGGCCACCTTGTTACCCACGGTGTCCATCATGTACGCGGCCTTGAGGGTCAGCAGGCGCGCCATGTCGATTTCCATCCGTGAGTCGGCAATCTTGTCGACATTGCCACCCAGCCTCGCCAGCGGCTTGCCGAACGCCACGCGACTGACCGCTCGCTGGCACATCAACTCCAGTGCCCGCTCCGCCATGCCGATCGAACGCATGCAGTGATGGATACGCCCCGGTCCGAGACGCCCCTGGGCAATTTCAAAACCGCGCCCTTCACCCAGCAGGACATTTCCATAAGGTACCCGGACATTCTCGAACAGCACTTCCGCATGGCCATGGGGCGCATCGTCATAGCCAAACACCGGCACCGGGCGAACGATTTTCACGCCGGGCGTGTCGGTCGGCACCAGAATCATCGAATGCTGCTGATGACGCGGCCCGTCGGGATTGGTCAGGCCCATGAAAATCAGGATTCTGCAGCGCGGATCACAGGCGCCCGAGGTCCACCACTTGCGGCCGTTGATCACCCACTCATCGCCATCCCGTTCGGCGCGGGCGGCCATGTTGGTCGCATCCGAGGACGCCACATCCGGCTCGGTCATGGCGAAGGCCGAACGGATCTCGCCGCGCAGCAGCGGCTCCAGCCATTGCTGCTTCTGCGGCTCGGTCGCATAGCGGACCAGCACTTCCATATTGCCGGTGTCCGGAGCCGAGCAGTTGAAGGGCTCGGGACCGAGCAGCGAGCGGCCCATGATCTCGGCCAGCGGCGCGTATTCGAGGTTGGTCAGGCCCGCACCCAGTTGCGATTCGGGCAGGAACAGGTTCCATAGGCCTTGCTGCCTGGCGCGGTCCTTGAGTTCTTCCATGATTGCCGTGGGCTGCCAGCGATCACCCTCCGCCACCTGGCGCTCGAACACCGGCTCGGCAGGATAGACATAGGCGTCCATGAATGCAGTGACGCGCTCGCGCAGCTCCTGCACCTTCGGGGAATATGCAAAGTCCATGGGGCAGTTACCTTCTCATCAGAGTCATGGCAAGGATGCTAGAGAACCCCTCGACATTTATCTAATCTATTCTCGGCGTATATAAACATTCATAACCAATATATGATCGAGCTACGCTGCGGCATAAGCAGCGATCCTACAAGAACGACAAGAGGCGCCCTCCAATGAACCTGAGCAAGGTTGATCTCAATCTTTTCATTGTCTTCGACGCCATTTATACCGAAGCCAATCTGACCCGCGCCGGACAGATCGTGGGCATTACCCAGCCCGCTGTATCCAACGCACTGGCGCGCTTGCGCGAAACCTTCAACGACCCGCTGTTCGTACGCACGGCCCAGGGCATGGTGCCGACGCCCATGGCCCAGAACATCATCGGCCCGGTACGCAATGCCCTGTCGCTGCTGCGGGTGTCAGTACAGGAAAGCCGCATCTTCAACCCGCTGCAGGCCAACAAGAACTACCGCATCAGCATGACCGACCTGACCGAGGCGGTGATTCTGCCGCTGCTGTTCCAGCGCCTGCGGCGCCAGGCACCTGCGGTGACCATCGAAAGCTTCCTGTCCAAACGGCGCGAAACCACCAAGGAACTGGCGGCCGGGCGCCTGGACTTTGCCGTCGACGCGCCGCTCAACACCGATCCTCAGGTACGTCACGTCAAGCTGATGGAAGACCGTTACGTGTGTGCGATGCGCAAGGGGCATCCACTGGCCGGCAAGAGCATGCTGAACCTGGATGACTATCTGGCGCAGGCCCACATTCATATCTCCAGTCGCCGCAGCGGGCTGGGTCACGTGGATCTGGCGCTGGGCAAGATGGGCATCCAGCGCAAGATAGCCCTGCGCTCCCAGCACTACCTGATGGCGACCCAGGTGCTGCAACAGACCGACATGGTCATGACCGTGCCGGAACGCTTCTCCCGACGTCACGACCTGCACTACGTGCAGTTGCCGGTCAATGATGTACCAGCGGTGGAAACCCATCTCTACTGGCACGAAAGCACCGATCAGGATCCGGCCAATCGCTGGATGCGCGAGCAGTTGATCGAGCTGTGCCAGCGGGTAACTGCGCAGGAAAACAAGCTTGAAAAAGAATTAACAATTTAAATTAAGATACTGAAATAAAAGAGTTTTTATATAAAACTTAAAGTCATTTCTAGATAACCCGCTCTCGGCACCGGCTTGACGTATACGTCAAGCCGGCCTTAGGTTAAACCACAGGTCTACTGCCGAGCCGCGCCATGAGCAACCCTACCTACAGCATCTCCGACCTCGCCCGCGAACTGGACATCACCACCCGCGCGATTCGTTTCTATGAAGAGCAAGGCATGCTCAGCCCCGAAAGACGTGGCCTGGAGCGCATCTACTCGGCTCGCGACAAGGTCACCCTCAAGCTGATCCTGCGTGGCAAGCGCATCGGTTTCTCCCTGGCCGAATGCCGGGAACTGATCGAGCTGTATGACCCGCATGGCGGCAATCAGAAGCAGTTGCATAGCATGCTGGGCAAGATCGAAGAGCGCCGCAGCCAATTGGAACAACAGCTTCTGGATATCCGGCAAATGCAGCTGGAACTGGATACCGCTGAAGAACGCTGTCGCCTTGCTCTAGGTAAAACCCTTTCATATCAAATAGTTGAAGATAAAATCTCGACATGACCTGAGGTTAAAGCACCATGTCATTACCGCAACGTGTTCGTCTGGTAGAGGTCGCCCCACGCGACGGCCTGCAAAACGAAGCCCGCCCGGTAAGCAGCGCGGACAAGGTGCAGCTGGTCGAAGACCTGGCAGCGGCCGGACTCAAGCACATCGAAGCCGGCAGTTTTGTATCCGCCAGGTGGGTACCCCAGATGGCCGACTCGGCACAGGTGTTTGCCCGCCTCCAGCAGCAGCCGGATGTGATCTATTCGGCCCTGACGCCAAACCTGAAAGGTTTCGAGAATGCGCTGGCGGCCGGGGTCAGGGAGGTCGCGGTATTTGCCTCGGCCTCGGAAACCTTTTCCCGGCGCAACATCAACTGTTCCATCAGCGAAAGCCTGGAGCGCTTCCTGCCGGTGATGGCCGCCGCCCAATTGCATGGCATCCGGGTTCGCGGTTATGTCTCTTGCGTGCTGGGTTGCCCTTATGACGGCTATATCGCGCCTCGCCAGGTTGCCAGCGTCGCCAATGAACTGATTGCCATGGGCTGCTACGAAGTTTCGCTGGGCGACACCATTGGCACCGGCACCCCCGAAGCCACCCGCGAACTGTTCAATGCCGTCGCCGGGCAGATTCCACGCGGCAGGCTCGCCGGACACTTTCACGACACTTATGGCCAGGCGCTGGCCAATATCTACGCCAGCCTGCTGGAGGGCATAGCGGTATTCGACAGTTCTGTCGCCGGCCTGGGCGGCTGCCCGTACGCCCAGGGCGCCAGCGGCAATGTCGCGACCGAGGACGTGCTTTACATGCTGAGCGGCCTGGGCATTGAGACCGGTATCGACCTGCAACGGCTGATTGTCGCCGGTCAGCGGATCTGCGCCGTGCTGGAGCGGCGCAACGGCTCCAAAGTGGCCACGGCCCGGCAGCCTGCATGAGCGCGGTCGTTGGTCGGCCAGTCGGTGCGACAAGTTGTCACAGAGTGTTACCCTACACACAAAGTATTAATGAAAACGGGTAACACGGAAACAATCAGCGACTGAAGGCTTCGCCTCTCTATCTGCCGAATGCCCTCAACACCCTGTTTTCAAAGGACTTGGCAAAACTGGCACGGGTCCTGCTATATCTCGGATACAACAAAAACAAGAAAATGCAGTAATCCAATAAAAACAACACGTACCGGCTCTGACATAACAAGAACAACACGTACAGAGGCGTAGCTAACAGATTTTTTTGGAGTGGATAGCTTTTCAGAGGCCTTGCAAGACCGGGCACTCGCAACCGGGCAGAGAACAATAAAACTGCTTTCAGGCAGCTCCCGTACTGGTTGGATCGACATGATAAAAGTGACATCAGCGCTCAAAAAAATACGTTTGCTCTTGATCCCGCATGGGGATCGCTCAAAAAAGATGTGAAGGGCCAGGTCGCCAAAAACAACAACAGGCCTCCCGACAAACAAAAAAGAGCATATGAAGAAACCTTGAAGGGGAGCCCAGGCTCCCCTTCGTGCTTTCCGGCATTCCCGCTCGCCACTCTCCTGCCTCCTCCTCGGTTGCCCTCCAACATTGACACCTGGCCAATTACAGGCTTACGTTAACGTAAAGGTCATAGCCAATCCGTCCAAGAATAAAACTGGGAGCGCTATTCATGATCTACCCCAGCCTCAACTTCGCCCTGGGCGAAACCATCGACATGTTGCGCGATCAGGTTCAGGCCTTTGTCGCAGCCGAACTTTCGCCCCGCGCCGCGCAGATCGACCGGGACAATCTGTTCCCTGCCGATATGTGGCGCAAATTCGGCGAAATGGGCCTGCTGGGCATCACCGTCAGCGAAGAATATGGCGGTGCCGGCCTGGGTTATCTGGCACATGTGGTCGCCATGGAAGAAATCAGCCGCGGCTCGGCTTCGGTCGCCCTCTCCTACGGCGCGCACTCGAACCTGTGCGTCAACCAGATCAACCGCAATGGCAGCCCGGCCCAGAAAGCCCGCTACCTGCCGAAGCTGATCAGCGGCGAACAGGTCGGCGCACTGGCCATGAGCGAGCCAAATGCCGGTTCCGATGTGGTTTCGATGAAACTGCGTGCCGACAGGCGCGGCGACCGTTTCGTGCTCAATGGCAGCAAGACCTGGATCACCAACGGCCCGGACGCCAACACCTACGTGATCTACGCCAAGACCGACCTGGAAAAGGCCGCGCATGGCATCAGCGCCTTTATCGTCGAGCGCGACTGGAAAGGCTTCAGCCGCGGTAACAAGTTCGACAAGCTCGGCATGCGCGGCTCCAATACCTGCGAGCTGTTTTTCGATAACGTCGAAGTCCCGGAGGAGAATCTGCTCGGCACGCTCAATGGCGGCGTGAAAGTGCTGATGAGCGGCCTGGATTACGAGCGCGTCGTGCTCTCCGGCGGTCCGACCGGGATCATGCAGGCCTGTCTGGACGTGGTCCTGCCCTACATCCACGACCGCAAGCAGTTCGGTCAGAGCATCGGCGAATTCCAGCTCATCCAGGGCAAGATCGCCGACATGTACACCCAGCTCAATGCCAGCCGCGCCTACCTGTATGCCGTCGCGCAAGCCTGTGAACGTGGTGAAACCACCCGCAAGGATGCCGCCGGGATCATCCTCTATAGCGCCGAACGGGCCACGCAAATGGCGCTGGACACGATCCAGATCCTCGGCGGCAACGGTTATATCAATGAGTTTCCGGCTGGCCGGTTGCTGCGCGACGCCAAACTCTACGAGATCGGCGCGGGCACCAGTGAAATCCGCCGAATGCTGATTGGCCGTGAACTGTTCAACGAGACTCGCTGATTTCCGGAGTGCCTCATGTCCCTTCTGCTCAGCCGCATCAATACACGCTCTGCCGAGTTCGCCAGCAATCACGCGGCCTTGCTGGAACAGGTCAACGACCTGCGCCGCCTGCTGGCCAGGGTTCATGAAGGTGGCGGCGCCAAAGCTCAGGAACGCCACACCTCACGCGGCAAGCTGCTACCCCGCGAACGTATCAACCTTTTGCTGGACCCCGGCTCGCCGTTTCTGGAAATCGGCCAACTGGCGGCCCACGCGGTCTATGACGAAGAGGTCCCGGCTGCCGGGGTGATCGCAGGCATTGGCCGGGTCGAAGGCGTCGAATGCATGATTGTCGCCAACGACGCCACGGTCAAAGGCGGCTCGTACTACCCCCTGACGGTCAAGAAGCACCTGCGCGCCCAGGCCATCGCCCAGCAGAACCGCCTGCCGTGCATTTATCTGGTGGACTCGGGTGGCGCCAACCTGCCACGCCAGGATGAAGTGTTTCCGGATCGCGAGCACTTCGGGCGAATCTTCTTCAATCAGGCCAACATGAGCGCCATGGGCATTCCGCAGATCGCAGTAGTCATGGGTTCCTGCACCGCCGGTGGCGCGTATGTGCCGGCCATGGCCGACGAAGCGATCATGGTTCGCCAGCAGGCAACCATCTTTCTCGCTGGGCCGCCGCTGGTCAAGGCAGCAACCGGCGAAGTGGTCAGCGCCGAAGAGCTTGGCGGCGCCGATGTGCATTGCCGGACTTCCGGGGTCGCCGACCATTACGCGGAGAACGATGAGCATGCGCTGCAACTGGCGCGCCGCAGCATCGCCAATCTCAATTGGCACAAGCAGGGCCAATTGACGCTCAGCACGCCGATTGCTCCGCTCTATGCCAGCGACGAACTGTACGGTGTGATCCCGCTCGAAGCCAAGCAGCCGTTTGATGTCCGCGAAGTCATTGCACGGCTGGTGGACGGTTCGGTTTTCGATGAGTTCAAGGCGCTGTTCGGCACCACGCTGGTGTGCGGCTTTGCCCGTTTGCACGGTTATCCGCTAGCGATCCTCGCCAATAACGGCATCCTGTTCGCCGAAGCCGCGCAGAAAGGTGCGCACTTCATCGAACTGGCCTGTCAGCGCGGTATCCCGCTGCTGTTTCTGCAGAACATCACCGGCTTCATGGTCGGCCAGAAATACGAAAGCGGCGGGATTGCCAAGCACGGCGCCAAACTGGTGACTGCCGTGGCCTGCGCCAGGGTCCCCAAGTTCACGGTCATCATCGGCGGCAGTTTTGGCGCCGGCAACTATGGCATGTGTGGTCGCGCCTACGACCCGCGTTTTCTGTGGATGTGGCCCAACGCCCGTATCGGCGTGATGGGCGGCGAACAGGCCGCCGGGGTGCTGGTGCAGGTCAAGCGCGAACAGGCCGAACGCAGCGGCCAGAGCTTCAGCGAACAACAGCAGGCCGAGCTGAAACAGCCGATCCTCGACCAGTACGAACAGCAGGGCCATCCCTACTATTCCAGCGCCCGCCTCTGGGACGACGGAGTCATCGACCCGGCACAGACCCGCGACATTCTGGCCCTGGCGCTTTCGGCCTCGCTCAACGCGCCCATCGAACCCACCACTTTCGGCCTGTTTCGCATGTAACCGGGGGATAGACCATGACGCCGTTCCACACCGTAACGCTGACTCATGACCCGCGCGGCTTTGCCACTCTCTGGCTGAACAGGCCGGAAAAGCACAACGCCTTCAATGCGCAGATGATTCGCGAACTGATCCTGGCGCTGGATGAGGTGCAAGCCAATGCCAGTTTGCGTTTCCTGCTGATTCGCGGGCATGGCAAGCACTTCAGTGCCGGCGCCGACCTGACCTGGATGCAGCAGGCTGCGGAACTGGACTACAACACCAATCTGGACGACGCCGGGGAACTGGCCGAACTGATGTACAACCTGGCCAAACTGAAAACGCCCACGCTGGCCGTGGTTCAGGGCGCGGCCTTTGGCGGCGCGCTGGGACTGATCAGTTGCTGCGACATGGCGATCGGGGCCCAGGAAGCGCAATTCTGCCTGTCCGAAGTGCGGATTGGCCTGGCTCCCGCGATCATCAGCCCGTTTGTGGTCCAGGCCATCGGTGAGCGTGCAGCCCGTCGCTATGCCCTGACCGCCGAGCGTTTCGACGGCCTGCGCGCCCGGCAGCTCGGCCTGCTTGCAGAGTGTTACCCGCAGGCGGAACTGGAGAGTGAAACCCGGCGCTGGATCGATAATCTGCTGCTCAACAGTCCGCAAGCCATGCGCGCCAGCAAGGACCTGTTGCGCGAAGTGGGCAGTGGCGAACTGACCCCGGCCCTGCGCCGTTACTGCAAAAACGCTATCGCCCGGATTCGTACCAGCGCCGAAGGCCAGGAAGGTCTGCGGGCCTTTCTGGACAAGCGCCAGCCGCATTGGCAGACAACCGCGGACAAGCACAAGGACGCGCAGTCATGAGTACCCTGGACAAACCTGTTCTGACCACCCTGCTGGTTGCCAATCGGGGCGAAATTACCTGCCGCATCATGCGCACCGCCAGGCAACTGGGGTTGACCACCGTGGCAGTGCACAGCGCCATCGACCGGGAATCGCGCCACAGCCGTGAAGCCGACATCCGCGTGGACCTTGGCGGCAGCAAGGCGGCAGACAGCTACCTGCAGATCGACAAGCTGATCGCCGCAGCCCGTTCCAGCGGCGCCCAGGCGATTCATCCCGGCTATGGCTTTCTGTCCGAAAGCGCCGAGTTTGCCCGGGCGGTTGAAGATGCCGGGCTGATCTTCATCGGCCCGCCCGCGTCGGCCATCGAAGCCATGGGCAGCAAGTCTGCCGCCAAATCCTTGATGGAAACCGCTGGCGTGCCGCTGGTGCCCGGCTATCACGGAGCCGATCAGGACCTGGAAACCTTCCGCGCCGCTGCCGGGCGCATTGGCTATCCAGTGCTGCTTAAAGCCTGTGCAGGTGGCGGCGGCAAGGGCATGAAAGTCGTCGAAAAGGACAGCGAGCTGGCCGAAGCCCTGGCCTCGGCGCAGCGTGAGGCGCAATCCTCGTTTGGCGACTCGCGCATGCTGGTGGAAAAGTACCTGCTCAAGCCGCGCCATATCGAGATCCAGGTGTTCGCCGACCGGCATGGCCACTGCCTGTACCTCAACGAACGGGACTGTTCGATACAGCGCCGCCACCAGAAAGTCGTCGAAGAGGCCCCTGCTCCCGGCCTGAGTGCAGAACTGCGGCAAATCATGGGTGAGGCGGCGGTACGCGCTGCACAGGCGATTGGTTATGTAGGTGCAGGTACTGTGGAGTTTCTGCTCGACTCACGGGGCGAGTTCTTTTTCATGGAAATGAACACTCGTCTGCAGGTCGAGCATCCGGTTACCGAATTCATCACCGGGCTGGATCTGGTGCAATGGCAGATTCATGTTGCCTGTGGCGAAGCGCTGCCGCTCACCCAGCAACAGGTCCCGCTGCACGGCCATGCCATCGAAGTGCGTCTATACGCCGAAGATCCGGACAATGACTTCCTGCCGGCAACCGGCACCCTCGAGCTTTATCGCGAATCCCTGCCCCGCTCCGGCCAGCGGATCGACAGCGGCGTGAGCGAAGGCGACAGCATCTCGCCGTTTTACGATCCCATGCTGGGCAAACTGATCGCCTGGGGCGAGAACCGTGAACAGGCACGCCTGCGCCTGCTGGCCATGCTCGACGAATTCGCAGTGGGCGGCGTGAAAACCAACCTGACCTTTTTGCGCCGCATCATTGGCCATCCGGCTTTTGCCGCGGCCGAGCTCGACACCGGCTTTATCCCGCGTTATCAGGAACAACTGCTGCCTGCTGCACAAGAACTGGCCGACGAGTTCTGGCAGGCCGCTGCCGAAGCCTTTATCCAGAGCGAGCCGGCGCGAATCCGCCGGGACGATCCCGGCTCTCCCTGGGCCGCGACCACTGGCCTGCGCCTTGGGCTGCCAGAACAGATCGACCTGCATCTGCAGTGCCAGGATCAGGCTAAGGTCATCCAGTTGCGGCGCAGCAGCGCGGCCCTACTGCAGTGGGCTGGCGAACGGCTCATCATCGAACACAATGGCGTGCGTCATCAGCATCTGGCAATCCGCCGTGGCGATACGCTGTATCTCAAGTGGCAAGGTGAACTACACACCATCAGGCGCTTCGATCCTGGCGCCGCAGCCTCTGCCAGTCACACGCAACAAGGCGGCTTCAGTGCGCCCATGAACGGCAGTATCGTGCGCGTGCTGGTCGAAGTTGGCCAACAGGTCGAGGCAGGTACTCAGTTGGTGGTACTGGAAGCGATGAAAATGGAGCACAGCATCCGCGCAGCACAGGCCGGCGTGATTACGGCATTGCACTGTCAGGAAGGAGAAATGGTCAGTGAGGGAATGCTGCTGGTGGAGCTGGATGCGCTGTAGGAAAGCGCTCCGATTATTTTTTTGAATGGATGCAGGAAAAACATTTGACTTGCAAATGATAATGATTATTATTGCATCAGCTGGTCGCGAGACTGGCGGATAACCCAGGAGTCTTAGGTCGACTTCCGGATTATCTCCTCATCAGGCTAATCACGGTTTTTGACCCGGCTTTTTCGCCGGGTCTTTTTTTTGGTTTCTTGCTGCTTCAGGCTAATGAAGTCTTTGTGTCTCTCAATGGCGCGGATCATAGCAAAACAATATCGGGCAAGGTCATAAGTTTTCACTTCTGCCTCTATTAAAAATAGTAATTGCTGTCACTTTTCACTTGAGAATGATTCTCGTATTCACTAGTCTGGTTAGCAGGTTCTGTACGAAATCAGTCACGGATGACGCCCTCACCGGCCAAGGAAGACATACATGGAAGATCAGCGAGCGATACATCATGAGTAGCCAGCTCTCTCCTCTGTTGCATTTGCCCACCCGGCAGCCCGAGGCTGCCGTAGCTCCCCACGCTGTCGAACTGAGTCGCAGCCTGAACAGGCTTTCGCGCCGCCGCCGGCAGATATTCCTGCTCAGCCGCCTCGATGGCGCCTCTTACGCTGAAATTGCAGCGTTTCTGGAAGTCGATCTCGACAAGGTGGAACGCGCCATGTTCCGGGTGTTGCAGCATGCCTACAAGCATGACGGCAGCCCTGCCGACTTTCCCGGCGACCTGGCTCAGGAACAGGCCAACCGCTGGTATGTGCACCTGCAAAGCCCGGCGACCACTGCCAGCCAGCGGATCGAGTTTCGGCACTGGCTGGATGCCGATCCGGCTCACCTTGCCGCTTTCCAGACCAGCGAACGTCTGTGGCGCCGTCTGCAAGCCCCGGCGTCCCTGCTGGGCAGTTCGGGCTGGCATCGTCGCAAACGCCGTACTTATCTGGGCTGGTGCCTGTTCACGGCTTTCGTCTGCGGACTGGTGATGACTGCCGAAGCGTTTTCCTGAGTATTTGCCCGGCGGCCAATCGTCATCCAGGCTGTCGATGGGTGTAAAGTACGGGCATTGCCTACACAGGAATCCACCGTGCCCCTCACCATCAGCAGCGACTTCGACAGCGGCAACATCAAGGTCATCGATGCCAGCAATCCGGCCCGCATCGAACTGGCAATTGCTCCTGACACAAAAAGCGGCCACTTCCAGTGGTTTCATTTCAAGGTCGAAGGCCTGAACGTCGGTCAGACCTGTGGTTTCAGCCTGAACAATGCCAGCGAATCCACGTTCAATCGGGCCTGGAGCGGCTATAACGCGGTCGCTTCCTACGATCACCAGAACTGGTTCCGCGTCCCTTCCAGCTTCGATGGCAAGGCCCTCAATTTCAGCCTGTCGCCCAGCGAGTCGCAAGTCTGGTTCGCTTACTTCGAGCCCTATAGCCGCGAGCGCCATGACTGGCTGATCGGTCAGGCACTGGCAAAAGCCGGTGCGCAATTGCTGGCGACCGGCAAGAGCGTCGAAGGCCGGGACATTCAACTGTTGCGCATGGGTAATGGCGATGAAGCAAAGCGCAGGATCTGGATGATTGCCCAGCAGCATCCCGGCGAACACATGGCCGAATGGTTCATGGAGGGCCTGATCGAACGCTTGCAGGAACAGCACGACCCGCTGCTCCGCCAATTGCTGGACATTGCGGATCTGTATCTGGTGCCAAACGTGAATCCTGACGGTGCGTTTCATGGTCACCTGCGCACCAATGCCCAGGGCAACGACCTGAACCGCGCATGGCAGGACAGCACCTCGGAGAAAAGCCCGGAAGTCTTTTTCATCCGCCAGCAGATGGACAAGTACGGCGTGGACATGTTTATCGACGTCCACGGCGATGAAGAGATTCCTTATGTGTTCACCGCCGCCTGTGAGGGCAATCCGGGCTATACATCGCAGCAACAGCAACTGGAAGAGCATTTCCGTCGCCGCCTGTGCGAAATCACCGTCGACTTCCAGACCCGCCATGGCTACCCGCGCAGCGCACCCGGCCAGGCCAATATGGCGCTGGCCTGCAACAGTGTTGGCGAACGCTTCAAATGCCTGGCGCTGACTCTGGAGATGCCGTTCAAGGACAACGACAATGCCCCCGACGCCCACACCGGCTGGTCAGGCAAGCGCTCCATGCAACTGGCCCGGGACGTACTGACCGTTACTGCCGAGATGGCGCCGATTCTGCGCTGAGCCGGTCTGCGCAAACATGCCCGCGCCTGTCGGGCATGTTTGTTTCAGGGTTGCGTATCCAGCATGCGCCGACTGGCCGATCTGCGAGCCATCAAACCCGCCAATGCCAGCAACGCCAGGACGATCACCGCTGAACCGTAGATATTGCTGGTGACGATCAGGCCAAGGGTTCGCGCGGAAAAACCGGCTATCAGCGCCGGAATACAGAAGGCCAGATAGCTGAGCACCAGAAACGCCGACATCAGCCCCGCTCGCTCATGCGCATGGGCCAACGGCATCAGCATGCGCAGCGAACCGAGAAAGCCTGATCCGAAACCGACACCCGCCACCACTGCGCCCATGAAAAACAGCCACAACAGACCGCTGTTGATGGCCGCCAGAATCACCGCGACGCCCATCGGCAGAAAGCTTGCACCGACCCACAGTCCCAACACCGGCTCGCGCTGGCGCAGGTTGAGGATTGCCAGCGCGCCACTGATGGTCAGTGCGGCGACCGCCAGCCCGCCATTGAGTGGCGAAGTCGCGCCAGTGGCGGCGGCCAGCAATGACGGGCTCAGCGACAGAAAGAAACCGCCCAGGGCCCAGGCCGCGATGTCCACCGGCAAGACCAGCAACAGCATACGCCGGGCCTGCGGCGGAACATGCAAGGACGGTCGCAGGGATTGCCAGACACCGGGCTGTGGACTGACGGTTTCGGCCGTGCGCCATACATAAATCGCCTGCGCAACGAATGCGGCCAGCAACACGCAATACGTCAGCAACAGCGGCTGCGGCGCAAACCGGACCAGCAAGGCCGTCCCCAGAGCGCCGACAGCCATGCCAAACATCGGCGAGATGCTGTTGACCAGCGGTCCCTGCTTCTGGTCGCTGTCCAATAACGCTGCTCCCAGCGCACTGGCCGCAATACCGGTGGCCAGGCCTTGCAGCATGCGAGCCAGCAGCAGCCATGTCACATCGCTGGCCAGAATGAAGAGCATCATCGAAAAAATCTGCAGCAGCAGCGCACTGAAAATCACTGGCCGGCGTCCCAGATAATCCGAGAGCGAACCCATGACCAGAAGCGCAAGCAACAGGCTGAAGGCGTAGACGGCAAAGATCAGGGTCAGCATGCCCGAGGAGAATCCCCAGGCGTCCTGATACAGATGATAAAGCGGTGTCGGAGCACTGGATCCGGCAAAGAAACACAAGGTCGTAAAAGCCAGGAACCCGAGATGGCTACGCTCTCGCTCAGCACCCTGCGGGTTCTTTAAAGAAAGGGACATGGCTACACTCTCCAATCACACAAACCATTAAAGCAAAAAATTAGCTTTACCGAGTGTGCTACTGCATGCCGCTTAAAGCAAATACTTTGTGTTAAGGTCCGCCTCATGGCTATTAAAGAAGCAGTACGCACAGGGGGCCGCAGCGCCCGGGTGCAGGAATCCATTCATCGCGCAATCCGCGAGCTGTTGCTGGAGCATGAGCGCTCGGCACTCAGCGTGCCGATGATCGCCGTACGCGCGGGCGTGACGCCTTCGACCATTTATCGACGCTGGGGCGACCTCACCAGCTTGCTGGCGGACGCCGCCGTGGAACGCCTGCGGCCGGACGAACCGGTGGATCGTGGCAGCCTGCGCGAGGACCTGCTGAGTTGGAGCGAAATGTATCTGGAAGACATGTCGTCAGCCCCCGGTCGGGAAATGATGCGTGACGTGATTGCCAGCACGACCGGTTGCACCGGCAAATGTGCAGCGATTGTCCGTGAGCAGTTGCAGACGATCATTGATCGCGCCCTGGAGCGGGGCGAAAGCAGCCCCTCGGCCGACGAACTGATCGATATCATCGTCGCGCCCATGATTTATCGGATCCTGTACTCCGAAGCACCACCGCCCCTTGCGTTGGTACACAAGTGGGTGGATCGCAGCCTGGGCTGAACGGGCCCATGCTGTTCCCGACAACAGCCGCTATCATGCGCCTCTTTTCGATCACTGGCCGAGCCCACTCATGCACTCCCTCGCAGATCTTCGCGCTGGCAAACTGTCGGGCATCACACGACTGGACCTGTCCTGCGGTCTTACCGGGTTTCCCAGGGAAATCTTCGATCTGGCCGATTCGCTGCAAGTGCTCAATCTCAGCGGCAATGCCCTTGATCGCCTGCCCGACGATCTGGGCCGACTCAAGCACCTGCAAGTGTTGTTCGCCTCCGACAACCAGTTCACCGAACTGCCGGAATGCATTGGCCAGTGCCAGCAATTGCGGATCGTCGGCTTCAAGGCCAACAGGATCAACCATGTCCCGGCCGCTGCGCTGCCGCCTCGGTTGCGCTGGCTGATCCTTACCGACAACCGGATCGAGTCGCTGCCAGAAGAACTGGGCCAGCGTCCTGACCTGCAAAAGCTGATGCTCGCCGGCAATCGCCTGCGCAGCCTGCCGGCCAGTCTTGCCGCCTGTCACCAGCTGGAATTGATCCGCATTGCCGCCAACCGGCTTGAGGAGTTGCCTGACTGGCTGTTGCGTCTGCCGGCCCTGGCCTGGCTGGCTTACGCCGGTAATCCGCTGTGCCCGCCACGCGAAGAGCAAACGATACGGCAGATCCCATGGACGCAACTGAGCATCGAGCAGCGCCTGGGTGAAGGCGCTTCCGGCATCATTCAGCAGGGTTCATGGCACAGCGAAACGGGCAGCCAGACGGTTGCCATCAAACTCTATAAAGGCGATGTCACCAGCGATGGATCGCCGCTCAATGAAATGGCGGCCTGTATCGCTGCGGGCAAACACCCGAACCTGATCGAGATAACAGGACAGATCAGCGAACACCCGCAAGGGAAACTGGGGCTGGTCATGCAACTGATTGCGCCGGACTTCAGCAATCTTGCCGGGCCGCCCAGCCTGGAATCCTGCTCCCGGGATATCTACCCGGAGCAGACACGCTTCTCGCCAGGCACCCTGTTGCATCTGGCCCGCTCGGTGGCCTCGGTCACCGCGCATCTGCATGCCTGCGGGATTACCCATGGCGATCTTTACGGCCACAACATCCTGTTGCGCGGCAATGGCGACAGCCTGCTGGGCGATTTCGGCGCAGCCTCGTTCCATCCTTCGCCTCAGCAAGGCGTGGCGCTGGAGCGCATCGAGACACGGGCTTTCGGGATTCTGCTGGGAGAGTTGCTGGAACGTTGCGAGGCAGCGCCGCACGAGCGGCCACTGATGGAGCACTTGCGGGCTCTGCAAGAGCGATGCATACAGGCCGAGGTCGGGCAGAGGCCGGCAATGCAGGATGTCGTGGAACAACTGCAGACGCAGGATGCCTGAGCATCCCGCGCTTGCGCGTCATCAGCCGGCCAGGCCTACATAGACGTTCTGCACGTCGTCATGGCTGTCGATCGCTTCCAGGAACGCTTCGACTTCGGCCATCTGCTCTTCGCTCAAACCGTCGACGGTGCTCTTCGGGCGATAGCCCAGTTGCGCCGACTGCACGGTAAAGCCGAATTCCGGCAGCTTCTTGCAGACCGCATCCATGTCGGTTGGCTCGGTCAGGAACAGGGTCGCGCCCTCTTCACCGGCCTCACAATCCTGAGCACCAGCTTCGATGGCCGCTTCATCGGGATCGGCATCAGGTGAAGTCGGAACGGCTTCGATCATGCCTTGATAGAGGAAATCCCAGGACACCGAACCGGCGGCACCCAACTGGCCCTTGCGAAACAGCACGCGGATTTCAGAAACGGTGCGGTTGATGTTGTCGGTCAGGCATTCGACGATGACCGGCACCCGGTGCGGAGCAAAACCTTCGTAGGTCAGGCGCTCGAATGTCACGCTTTCGCCCAGCAGGCCTGCGCCCTTCTTGATTGCACGCTCCAGGGTTTCACGCGGCATGGAGGCTTTTTTCGCCTGCTCGACCACCAGGCGCAGACGCGAGTTCATATCCGGATCGGCACCTGCGCGCGCAGCGATCATGATTTCCTTGGACAGCTTGCCAAAAACCCGCCCCTTGGCGTTGGCTGCCGCTTCTTTATGCTTGACCTTCCACTGTGCGCCCATGTGTGCTCTCTTGATCCGATTGCGCCTTGCCGCCTGGCTTGCCAGGCAAGCAGGCCGCAGGAATGGCAAAGCGCTGAAAAAATGGTTACCGATAATGACGCGCCTGTGACGCCGCGCGCATTTTATACCCGATAGCGCCAGATGAAACCCCTGATGCGGAATTCCGTACCGGCAACTACCTGAATCACACCTTGCCTTGTAGTCCTTTTCTGAAAAAACCTGCAACGATGCCCTTGAGGCTTTGCATTTCGTACCCTTCCCACCCTGAATGCCATGGTGAGAGAGCCCGCGAATGTGCGAAGACCCGCAAATGCCAATATTTCTGGAGATTGCCGACTGCCAGATGGATCTGCATGTCATCAGCTTTACCGGCCTGGACGCCCTGAACGAAGTCTATCGTTTCGACATAGATCTTATCTGCAGCGACCCGCATCTGGATTTTGCACAACTGCTCGGGCGCGACGCATTTCTGGGTTTCGGACCAGAGCGCCAAGGCGTACATGGCCGGATCGAGTATGCCAGCCAGCCATACGCTGGCACTTGCCTGAGTCATTACCGGGTCAGCCTGATGCCACGCCTGCAGATCCTCGCCCAACGCCAGCAACGTCGCGCCCATCACGATCTCAGCGTCCTGCAACTGATTGCCCGGCTTCTTGAAGAGCACGGTATCGAAGAAGATGCCTACCGTTTTGATACCATCGGCCTGTATCCGCCCCGCGCCTTGTGCATGCAGTACGATGAAAGCGATCTGCACCTGCTGCAGCGCCTGTGCGAAGAGGAAGGCATTCACTTTCGCTTCGAGCACAGCCTTGACGCTCATCTGCTGGTGTTTTCCGACGACCCGGCCAGCTTTCCCGAACAGCACCAGCCGATGCACTTCTGGACAGATGACACCAGCGGCTCTGTACAACCGGCAATCACCCATCTGGCCGAACATCTGTCGATTTTCCCCGGTTACAGCAGCCACACCCTGTTTCGGGATGGCTCGACCACTTTCTGCGGGCCGCCTCAACTCGACAACAGTACCGATAACGCAATCAACCAGCCTTTCGAGGAGTCCATCGCCTCACGCCCGAAAAACCACGAAGAAGCCTTCCAGCGCCAGCGCAGCGCCCGCAGGCTGGAACGCCTGCGTTGCGAGCGACGACATATCGAGGGATGCAGCGGACAGCCGGAACTGCGCAGCGGCCGGGTCATGCAGGTACTCGATCATCCCGAACCGGCACTCAATGATCACTGGCTGCTGACCGAAGTGGAGCATACCGGCATGCAGCGTCACCTCATGGAGGGTTGCGATCCCCACGATATTGCCGCCATCCTCAACACCTCGGCAGACACTGACAGATTCGATGACGGTTATCGCAATACTTTCCGCGTCATTGCCTGGGCCATGCCGTTTCGGCCGCCGCTCAAGCGCAACCGGCCGGTGGTCAGCGGTTTTTACACGGCGACCTTGATGGATGCGGCACCCGTAGATGAGCAAGGCCGCCTTGCGGTCCGCTTTGACTGGCAGACCCTTGCCCAGCCTGCTTCCGACATGCGCCGCTGGCCGCTGGCGCGTCTTGCCCGGAGCGACGAGTCGGGCCTGGATGACCTGCAGGCCGGAGCCAGGATACTGATTCGCAACCTGAACAATGACCCTGACCGCCCGGTGATCTGCAGCCTGCTGCCGGGCAGCGAAATCAATGCCACGCCACGCCTGCAACTCGACGGAGCGCCGCTGGACCCGGACGCCGAGAGCATTCGCCTGGGCAGTGGCCAACACTTGCATATCGATACCCGTCAGGACCTGACGCTGCATGGCGAACAGGGAGCGCTGCTGATCGACCCCCAGGGTATTTCAATCACCGGTCCGCGCAGCATGAAAGCGTCGCCGCCCGAATCCGCGGATGCCGTTGCACAAACGCTCACCGACCTGCGCCTGACGCAAATGCCGGGCTTGCAGGGCGCGCCGCTGGCACAGTGCGCCTGGTACATCGTGCGCATGCCAAGGCCTGGACTGGAATATCTGGCCCACATCGAACCCGATGACTTCCTGTTTGAGGGCAAGACCGATGAATGGGGCTATCTGGGGTTGAGCCAGGAGCAATTGCAGCAACTGGCAGTGCACTACAACAAAACGCCACACGCCTTGTGCCTGATCCATCCTGGCCAGTGCATCAGGCTGCAGGATTACCTGCAGCAGAACTGGAGCGAAGCACAGCGCAAGGCGTTCATGCTCAGCGGCCTTTGAAACCGGCCGGACGCTTTTCGATGAAAGCCTGCATGCCTTCCTTCTGGTCCTCGCTGGCAAAGGCGGCATGAAACACCCGTCGCTCAAAGCGGACACCTTCGGACAGGCTGACTTCAAATGCCCGGTTGACGCTTTCCTTGACCATCATTGCCACCGGAAGGGATTTATCGGCAATGACTGCAGCGACCGCCAGGGCCTCGTCAAGCAGTTGCTCGGTCGGCACGATCCGCGAGACGAGACCGGCGCTCTCGGCTTCACGAGCATCCATCAGGCGCCCGGTCAGGCACATTTCCATGGCCTTGGCCTTGCCCACGGCATGGGTCAGGCGCTGGGTTCCGCCCATCCCCGGCAGCACGCCAAGGTTGATTTCCGGCTGCCCGAACCTGGCATTTTCCGCAGCCAGAATGAAATCGCACATCAACGCCAGCTCACAACCCCCACCCAGGGCAAACCCCGCTACGGCGGCAATGATCGGCTTGCGGCGGGCCGCAATCCGGTCGCTCTGGACAAACAGGTCGTCGAGATAGATCTGCGGGTAGCTCAGCCCGGCCATTTCCTTGATATCCGCACCGGCAGCAAATGCCTTGCTGGAGCCGGTGAGGACAATGCAGCCGATCTCCCGATTACGCTCCAGATCGTCCAGCACGTGATTCAGTTCATCGATCAGTCGAGCATTCAGGGCGTTCAAGGCCTGGGGTCGGTTGAGGGTAATCAGCCCGACCTTTCCTCTAATCTCTGTCAACAATGTTTCATAATTCATTGATATATAACCTTTTTATTAATGAGCGAACCGATTCGCGAGAAGCGTTCGCGAATGAATTCGCTCTTACTCTGTTACATCAATTCCACAGCCATCGCTGTCGCCTCGCCACCACCGATGCAAATCGCCGCGACCCCACGTTTCAGTTGCTTACGGCGCAAGGCCGCCAGCAAGGTAACAATGATTCGCGCCCCCGATGCGCCCACCGGATGCCCCAGCGCACAGGCTCCGCCGCTGATATTGACCTTGTCATGGTGCAGTTCAAGGCGACTCATGGCTACCAGTGGCACCACGGCAAAAGCCTCGTTGATTTCAAACAGGTCCACATCGTCCACCGACCAGCCGGTCTTGCTCAGCAGGCGGTTGATCGCCCCTATCGGCGCCGTGGGGAACAGCCCTGGCACGTCGGCAAAGGCGGCATGGGCATGGATTTTCGCCAGCGGGCTCAGGCCGCGACGGCGGGCTTCGGAATGACGCATCAACAGCAGTGCCGCAGCGCCGTCGGAGATCGAGCTGGAGTTGGCCGCGGTAACGGTCCCGCCTTCACAGAAGGCCGGTTTCAGAAGTGGAATCTTTTCCAGGCGCGCCTTGGGCGGCTGCTCGTCGTGACTGATCTGGCGCTGTTCCTTGCCCATCGTTACCTGCAGCGGCACGATTTCGGTATCGAAGTGGCCTTCGGCAATGGCCTCCTGGGCACGACTCAGAGATGCCATGGCAAAGGCGTCCTGCGCCTCACGGCTAAAGCCGTTCGACTCGGCGCAATCCTCGGCATAGGTGCCCATCAGCCGACCCGGCTCGTAAGCGTCTTCAAGGCCGTCGAAAAACATATGATCGAGCACCCGGCCATGCCCCATCCGGTAGCCACTGCGGGCGCGGTCCAGCAAGTAAGGCGCATTGGACATGCTTTCCATGCCGCCCGCGACGACCACGCTGACACTGCCGCCAAGCAGTAGGTCATGGGCCATGATCGCAGTCTGCATGCCGGAGCCACACATTTTGTTGACCGTTGTGCACAGGGTCGAAGCGCTCAGCCCGGCACCCAGAGCAGCTTGACGGGCCGGTGCCTGGCCGAGCCCGGCAGGCAGTACGCAGCCGAACAGGACTTCTTCGACATCCTGCGCATCGATGCCCGCACGCTCGACAGCGCCACGAATGGCCGCCGAGCCCAGTTGCGGCGCCGTGAGGCTCCTCAAGTCGCCCTGAAAACCGCCCATGGGCGTGCGGGCGGCGCTGACGATGACGACAGGGTCGTGAGGTAGTGCTGAATTCTCGGTAGACATGGCAGATTTCCAGAATGCTGTTGTTATTGGAATAGCAGAAATCATCGACTTGTGGGGATTTCGGGGCAACGCCCGACTCCGGCGAATCTCTGGCAGAGCATGCGGTCTGAAACTGTATTGCCAACACAGCCTTGCCTGGAGAGGTCCCGGATGCTCTTACGCACACTGCGCAGCCTGCTCGCCAGCCTGCTGATTCTGACCTTGAGCGCCTGCGCCCTGTTCACGCCTCGCGATCCGCTCAATATCAATGTAGTCGGCATCGAGCCTTTGCCTGGTCAAGGGCTGGAAATGCGCATGGCGGTCAAGCTGCGCCTGCAAAACCCCAATGAAACCGCCATCGACTACAGCGGCGTGGCGCTGGACCTGGAGGTCAATGGCAAGCTGCTGGCCTCCGGTGTCAGCGATCAGCAAGGCAGCATCGGACGCTTTTCCGAAGCCGTATTGGTCGTGCCGGTAAGCATTTCGGCCTTTTCGGCGCTGCGCCAGGCCGTCGGACTGAGCCAGACCCAGGGCCTGGACAACCTGCCCTACACCTTGAGCGGCAAACTGGCGGGTGGCGTGTTCGGCACCATGCGCTTCAGGGACAGCGGCACCCTGAGCTTGCCTCAGGCCACCACTGGCGACTGGTAGGGTTCACTCCCTGATGAAACGCACGCCTGGCTTCGGCCGCTCATCCACTACCAGCTCGAAGACATCCGGGCGCGCATAGTGGCCGACCACATCGAAGTCATAACGCGCCCTGACCAGCTCATCGACATCGATCTGCGCCACCAGCAAGCCGGTTTCACCAACCAGCGGACCGGCCAGTACATCGCCCATCGGCCCGACAATCACGCTGCCACCATTGATCAACGGTCGCTCGGCTGGCCAGTTGGCCACCTCGATGCCCAGGGTTTGTGGTGAAGCCTGCACCTGACAGGCACTGATCACGAACATCCGCCCTTCATGGGCAATATGCCGCATCGAGGACTGCCAGATTTCCCGCTCGTCCACGGTCGGCGCACACCAGATCTGCACACCCTTGGCATACATTGCAGTGCGCAACAGCGGCATATGGTTTTCCCAACATACAGCGGTCCCCAGGCGCCCGGCCCGGCTCTGGATTACCGGTAGCGTCGAGCCGTCACCCTTGCCCCAGATCAGCCGCTCCGTACCGGTCGGCATCAGCTTGCGATGTTTGGCAACCAGCCCGCCTTCAGGCTCGAAAAACAGCACTGTGCAATACAGGCTGCTAGCGCAGCGCTCAATCACGCCGAGCACCAGGCTCGCCCCGGTGCGGGCCGACAGTTGCGCCAGTATCCGGGTTTCATCGCCCGGCACATCGATGGCGTTGTCGAAGTAACGGGCAAAGGCTTCACGTCCTTGCGGCAGGCGATAACCCAGTTGGGTGCCAAAGGTCTCGCCCTTGGGATAACCGCCCAGCAGCGCTTCGGGCATCACCACGACACTGGCGCCAGACTCGATGATGGCCTGCTCGTAGGAAAGAATCTGCTCCAGGGTGTCTGACTTGCCACCCGGCAGTGAGCCGATCTGCAAGGCTGCAACGATGGTTCTGGACATGATGGGGCTCCGCTGGCTAGTGAGGTTGCCAATTCTCGGCTGACCACCCAACATTGATAAAGCCCATCTCGCTGCTTAATGATATGAACAAAATGAATATCAGCACTCTCGATCTCAATCTGCTCAAGGTCTTTGAAGCCCTGCACGATGAATCCAGCGCCAGCCGCGCAGCGTTGCGCCTGGGTGTTACCCAATCGGCGATCAGCGCAGCCTTGAAACGTTTGCGGGAGGTGTATGGCGACCAGCTATTCGTCCGTACTGGCCGAGGCCTGGCGCCGACCTTGCGGGCCGATCAGCTCAAGCCGGTGGTCACCGATGCGCTGAATAAATGTCGCCAGAGCCTGGCCATGATTGCGCCTGCGCCCGGTCACTACGAAGGACGCTCGGTGGTGATCGGCCTGTCGGATGACTTTGAGATGGCACTGGCCAGGCGTCTAATGGCCGTAGTCAGGGAACAGGCTCCAGGATTACGGCTGATATTCCGCCAGACCCATAGCCAGATCGTCGCCACGGCGCTGCTGGAGCGTACGCTTGACCTGGCAATTGCCTCGGGCGGTTTCGCCAATCGCTTGCTGACGCGGCGGGTATTAGGCGAAGGCGATTATTCGTGCCTGGTCGATCCGGCAAGCCTGAAGCCCGGCCAGACGACGTTGAGCATCGAGGAATTCATCCAGCGCGAACACATTCTGATTTCCTCCGGCGGGCTGATCGGCATGGTCGACGAAGGGCTGGCCAGCCTGGGGCTGAGCCGCCAGGTCTGCGCATCGACCACGCATTTCGCGGCCTTGCCCTACTTGCTCAGCGGCACTCAGGCACTGTCGACGATCCCCACTCACGCGGCGCAGGCCATTGCGCGATTGACCCGGCTGGCACTTCTGCCTTGCCCGCTGGGCATGCCGCGCTATCCGATCGAGCTTGGCTGGCGTACCGGCGCCCTGCCCGACCCGGCGGTCGAGAGCGTGCGCGAAGCGATCATCGGGCTATTCTGAGTTTACTTGGCAGCGGCTACCAGGCGATTCAGCTCACTGCGCACCATGTTGGCGTATTCGGGCGGGCTCATGGTGTCCAGTTCGGCGCGAACCCATTCCGACCATTTTCCCTTGCGCTTGGACTTTTCACCAATCAGACGGGCCGCTTCGCCCTTGGCCTTGCCCAGGTTGCTCTGCCAAAGCTCAAACAGGCGGGACTTTTCATCTTCAATGGCTGCACGTTCAGGGAGCGACCGATTGGCCAGATTGAAACTCATATCGTTCACCTACTACCTACGACTAAAACGGCTGCATCTTACACCCCTCGGGTGAAAACTACCGCTGGCTTCGTTGAAAGCCGTGAAATGAAACAGTTTCACGTGTGAACAAGCAATTGCAACTTTCCGCAACACCCAGGACTCCATTGAGTGTTACTGCCATCAACTGAAAGGAAAACATCATGGCTCGTAGAAACGCTGCGCAAAATACTGCCGATCAAATCAAGGATCAGGCATTCAGCGACTTGCAGGCTCTGATCGAAGAATCAGACAAACTGCTCAAGGACAGCGCTGTACTGGTCGGCGAAGAAGCCGAAACCCTGCGCGCGCAATTGAGCCTGAAGCTCAAGCAGGCACTGGATTCGGTATCCAGCGTGCGTGATCGCACCAAGCCTGTGGTCGAAGCGACTGAAACCTACATCGGTGGGCATCCGTGGCAGACAGTGGCCATTTCTGCCGGCTTCGGCCTGGTGGTGGGATTGTTGCTGGGACGTCGCTGACAGAAGCTGGCGCGGTCAGTCATCACTGGCCGCGCTGACCACGTGACAGGTTACTGATTGCGCTCGATCACCACGGGCGCCGCCAGTCGATGAGACTTGGCAACCTTGGCCAACAGACCGGTTCGCTGCTCTTCTGCCAGCTCGGGACTCGCGAACGGGCCGATCAGCAATTGCTGCTTGCCATCGATGTTGGTCACCACCGGCGCATAGCCACGCTCCAGCAACCATGCACTGATATCGCTGACTGCTTCTCTGGAGTTCATTTGAATGAACCACTGCGGCGTGGACACTTGCGGAGCCTGAACGACAGGTTCAGCCTTTTCGCGAGCGGGTGGTCGCGAACTGCCTGCATCGCAGCCAGCCAGCGCCAGTACTGCCATAATCATTACCGTCTTGCGCACGTAAGTCTGCTCCTTGTCTGAAGTGGCGCGAGTCTAGCATCACTGCCTTGGGCTTTGAGTCGCTGTGGCGAGTTGACGCAGGCCGCCTGGAGCGTCATGAAAGCCCCGTTCACCGCTACAGGGCTGACTGGGCATGAGGCGCAACGCCCCACAGGATCATGTAATGAAATGTTTCTCCGGCACTGTGGAAAACCATCACGCTGTTACAAACTAATGGCGCAATGATATGGGAACGACCACCTATGCCTGCGGTCAATGCTTCATCCTCGATGTTTAAACAGAAAAGCATGCCGTAACGCCATTAACGAGGTATCTTCGCGTCCTCATTTTTTCAACCCGGCAAACTCTGTATCAACGGCGTCCATGACCACTGTGCATTCCATGAAACCTCTGTCGGACCTGATTATCTGCGAGCACTGCGACTCGCTATATGAAGCCCAGCCCCTGAAAGCAGGCGAATCGGCGCATTGCCTGCGCTGTCGTGCGCTGCTGGGCCGTGGTCATCGCCTGACCATCGAGCAGTTGCTGGCCCTGACCGTAGCCGCAGCACTGCTGTTTATGTTCGCCAACTTCTTTCCGGTCATCAGTATCAGCATGAAAGGCCTGACCAACGAGGTGACGCTCTGGCAATCGGTGGAAGCCCTGGCCCAGGGGCGTATCACACTGATTGCGCTGGTGGCCGGCCTGTCGATCATCTTTGCTCCGCTATTGCAGATAGCGCTGTTGTTCTGGGTGCTGCTGCACGCTCACAACGGCATCATCGCTCCAGGCTTCAAGGCCTGCATGCGCGCGCTGGAGCATTTGCGGCCGTGGAGCATGCTGGAGGTCTGCATGCTCGGGATTCTGGTTGCCATTATCAAGCTCTCGGGCATGCTCGATGTTCATCCGGGGCTCGGCTTGTGGGCCATGGCCATGCTGATGGTGCTGATCCTGCTGATCGCCAACAAGGATATCCGCCGCCTGTGGGATGAACTGGGAGTCCAGCCAGGATGAATGGCATTCCTTTCGCCCATGAGCAGCGCCTGTGCCTTTGCCATACCTGCGGCTATGCCTGCCCGGAAGATGTCCATCAATGCCCGCGCTGCGACTCGCCCGTGCATCGGCGCAAGCCCAACAGCATCGCGCGGACCTGGGCATTCCTGATCGCCGGCCTGATCTTCTATATCCCGGCCAATGTGCTGCCGGTGATGTACACCACCATGCTGGGCAACAGCAGCCAGAACACCATCATGAGTGGTGTGGTGGAGTTCTTCAAAGGTGGCTCATGGGACATCGCCCTGCTGATTTTCATCGCCAGCGTGGTCGTGCCATGCGTGAAATTCCTGGTGCTGGCCATGCTCCTGATCACCTGTCAGCGGCGCAGTCGCTGGGCCATGCTGGAGCGGGCCCGTCTTTATCGCTTCATCGAGCTGATCGGCTATTGGTCGATGCTCGATGTCCTGGTTGTTGCCCTGGTGGCCTCACTGGTGCAGTTCCGTGAACTGAGCACCATCGAGCCCATGATCGGCATTCTGTTTTTTGGTCTGGTAGTGGTGATGACGATGTTCGCCGCCATGAGTTTCGATCCCCGGCTTATCTGGGATGCAGAGGTTGAAGATGTCTGAGAATACCGTCCCGCCTTCGCCGGCGCTTCGTCCTGAAGTCAAACGCCGTCGCATGCGTGTTTCACTGATCTGGCTGGTGCCGATCGTGGCCGGCCTGATCGGCTTGTCCATGGCCTTCCATGACTGGATGAACGTGGGACCGCGCGTCACAGTAAGCTTTCAGACGGCTGAAGGCCTGGAAGCCAACAAGACCCAGGTCAAGTACAAGAACGTGGTGATCGGCATGGTCACGGCCATCACCCTGAGCGAAGACCGTACTCATGTGCTGGCGACCGTCGAACTCAACAACACTGCGACGCCGTTCACCCGGATAGACAGCCAGTTCTGGGTCGTGCGACCACGCATCGGTGCCCATGGCGTATCGGGTGTCGACACATTGCTGTCGGGCGCCTTCATTGGCGCCGACGCGGGCAATTCGCAGGAAACCAAGAACAACTTCACCGGCCTCGAGACCCCGCCGCCGGTGACCTTCGGCGAAAAAGGCAAGCGCTTCACCCTGCACACCGACGATCTGGGTTCGCTGGATATCGGCTCGCCGGTCTACTACCGGCGCATCCAGGTTGGCCAGGTAGTGGCTTATGAACTGTCCAAGGATGGCAAGGGTGTCGATATCCAGATCTTCATCAGTTCGCCCAACGATCAGTACATCACCACCGACACCCGTTTCTGGAATGCCAGCGGCGTGGACGTGACCGTCGGCACCGCAGGCCTGAAGATCAACACCCAGTCGCTGACTTCGATTCTTTCCGGCGGCATCGCCTTTCGTGAACCGAACTGGAGCCCGGAATCCAAGCCGGCCGATGAGAACGCCGAATTCAAGATCTTCGACGACCAGGCCACCGCGCTGGCCCCGCCCGACGGCGAGCCGCGCTACATCCGCATGCGCTTCAACCAGTCCCTGCGCGGGCTGGCAGTCAACTCGCCGGTGGACTTCCTGGGCGTGAACATTGGCAAGGTGGTTTCGGTGGACCTGGATTACGACCCTGTAACCAAGTCCTTCCCCAGCATCGTTGGCGCGGTCATCTATCCCAATCGCCTGGGTGCGGCCGAATCCAAGCTGCGCCAGCTGGGCGGCCGCGGAGACGAAGAAGAGCAATCGGCGCGCATCCTCAATGCCTTCGTCAATAACGGGCTGCGGGCCCAGGCGCGCACCGGCAACCTGCTGACCGGCCAGTTGTACATTGCGATGGAGTTCGATCCCAAGGCGCCGAAGGCGACATTCAATCCCAAGGCCAGGCCCCTGGAAATCCCGACCGTTCCTGGCAACTTCGACAAACTGCAGGAACAGTTGCAGGCATTCGTCGACAAACTCAGCAAAGTGCCGATCGACGAGCTGGCCAACAACCTCAATGGCAACCTGACTGAACTGCAGAAAACCCTGAAGCTGGTCAACGGCAGCGTATTGCCGCAAATGCGCGGCACTCTGAAACAGGCCGAAAAAACCCTGAGCAGTGCCAACGATACCCTGGGCGAAGACTCTCCGGGCCGTCAGCAACTGAGCCAGGCCATGGATGAAGTGCAACGCACTGCCCGCTCGGTCCGTGTCTTGACCGACTTCCTCAGCCGCCATCCGGAAGCGCTGATTCGGGGCCGATCCGGTGATGCCGCTCCGGGTTCCTATAAAGCCTCGTCTTCGTCCCGTGCAATCGATATGGAGCCAAAAGAATGACCCTGCGCCTGAAATTGATGGTATTGGCTGCGGCACTGGGCCTCAGTGCCTGTTCATCGACACCGACCCGTTACTACACGCTGATCGCGCCCATGGACTCGCACACGGCTGCCAGCGCCCAGCCTGCGCCGTTCCAGTTCGAGATGCTGCCGGTGCTGATGCCTGTGCAGGTAGACCAGCCGCCTCTGGTGGTGCGTCAGGGCGATGGCAGTCTGGCGATTCTGGATACCGAACGCTGGGGCTCGCCACTCGGTGACGAGTTTCACGATGCGCTGACCGCCCAACTGGAGCGCCGCTTCGGTAGCCGTGACATGGCAGGCCTGCCAAAAGACAGCAGCCAGCCCGTGCTGTCGTTGCGCACCGATGTCCGGCGCTTCGAGTCGGTTCCCGGCAATTACGCCCTGATCGATGTGGTCTGGAGCCTGAGCCTGCGCAACAGCAATGCCAATACCGGCAGCAAGCGGCTCAACCTGACGTGCAGCAGCGTGATTCGCGAACAGGCCGCACTCGGCATAGAAAACCTGATTCTGGCTCACCAGCAGGCAGTCGCGAAACTGGCGCAGGACATTGCCAGAACCGCGCAGGACTGGACGCAAAATCCTGCTTCACGCTGTCGCTGAAAACTGACCTGAAGGCCCCGTAACAGGGGCCTTTTTTATTGCCTCGGGCTTATTGCTTACACGGAAACAAGGAGAACTCTCACAGAGAATTCGTACAATTAAGTACAAAACGGAACAAAAAAAGTATCAAAAAGTTCCACTAGGCCATTACACTCACGTCCAGATGCTGCCTGTCTTGGCAATTATCCCGCTTGAAAACTGTAGCTATCTGACTGTAGTCAACATTTCGTTATTCATGCGTCGTGCTGGATATGCTCGTACGATTCTTTGTTTCTTCGCAATTCTGCCGTGAGCCTTGGGCAGACAATGATTTGAGGACCAACGAATGCCAGGCATTGGCCCCCGCCTTAAACGAGAGCGAATACGTCTCAAACTTTCACAAAGCGCCTTAGGCTCGATTGGAGGCGTCGAAACCAACGCTCAGGGCAATTATGAAAACGGAATACGTTCACCCCGGGCGGATTATCTTTCCCGTATTTCGAACGCCGGCATCGATGTAACCTATGTCGTCACGGGTTTCAGCCTGGAGCGGCCGGTTCCGCCCCTGGAAATCCATGACAATAGTGAACGCCTGGGTCGTGTGATAACCCGGCTGCACAAGAATCTGCACGAAGTCGCGCAGAATATTTACCACATGTCCCGCTTGCTCGAGACTCACGAGGATGAGGCTTTGCTCAAATCGCAACTGGACAACATCAAGGAAGAAGCAGAAACCATCACTCTCGCCACGGTGCGCTTGATCTACCTGAGTTCAAAATTGAGCTGATCGCTGCGCAAGTCCCGATTCCAGTAAAGCGGCATTCACTGAACGGAACACCGCTGCACCCAAGTACCTTTAAAACCCGACCGTCGCAGACACCAGATAAGTCCTCGGTGTCGATAGCGTCAGGCCTGCGGCACTGTCCGAGGACGTTGCCGCAGATGCCCAGTAGGTTTTATCCAGCACGTTTTCCACAGAGGCGCGCAAGGTGATCGGGTTTTCACCCAGCTTGAACGCATAACGGCCACCGACGTCGTAGCGCTCCCATGAGTCGATTTTCTGGTTATTGGCCGCGTCCAGATATTGCGAGCCGGTATGGATCGCCCGGGCGGTCAGGGTCAGGCCTGGCAGTCGGTTGATATCCCATTCCACGCCCAGGTTGGCGTTGACCACCGGCGAGCCGGTGCCCCGATTGCCATCGAAGGCGCCCTGTGCCGTCTTGGTCTGTTCACTGTCGAGCAGCATCACACCACCGAGCAGGCGTACATCCTGCAAAGGCTCACCGAACATGTTCAGCTCGACGCCCTGATTGCGCAGTTCGCCATCGGGCTTGAAGTTGCCCTGGGCGTCAGTGATGTAGGCTGGCTGTTCGATGCGAAACACGCTCAGGCTGGTGCCGAACGTGCCATGGTCATATTTGACGCCGACTTCAGTCTGTTTCGACTTGTAGGGCGCAAACACTTCATTTGCGTTGGTGGCCGTGGTCGGTGCCGTTTCACCCTGGCTCAGGCCTTCCATGTAGTTGGCGTACAGCGAGATCGAATCGGTGGCCTTGATGACCAGCCCCAGCGCCGGCGAGGTGGCACTTTCGTCGTAGCGCTGGCCCAGCGTGCCATTGGAGTAGCTGTCCACTTCAACCCGTTGCAGGCGTGCGCCGAGGGTCAACAGCACGCGATCATCCAGAAAGCTCAAGGTATCGGCCAGCGCGACACTGGTGAACAGGTTCTCGGTGTGCGTCGAAGCATCGAAGCGGGTTGCAGCGCCCGGATACGGTAATACGACCGGGTTATAGAGGTTGCTGGTACGTGGCTGGTAGCGCTCGCCTGCGTTATCGAACTCGAAATCGAAGCGGTTGAGGCTGATATTCAGCGTATGCCCCACCGGGCCGGTATTGAACCAGCTACGAGCGCCGACCGTGAAGGTCTTGACCTCCTCGTCGCGGCGGAAAGTGCGCGGAGTGACCGTAAAGTTGCCACTGCTGGTGGTCACCGGGACGGTATGGCGCAGGAAGTCGTAGTTACCCTTGCGCGCCCCGGCAGCGGCATACACCATCACCGAATCGCTCAGGTCGAACTCGCCGCGCAGCGCGCCAAAGGAGTCCTTGGAGTGAGAGTAGGTCCAGGGTTGGGCGAAATTGCGCCTGATATCCTTGGCTTTTGGCATGGCAATTCCGGCAGCGACTTCGACCCGCTCGATGGGCGCATCGGCGTAACGCTCCTGCTCACCGAGGTCCAGCGACATGCGCATGCGGTCCTCTCGCCAGTCGAGGCCAACCACCGAGGCCTCGCGCTCGACTTTCTGGTGATCCCACTCGGTATCGCCGGATTGCCGCACACCGTTATAGCGAATCCCGAAACGCTGGTTCTCGCCAAAACGCCGACCGATATCCACGTGCCCGCCGAATTGCCCGGCAGAAGCAAAGCTGCCGGTGAACTCGGTCAGTGGCTCGCTGCCAGCCCGCTTGGGTTCGATATTGATATTGCCGCCGACACTGCCACGCGGCACGATGCCGCCCAAAAGCGCCCCCGGTCCTTTGAGAATGTCTACCCGCTCGACCATTTCCATGTCGATGGAATAGGTCGGCAACACGCCATACAGCCCGCCGAACGACACATCGCTGTTGAACAGGCTGAAACCGCGGATGGAAAACTGCTCGAAACGCCCGCCTGCCGGGTTGGTGGTCCGAACAGAAGGGTCACTGGCCACCAGATCGCCCAGAGTCCGGGCCTGCTGATTCTTGACCGTAGTGCTGGTGTAGGAGGTCTGATTGAACGGGGTTTCCATGAAATCACGATCACCCAGCATGCCCTGATTACCGCTACGGGCCACCTGCCCGCCCGCGTACACATCGCCCTGCCCGTTCAAGCGGCTGCCATCGATGGACGTGCTGGGCAACAACATCGAACCGCTCTCGGCAGTCACAGCCGGCACCAGTGTGTAGGACTGTTCGCCGACCGCTTGCAGTTGCAGACCGGAGCCTTGCAGCAACAAGGCAAAACCTTCGTCCACCGGGTACTCGCCGTTCAGGCCCTTGCTGCTGCGACCTGCGACCAGTGCCGGATCGACGGAAAGACTGACGCCCGACAACGCGGCAAAGCGGGTCAAGGCTGCACTCAGGTTGCCGGCCGGGATCTGATAACTGCGTCGCACCGACTCCTCGGCCTGAACCGAAGTCACCAACAACGGCACGGCACCCAGGCCGATCACCACACTGGCCTGACAACTCATATGCAGCAACGGAGCCATGCCGAAACGGGCAAGACGCAGGCGTCGCAAGAAAACTACGGGCATTGGAGCACTCTCTTTTTGTGTTCGCTTGAGAGGGATGACAGGCGACGGCAAAAAAAGGGACACGATCAGGCAGAAATATTTCGCGGACCGAGGGTGATCCAGTAGCGGGTGCGTGCATGCACCTGTACCGGAAGGCTGGCCGCCAGCAATGCCAGGACCCGATCGGTATCGTCCAGACGGAACGAGCCGGTGACTCTCAGGGCTTCAAGCTCGGGTTCCCAGCGCAGGATGCCGGGTCGATAGCGGCCCAGTTCGGTCAGGAAACTTGCCAATGGCCGGTTCTCTACGGTCAGGACACCCTGGCGCCAATCCGGCTGCCGGGCATCGAAACGTTCAAGCGGAGTAATGCCTTGAGCATTCAGGGCCGCCCGCTCGCCGCCCTTGAGGCGCAGACTGGCCCCCTGGGCCGAGAGCAGGTCGACACTGCCGCTTGCTACCGAAACCCGGCAGCGATGCTGATCCTGGCGGATACACAGTTCGGCACCGCTGGCGATGATCCGGCCCATGCGGGTGTCGATGCTCACGGCCGGTGCATTGCCAGCCATGCTCAGGGCAATCTCGCCTTCGATCAACGCCAACTGACGCCTGCCGTCCAGAAAGTCCAGGTTCACGGCGCTGGCGGTATTGAGCTGCAGCTGGCTGCCATCGGGCAGACGCAGGCTCTTGCGCTCACCGGTTGCGGTGCGCAGATCGGCGCGCCAGGCGGTGATCGGCAACTGGCGGCTGATGATCCAGCCAGTGGGAATCAGCGCGGCAATCACCAGGGCGCGCTTGAGGATTGCCCGTCGTGACGGATCGTTGCGCTTCGAGTCGTGCCGGTCGAGGCTGGCCATCGCCAGTTCGGGCGGCAGTTCGGCAAAACGCTGGCGCAAGCCTTGTGCCCGTTGCCAGACCTGTTCGTGACTCGGGCACTGCTCGCGCCAACGCTGCAATTGCTCGTGTTCCTGAGCGCTGGCGGTCCCGGATTCCAGCAACGCCAGCCAGTAAGCCGCCGCATGGGCCACTTGCCGGGCCTGTTGGTCGCGCGCCATGTCACTCATAGCTCGGCCATCAGGCAATGCGCGTAGGCCTGCGCCATATAGCGTTTCACGGTGCGCTCGCAGACATCCAGCCTGACGGCGATCTGCGCGTAGCCCAGGCCTTCGAGTTGCGACCAGAGAAACGCCCGGCGCACCGCCACCGGCAAGTCGTCGAGCAGTTCATCCAGAGCCTGCAGGGTCTGCAACAGAATCCAGCGCTGCTCGGGAGAGGGCACCGCCTCTTCGGGCAGGGTCGCCAGGGCTTGCAGATAAGCCTGTTCGAGGCTGCGGCGCTGGTAGTGATTGATCAGAAGCCGTTTGCCAACGGTGACCAGATAGGCACGCGGTTCACGCAGGTTGGCCAGGGGCTGGCGCTCGGTCGCCAGGACCCGCAGGAACGTATCCTGACTCAGATCGGCGGCATCCCAGGCATTGCCCAGACGGCGGCGCAGCCAGTTTTCCAGCCAACTGCGGTGATCGCGATAGAAATTGTCCAGCCCCGGCTGCGCGCCCAATGGCCCTGCTGCATCACTCATTCAAAGGCCACCCATGCAGCGACTTAAAATGAGAATCATTCTATTTAATTCGGGTGAGCGCGCCAACCTGTTTGTGCTGACTGTATGAACACCGCCTGATGAGGTGGGAGCGAATCGGCGTCCGCTCATTCGCTCCCACTTAAACAGCTAGCGGCGTTTCAGGCGGTCGATAATTACTGCCAGCAGCAGGATCGTGCCGCGGATGACGTACTGGTAGAAGGTGTCGATGTTCTTGAGGTTCATGGCGTTCTCGATGATCGCCAGAATCAGCACACCGGCGATCACATGCCGAATCATGCCGATGCCGCCGCTCAAGGAAACACCGCCCAGTACACAGGCCGAGATGACCGTCAGCTCGAAACCCTGGCCGATCATCGGTTGCCCGGAAGTCATGCGCGAAGCCAGCACTACGCCGGCCAGGGCGCCAATCAGGCCATGCACGGCAAAGATGATGATCTTGGTCCGGTCGACATGCACGCCCGCCAGCAAGGCAGCTTCCTGGTTACCGCCGATGGCCATGGTGTTGCGCCCATAGGTGGTGTAGTTGAGCAGCCAGCCAAAGAACACGAAACAGGCGATGGTGATCAGGATCGGCACCGGCACGCCATAGAACTGGCCATTGCCGAACACGAAAAAGTCTTCGTTGGACACGCCCACGGCCTTGCCGTTGGAGAAGATATACGCCAGCCCGCGGACGATCTGCATGGTCGCCAGGGTTGCAATCAGGGCATTGATCCTCAGCTTGGCGATGACGATGCCATTGATCAGCCCCACCAGCAGGCCCATGGCCAGGGCCGCGCTGACACCGAGGAATACGCTGTCGGTGTCGCGAATCACGATCCCGGCAATCACTCCGGCACAGGCCAGCACCGAGCCGACCGACAGGTCGAAGTGCCCGGAAGCCAGGCAATAGAGCATGGTGCAGGCAGCAATGCCGACGGTGGAAATCGCCAGTCCCAGCCCGCGCATGTTCAGCGGCGAGAGAAAGTTATCGATGAACACCGCACACAGCATGAAAATGCCCAGGGCGGCCAGCAGCATGACCCATTCATCAAGGAAGCGGCGCATATTCACGCCCTGACGCGGAGCCCGCAGGCTGGTTTCGGTAGACATACGCACCTCTTTTTTATTTTTCATGGTCACAGACCAAAGGTTCAGCCGCGAGTACGGGGCAAGGCCAGTTGCAGGAGTCGCGACTCATCGGCTTCGTCGCGGTTGAGTTCGCCGGTGATCGCACCTTCGCTCATCACCAGAATGCGGTCGGAGATTCCCATGACTTCCATCAGGTCGCTGGACACCACAATCACCGCAATGCCCTGCGCCGCCAGGTTATGAATGATCTGGTAAATCTCGGATTTGGCACCGATATCGATACCGCGGGTGGGTTCGTCGAGTAACAGGACCTTCATCGGCATCGACAGCCAGCGTCCGAGAATCGCCTTCTGCTGGTTACCGCCGGAAAGAAACACGATCTGCTGGTCCGGCGAAGGCGTCTTGACGTTCATCGCACGGATCTGGGTTTCGGCGTTCTCGCGCTCCCAGCGCCCTTGCAGCAGACAGCCCAGGCTGACGTGCCGAGGTCTGGCACCGATATTGATGTTCTCGGCCACACTGGAAAGCGGTACGATGCCTTCTTTCTTGCGGTCTTCGGGGCAAAGCAATATGCCGGCGTCGATGGCATCCCGCGGGGATTTCAGGGTCAGTGGCTGACCTTCCAGTTGCAGGCTGCCCGCCTTGCTGCGGGTCAGCCCGGAGAGCATGCGGAACAGCTCGGTACGACCGGCTCCGACCAGTCCGAAGAAACCCAGCACCTCGCCCTTCTGCACCGCGAAACTGACCGGCTCCTGAAGCCCCGGGCCGAGCAGCCCGCTAACCTGCAGGCTCGTGCCTTGATGCTCGCGGGGCCGATAGTTGTAGATGTCCTGTATATCGCGCCCGACCATGCAGGTCACCAGTCGGTCGTGATCCAGCTCTTGCATATTGTCGAAGGTGCGCACGAAGCGCCCGTCCTTGAATACCGTCACCGCATCGCAGATACGGAAGATTTCTTCCATGCGATGCGACACGTAAAGAATCACCCGGCCTTCGTCGCGCAACTTGGCAATGATCGCCATCAGTCGGTCGATTTCCCGCGCCGACAGGCTGCTGGTGGGCTCGTCGAAGGCAATCACATGGGCATTGCGCGACATGGCCTTGGCGATTTCCACCAGTTGCCGCAGGCCCAGGGACAGATCGCCCAGGCGCATGCCCGGATCGATTTCATCGGCGAGCCCCTTGAGCAGCTCGCTGGCCTGGCGCAGCATGGCCCGGCGATTGATCAGCCCCAGCCGGTTCGGCATATGCCCCAGCAGCAGGTTCTCCGCGACGGTCATTTCCGGCACCAGATGCAGTTCCTGGTGAATGACCGCAACACCCGCCGCGATGCTGTCTGCGGTGGATTTGAACTGATGGGTCTGCTCACCGATCTGCAGGCTGCCGCTGTTGGGCTGGTAGGACCCGCCGAGTATTTTCAGCAGCGTGGACTTGCCTGCACCGTTCTCGCCCATCAAGGCGTGAACACTGCCGGGCTGCGCCTGGAAGCTGATGTCCGACAGTGCCTTGACTCCCGGGAAGACCTTGCCGATGCCATTGAAGCGCAAGGCTCCAGCGCCCGATTGCCGTTGTTCTATTGCCTGTTGCATGAATCCGCCCTCCTCACTCGCGAAGGGGCCTGAGCATCAGGCCCCCTTGAACTCACTTCCACAGACCGATCTTGGTCAGGACTTCCTGGAAGTTGGCGCGCGTAATGAGTGTTACGTCGTCCATGGCGGTGTACTTCGGCGGTTCTTCACCAGTGGTGACCCATTTGAACATCTGGTAGGCCGTGTCATAGCCTTCCTTGTCCGGGCTGGGCAGCATCGAGCCGAAGAAACCGCTTTCCTTCTTCTTCAGTTCGTCGATGGCGTCGGTGCCATTGATGCCGATCCCGATCACGTTGGCCGGCTTGAAGCCGTTGGTGGCAGTTGCACGCACGCCGCCGAGTACGGTGTTGTCGTTCATGCCGCCAATGATCAGGTTCCTGGCATTACCCGGCAGTTTCGGCAGCGCCGAGTTGGTGGCGTCCATGCTGCCCGGCACATCCAGGGTTTTCTGGGCGGTGAAGAGGATATGGCTTTCCGGCAGACCGGCTTTTTTCAGGGCATCAACCGAACCGTCCGTGCGTTTCTTGCCGGTATCCAGTTCGTTGTAGGTGTTGATGATGGCGTAGGTTTCCTTCCAGTCCCAGTTGCGATTTTTCGCCTCGGCAGCCATGGCTTCGCCCTGTTTCTGACCGACTTCAAAGGCGGCCATGCCCAGATACGGCACGTCTTCCATGAAATTGCCCTTGGCATCGACGAAGCGATCATCCACTGCCATGACCTTCAACCCGAGCGCCTTGGCCTTGGCCACGATGGCCGGGCCGAGCGATACATCGGGCGGGCAGATGACGAAGCCCTTGGCACCGTTGGCCGCGAGGCTGTCGATGGCCGCCAGGGTTTTCTCACCGTCCGGCACGGCAATTTTCAGCACGGTGAAGCCGTGCTCCTTGCCCGCCTTGTCGGCAAAGGCCCACTCGGTCTGGAACCAGGGTTCTTCGGGTTGTTTGACCAGAAAGCCGATTTTCACTTCTTCGGCGGCGTGGATGATGCCACTCATGCCGAGAATGGCAGTGGTGACAGCGGCGCAGCATAGGGAACGAATCCCGTGGCGACTCAACATAGCTAACTCCTTATTGTTATTGAATAGCTACAGCGTCCAGCAAGGTGGCTGTTTCAGGCCAGGAGCCGCGAACCAGCCAAATAGTCATACCATATTGCCGATGACGGCAATGTAACCGAGTGTCACTCGTGGTAGAGCACCGAGCGGCCGCCATCGATCATGATGCAACTGGCGTTGATGAATGGTGCCTCGTCCGTAGCCAGGAACAGGGCTGTCATCGCCACCTCGACAGGCTGGCCGATGCGTTTGGGTGGATGCAGGTCGAAGGCCCTCTGACGCTCGGCCTGCGGATCGTCGAAGCCATTCCAGTAGTCGACGTTGAGCTGGGTTTCGATATAGCCCGGCGCAATCGCATTGACCCGAATACCCCTGGGTGCGTACTCGATGCCCAGGGCGCGGGTCAGGCCCAGCAGGCCATGCTTGGCGACCGGATAGGGAAAGCAGCCGGGAATGATGTTGCTCGAATGGGTCGAGGCGATATTGATGATGTTGCCCGCGCCCTGTTCGAGCATCGTCGGCAAGACGCTGCGACAGCCATACCACGCGCCATCCAGATCAATGGCAAAACAGCGTTTCCAGTCCTCGTCGCTCATCTCCAGTGGGTCGCGGAATACATTCACGCCGGCGCAGTTGACCAACACATCCACCCGGCCAAAATGCTCGATGGCCAGATCGACCATGTTCTGCCAGTGATCCTGGCGGGTAACATCGGCCTTGAGCGCATGCACTTCGGCCCCCTGCCCACGCCACTTCGCCGCTACCTGTTCGACCTTTTCGCCCTGCACGTCGCTGATGACCAGCCGTGCCTGCTGTGCCTGGAAGCAGGCCACAATGGCCTCGCCTATCCCTTGGGCAGCACCGCTCACCAGCACCACCTTGCCTAGCAGACGCTCACCGCGAACCGGCTCGGGAACCGGAGGTAACGACAAGGGTATCGCCATATTCAACGCTCCTGGATGCAATGAAAGTTCAGCCTGCGAAACGCCGGCACGGCTGCCCGGAGACACCCACATTGCCCATGAGCAGCGCGCCATCCAACTGGCCATGGGCATCGGCCGGTGCGGCGCTGGTGACGTAGAGCGTGGCCAGATCGGGACCGCCGAACACACAACTGGTGGGGTGACTGACCGGCAGATCGACCACCCGGTCAACGCTGCCATCCGGAGCGAAACGGATCAGGCAACTGCCGCCCCAGCGCGCATTCCAGACATAACCTTCGGCATCCATCGCCGAGCCATCCGGAACTCCGCGTGAATGCTCCTGCGCCCAGACCTGGCGCGGGCCCAGTTCGCCATCAGCCAGGACCGGGTATCGATAGATGACGCCATCGAGGCTGTCGGCGCTGTAGAGCAAGGTGCCGTCCGCGTTCCACAGCAGGGTATTGACGATGCCCTGCCCGCTCAGCAACTGCGTGACGCTGGCATCGGCATCGACCCGAAACAGGCCGCCGGAACGGCGTACCAGCGGCAGGTCGCCGCCGTCGGCATCCAGATTGTTCTGCATGCTGCCCAGCCATAACCGGCCCTGGGCGTCGCAACGTGATTCGTTGGCACGATTGCCCGCGACCGGATCGGCCACGCACAGCAATGAAATGGAGGTTCTGGTCGAATTCAGGTCAAGGCGATACACGCCGCTGGCCAGAGTCACCAGGGCATCGCCCTGCTCGGTGGGAATGAACGCGGAAACCGCTTCGGGCAGACGCCATTGATCATGTTGCCCTTGAGCAAGGCGACAGGCCTGACGCGCGGCGATATCGACCCAGTACAAGGCTTGCTGTTCAAGGTCCCAGAAAGGGCCTTCTGCCAGTTTGAAACGCTGCTCGGAGAGAGGCTGCCAATGCATGAACGGTGTCCTTTTTTATTTTTCTTAGGAACTGCCTCTACTAAATAGTATTACGATTTATTTTTCAAGCGGCTTTTTATCGACTATAAATCCTTGCATCGGATTAAAACCGATCAAATAGTCTGACCAATTACCGTTTTTCGACGTACCCAGCGATGGATTGCGCAACCGTTCCCTTTCACAACAACAATAAAAGTGAGTAGAACAGATGAAAAATCACGCTCTTCTCAGCAGCCTTGGACTGTCACTGATGATCGCCACCCTGACCGCACAAGCCGCTACGCTGTCCAGCGAACAAGGCACCTTTGGCAAACTGCCCGATGGCACGACCATCGAGAAATACACCCTGCACAACAGCCATGGCCTGAAGGCCAGCATCATTACCTATGGCGCAACCCTGCAGTCGCTCATGGTCCCGGACAAGAACGGCAAGGTCGAAGACGTCGTGCTGGGTTTCGATGATGTGCAGGGCTACCAGAACAACGGCACGGTGTATTTCGGGGCAACCATCGGTCGTTTCGGCAATCGCCTGGCCGGTGGCACCTTCAAGCTGGACGACCAGACCTACCGCGTTCCGCTCAACGACAAGACCAATGCCCTGCATGGCGGCAATCAGGGTTTTGACAAGCGTATCTGGAAAGCCAGAAGCGTCCAGGGCGATGGCTGGGTCGGCGTGAAACTGAGTTATCTGTCGCCCGATGGCGAAATGGGTTTTCCCGGTGCGCTGCTGACCGAGGTCACCTACAGCCTCAACGAGCAGAACGAACTGAAGATCGACTATCACGCCAGCACCGACAAACCCACGGTGCTGAACCTGACCAACCATAGCTATTTCAATCTGGCGGGCGCCGGTAACGGCGATATTCTCCAGCAGGTGGCGACCCTGCATGCCTCGCATTACACGCCGGTCAACGACAAGCTGATCCCCACCGGCGAACTGGCCCCGGTCGCCGGTACGCCCATGGACTTCCTCAAGCCCACCGCCATCGGCAAAAACATCAAGGCCGACCATCAGCAGCTCAAATACGCCGAGCCCAAACAAGGTGGCTTTGACTTCAACTGGGTGCTGGACACCAAAGGCGACGCCAGCAAACTTGCCGCCGAAGTCAGCGATCCGCAGTCAGGTCGCCACCTGCAACTGTTCACCACGGAGCCCGGCGTGCAGTTGTACACCGGCAACTTCCTGGACGGCAGCATTCATGGCAAGGCCGGCAAGGTCTACCCGCACTGGGGCGCCTTCACCCTGGAAACCCAGCACTACCCGGATGCGCCGAACCAGCCGAAATTCCCCAGCACCCGCCTGGATCCCGGCAAGGCCTATACCCAGACCACCATTTTCAAGTTTGTGAATCATTGAACCTGATTCGCGGATGAATCCGCTCCCTCACATTGTGTGCAGGAGCGAATTCATTCGCGAACAGCATCATCACTTTCCTTTCATCGCCGCCGTCAGCTTGTCGACGTTATAGCGGAACATCTGTGCATAGCTGGCTGCCGGGCCATCCGGCGCCGACAGTGACTCGACGTACAACTCGCCACCCGGTTGTGCGCCGCTGGCGTCGGCGATCTGCTTGACCAGCCGCGGGTCACCGGAGTTCTCGAAGAAATAGGCGCTGACGTGCTCGCTCTTGATCTGGCGGATCAGTTTTGCGACATCCGCAGCCGAAGCTTCCGATTCAGTGGAAAAGCCCAGTGGCGAGAGGAAGGTCACGCCATAGGCATCACCGAAGTAACCGAACGCATCATGGGAAGTGAGGATCTTGCGTTTCTCCTCGGGCACCGACTGGATCTGGTCGCGGGCATAGAGGTCCAGTTGCTGCAACTGCAGGATATAGCGCTGGCCGTTGGTCTCGTAGACGCTGGCCCCTTCCGGATCGGCCTTCTTGAGTGCGGCGATGATATTGCGCACATAGATCACCCCGTTGGCAGCACTGTTCCAGGCATGCGGGTCGGTGATGAGCTTGCCGTCTTCCTGCATGTGCCGGGTCTTGATCCCGTCGGACAGCACCACCGGCTGGCCCTTGTAGCCGGACGCCTTGATCAGGCGATCCATCCAGCCTTCCAGATGCAGGCCGCTGACGAAGGTCAGGTCCGCATTCTTCAAGGCCTGGGCATCGCCTGGCGTCGGCTCGTAGACATGCGGGTCGCCATTGGGGCCGATCAATGATGTTACATGCACCCGATCACCACCGACGTTGCTGACCATATCGGCAATCACTGTGAACGAAGCAACCGTCTCCAGCGGCCTGGCCTGGGCAAGACCAGACAGCATGATCGCCGCCATTGCACTCAACATCATCAATCGTTTCATGACACGTCCTTTTCAATTGGCCAGGTGAGGTTTGGGAAACAGTCGACGCAGGATCCCCGTGCGTCCGAACAGCAGGGAAAAGCCATAGAAGGCACTGGCGGTCAGGACGATGGCCGGTCCGGAAGCAACGCCAAGGTGATAGGAAACGATCAGGCCGATCAGGCCGGATGCAGTGGCCAACAAGGTCGAAATCAGCATCAGGGCGCTCAACGAGCTGGCCCAGAACCGCGCCGCCGTAGCCGGCAGCATCATCATGCCCACCGCCATCAATGTGCCGAGCGCTTGAAAGCCGGCCACCAGATTCAGCACCACCAGCAGCAGGAACAACACGTGATACAGCGAACCCAGCCCGCCCACCGCGCGCAGAAAACCAGGATCGAAACACTCCAGCACCAGCGGCCGGTAGATCACCGCGAGCAGGATCAAGGTGAATGAGGCAATACCGCCGACCATGTAGATGGCACTGTCATCGATGGCCAGGATGGTACCGAACAGCACATGCAGCAGGTCGACGCTGGAACCGTGCATGGACACGATCAACACACCGGCGGCCAGGGAAGTCAGGTAGAAACTGGCAAAGCTGGCGTCTTCGCGCAAGGCTGTCAGCCGGCTGACCAGCCCTGACAACAGGGCCACCGCCAGACCGGCAATCAGCCCGCCAAAACCCATGGCCGGCAACGACAGCCCCGCCACCATGAAGCCCACTGCCGCGCCCGGCAATACCGCGTGACTCATGGCATCGCCCACCAGGCTCATGCGCCGCAGCATCAGCAACACGCCCACCGGACCGGAACCGATGCCCAGCGCCAGGCAGGCCACCAGGGCCCGGCGCATGAAGCCGAATTCGACAAAGGGCTCGACCAGCATGCTGTAGAGCGTCATGGGCGCTCACCATCGCTCTCGCACACCCGGGCATCGGCACTCCAGAACTCGGCCATATTGCGCGCCCGCCGCAGGTTGGCATCGCTCAGCACCTCGGCCGTGGCTCCCCAGGCAATTGCTTCGCGGGCCATCAGCAAAGTCTGCGGAAAATGCTGACGAACCTGATCGATATCGTGCAACACCGCGATGACCGTACGGCCCTGGCCGTGCCAGCTGCGCACCAGTTCCAGCAGGTCGCGAGTGGTGCGGGCATCGATGGCAGTAAAGGGTTCGTCCAGCAGAATCACCGAGGCATCCTGCAACAGCAACCGGGCAAACAGCACCCGCTGGAACTGCCCGGATGACAGCGAACCGATGCTGCGGCCCTCGAACCCTTCCAGGCCCACGGTGTTCAGTGCCTCCTGGGTGAGCCTGGCATGCTCGCGGGTCAGGCTGCGAAACGGGCCGATGCTGCGCCAGGCACCCATGGCCACGGTATCGGCCACGCTCAGCGGGAAACTCCGGTCGATTTCGGCCGCCTGGGGCAGATAGCCCAGCGTACGGGTCGCCAGTTGTCCGCGATCGACATGCCCCACCGCTGGCTTCATGGTGCCGGCAATGGTCTTGATCAGCGTGGATTTGCCTGCGCCATTGGGGCCGACAATCGCGGTCAGGCTCCCGGCCTCGAAACGGCCGCTGATGTGATGCACCGCCGCATGGCGATCATAGGCGACCGTCAGGTTGTCCAGAGCAATCGCAGCGCTCATGGAATGGCCACCGACCAGGCGATGGCCAGCCATAACAGCAGCAATATGCCTAGAGCCAGCAGAACCCGCTTCAAGGCCGATTGAGCCAGTACGGAACCTGCGACAGAGGAAGTATGAGGAGCTTTCACAGAGGGGTGACCTGCAACGATTCGTTACAGTATTACATGCCAACCCTGTATTTTGTTATGAAATAACATTTACACAAGGCATCACCCGATAGAGACCGCCTTGCCCTGCCGCGGGCAAGCCCTCTGCCACAGGCCTGACGGGTCCCGGACAATCAATTAGCTGCAAAGCCGCGCTGCAAATCCTCGATCAACGCCGCTACATCCTCCAGGCCGATATGCAGACGCAGCACCGGATTGCGCGCTTTGTCAGTTTCATTATCGCGATCACTGACATCGGCTACCGTGATCAGGCTTTCATAGCCGCCCCACGAAGCGCCGAGGCCGAACAGTTGCAAGGCGCCGATAAAGCGCTCAAGTCGTGGTTGATCTGCCGACTCAAGCTCGAAGGACAGCAGGCCGTTACTGCCGGCGAAATCCCGTTTCCACAGTTCGTGACCGGGATGCTCCGGCAACCCCGGATGGAATACACGCCTGACCTGTGGATGCCCGCTCAGCCAGTGCGCAATCTCAAGGCCCTGGCGTTCATGAATGTCCATGCGCGCAGCCAGAGTGCGGGCGCCGCGCAGAATCAGATAGGCGTCGTCGGGGCTGACCGCGCAGCCAAAGGTGTCACTCATCCTGCCCAGCGGCTGCCAGACTTCTTCGCGGGTACAGACACTGCCCATCACCACATCACTATGGCCGCACAGGTACTTGGTCAAAGCCATGATGGAAATATCCGCCCCCAGCTCCAGCGGCCGATACAGATAGGCGGAACCCCAGGTATTGTCCACCGCCAGCAGGATATTTCGCGGTCGGCACAGCGCGGCAATCGCGGGCAGATCACACAATTCATACAGCAATGAACCCGGCACTTCGGCATAGACCATTCGGGTATTGGCTTGCAGTTGCGCCTCAAGGCCCTGCCCGTCGGCCCGGAAATAACTGACTTGAATGCCGAACGGTTCAAGAAACTCCCGCGCCACCCGCCGCACCGGCGAGTACACCGCATCGGTGAGCAACACATGGTCACCAGGGCGCAGATAGGCCAGAAAAGTCTGGGCCACCGCCGCCAGCCCGGTGCCGAACAAGCGGGTGCGATAGCCGCCCTCCAGCTCGGTCACCAGGTCTTCCAGCGCGAAGGCTGTCGGATTTCCGCGGGCGCCATAACTCAACAGTCGCTCGCTGTCGCGCCGCTTGCGGATATCCCGCATCTGTCCGAGGCTGTCGAACAACACCGTGCTCAAGCGCGTGACCGGCACATTCACCCCACGCCCGCCACTGCCTGCGCAAGTCCGCGCAGCATGCACCAGGCGCGTTCTGACCAGAGGCGCCGATGACGGGCGCTCAGGCTTTTCTGTCGACAGTGGCTTGAGGCTGGCGATTTCCTGTTCGGTCATCTGTCCCAGCAGGCCGATTTCCCAGGCCAGGTACTGGCGTGCGGCGTCCTTGTTACCGGAATGCCGGTCATGGGTGAAGAACAGAAAGTCGATGCATTGCTCGTCCGCCAGGCTCGCGGCATCTTCGCGCAAGGGCCGTCCGGCGGCCAGCCAGGCGTTGATCCCGCCGTCCAGCAAGCGCAGGTTCTGACGTTGCGCCTGCGGCAATTCCTGCGCAGCCAGTTGCGCCAGAGCCGGGTCATCGGCAATCAGCACCAGAGGCCGCGACTCATCACGCACGGCAGCGGCCAGCAGCGGGCGTATCGACCAGCGCGAGCCTTCGATATGCCCCTTGCGAAAAGCTGTACTCGAACGCAGATCCACCAATGCCACCGCACGATCCTGCAAGGCATCGACCAGCGACTGCACGCTGATACCCGGCAAGTCCGGCTGTACATCCGGCTCGGTGACCGCCAGTGACAAGCCGCTGCCGACACCTGCGGCCAGCACATAGGCATCGTGCCCCAACTGCCGAAGCCAACTGGCGACAATCGGCGCACGGATACCCTCGTCGTCCACCAGCACCAGACGCGCCTGACGCACGCCGACATACAGGTCCGTGGCCTGAATCAACTGGCCACCCGGCGTATGTTGCGCGCCGGCCAGACTGCCTGCCGCAAACTCCTCGGCAGTGCGTACATCGCAGAGGAACAGACTGCGCTCGCCATCCGCCGCCCAACGGCCGACCTGCCCGGCACTGACGCTCTGCACTCCGGCCCGTTCGGCCAGCGCCCGGGCGGCCTGCCGCTGGCGAGTCAACGAGGCCGGCGATACATCATCCGGATAGCGTCGGCTGCTGCCGTGTTCCAGTTGCAGATCGGCCAGATACCAGCCCTGAGTGCCGTTTTCCAGGGCATAGACCGGGTTCCTGACGCCCAGATCAATCAGCGTCTGCGCCCCGATGATGCTGCGAGTGCGTCCGGCGCAGTTGACGATGATTGGCGTACTTTCGTCCGTCACCAGCTCCGCCAGTCGATAGCCCAGCTCACCATTGGGGCAACACACCGAACCCGGAATGGTCATCTTGCGGTATTCGTCGAACGGCCTGCCGTCCAGCACCACCAGTCGCTCGCCCTGCGCCTGTCGCTGCGCCAGTTGCGTGGCGCTGATATGCGGCGTATGCCGGGTCTCTTCCACCAACTCACCGAATGCCTTGGACGGCACGTGCACACCCGCGAACAGTTGCAGGCCTGCGGCCTGCCAGGCATCGGCGCCACCTTCAAGAATGTGCACCTGGCGATAGCCGAGCGCTTGCAGCCGTGCAGCGGCACGGGCTGCGACATCGCCGCCATTCTGGTCATGGATCACCAGGCGCACGCCGGGATTGGGTGCCAGACGGCGGATATCCAGCTCCAGCCGGCTATAGGGCAGCGTAACGGCATGGAACAGATGGGCTTCGCCGTACTGGCCATGTTCGCGCAGGTCGAACAGGGCAATTTCCTGCCCGTCGAACAGCCATTGTTGGAGTTGGGCCGCGGTGGTGGTCTGGCTCATGGGATGGCTCATGAAGTAAAAGGAAAACAGGCAGCGAGCCGATAACGGCTGGCTTGTCGGGGAATCTCAATACGCCTTGATCGACGGCGCCATCTGTGAGGCGTTGTAGTTCAAGACCCGGCCTTCTTCGTTGACGCCAAACCGCCCGTTGAGCGACTCCAGCGGCCGGCCATACAGATGGAAGTGCAAGGTCGGCTGTTCGCCGACGACCTTGATGCCGTGCAGGTCATCGCCCAGGAACCCGATCGGCGTACCGGGCTGGACGATGACTTCCTTATCCAGCTCCAGGCGGGCGAACGCCGGGTCGCTGCCATCGTCGGTACGCGCCCAGACGTAATTGATTTCCTGCCCCTGCACGGCAACGATCACCGCCCAGGTTTCGTGGTTGTGCGGCAAGGTGCTTTTACCCGGCAGCAGCGAGTTCATGTACAGGGTCGGGGTTTCGCCATCATCGTTCAGGCGATAGCGAAAAGCGGTATCGCCCTGCCCCGGGATCGGCGCAGGAAACGCAGCGAAGTTGAACAGGTCATGGCGAGCGGCGAGGCCTTCCAGCTGGACGATGATTTCCTTCAGGGCTTCGCGGTCTACGCCGCGCTGATTGATCTCACGGATCTGTTGCAGAAAGTCTTCGATCACTTGGGTTCGGTTTGCGTTACTCATTCAGGTGGCTCCCGGGCTATTCAAGGTTTTTATGGTGGTTTTGCTCAGACAGACAGGCTGTAGCGGCTGATCTTGCCCAGCGCGAACGGATCGACAGGAACTGGCGGACGACGCCCGGCATCGCCAAGGGCATGGCGCAGAAACTCGCGGGTGCGCTCGCTGTGCGGGTGCTGGAATATCTGCCCGGCGCTGCCGTGTTCGACGATCAGGCCGTTCTCGGTGAAATACACCACGTCGCTGATTTCTTCGGCGAAGCGCATTTCATGGGTCACCAGCACACAGGTCATGCCTTCTTCGGTCAGTTCGCGGATCACGGTCAGCACTTCCCCGACGGTTTCCGGGTCGAGCGCCGAGGTCACTTCATCGAACAGGATCAGCTCCGGACGCATCGCCAGGGCCCGGGCAATCGCCACCCGCTGCTGTTGACCACCGGATAATTGGCCCGGATAGGCATCGGCCTTGTGCTCCATGCGTACCTTGGCCAGCAAGGCACGCGCCTGCTTCTCGGCTTCGGCACGTTCGATCCCCAGTACCTTGCGCGGCGCAATCACCAGGTTCTCCAGCACCGACAGATGCGGAAACAGGTTGTACTGCTGGAACACGAAGCCCACGCGCTTGCGCAGCTCGATACGCTGCGCCTCGTGGGTCAGCGCATGCACATCGGTGTTACCCACGCGGATGCTGCCGCGCTGGGTCTGCAACAGGCCGGTGATGCAGCGCAGGATGGTCGACTTGCCCGAGCCGGACGGGCCGATGATCGACACTGCCTGGCCGCGCTGCACATCCAGGTCGATGCCCTTGAGCACCAGGTTGCTGCCGAACGACAAGTGCAGGTCGCGCAGGCTCACCAAGGGTTCAGCGCCAGAATCAATAGAAGGCATAACGTCGCTCCAGGCGTTGGGTCAGACGGGAAATCGGGTAGCAGTAGGCAAAGAACAGCACCAGCAGGCTGCAATAGATGATCACCGTGAAGCCGGTCTGGTTGACGGTGTTGCTGGCGATCTGTGCGGTGTCGATCACGTCATGCACACCCACCAGCGAAGCCAGTGCCGTGCCCATGGTGATCACTGCATACAGGTTCATCCACGGCGGCAACATGCGCTTGAAGCATTGCGGCAGGATGATCGAGCTGAATATCTGCCTGCGGGTGAAGGCCAGCGAACGTGCAGCTTCCCACTGGGTGCTGGGGATCGAGGCCACCGCGCCCCGGAAGATTTCCGCGACATTGGCACTGGCCGGCAAGGCCAGGCCGATAGTGACTTTCACCCAGTCGGGGAACGAGATATATGAGCTGCCGATCCTGACCTCGAACGGAAACACATAGGTCGTGAAATATATCAGCACCAGCCAGGGCGCATTGCGAAAGACCTGCACCCAGATCCGCGCCGGCAGGCGCAGCAGCCGGAAAGGCGACAGGCCCAGCGCACCGACCAGCAGCCCGAAGAGCGTGCCCAGACCGATGGCCACCAGACTGATCAGGATGTTCTGGCCAAACCCCATGGCCAATGCCGGCGACCACTGCATCAAGGCCAGGAATACCGGGCTGTGCGGCGCACCGAAAATCAGCCAGGCAACCGCCAGGACCAGCAGAATCAAGGCCAGCGCATGGCGGCGCGGCCACGCGACGGGCGCGGCAACCGATGAATCAATGGCCATAGCCGGGCATCCTCAGGCGTGCTTCCAGCGCACGCCCTGCACAGTTGACGACAAAGCTGAGCAAGCCGAAGAAGCTCAGAATCAGGATCATCAGTTCCAGCACGTTGTCGCTCTGGGTCCAGATCATGATCGCCGCATAGGTGATATCTCCCACGGCGATGGCCGAAGCCACGGCGGTCATTTTCACCAGATCGATCAGGTTGTTGATCAGCGACGGCAAGGCAAACCGCAGGGCCAGCGGCAACTGCACGTTCCACAGCAACTGCCGACTGTTGAAGGCCAGTGAACTGGCGGCTTCCAGAGTCACGGCAGGCACCGCTTCGATCCCGGCCCGCAAGGCCTCGGCATGAAACGCGCCCTTGTGCAGGGAAATCACGATCACCACCCAGGCAAAAGGCGTCAGCGGGTTGGCCGCACCGATGGCCTGGGTCAACAGCATGTTCAGCACCAGAAACGCGCAGTACAACTGCACCAGCGTCGGCGTATTGCGCGTGACCTCGATGAACACTCGGGCAGGCGAACTCAGCCAGGCCTTGCCCGAGGTGAGCATGGCCGCCAGGGCGACCCCCACCAGCAAGCTGCCAATGATCGTCAACAGGCACAGCAGCAAGGTGGTCAGCGCTCCGTCGAGCATCGAACCGCGTTGATAGGCATCGAGCAGAAAGGCGTAGTTCAGGCCAAAGCCAGCCGTCCATTGCACGAACAGTTCCAGCCAGTGGCTCATGCCCCAACTCCCGCACGCAACTGCGTACAGGCCAGGGCAATCCGCCGTCCGGCTTCATTCACCGTTTCAGTTGCCGTGGCAATCGACAGGCGAAACCACGGCGACAAACCGTAGGCACTGCCCGCAACCCCAGCCACACCGGACTCCAGCAGCCAGGCGACCACATCGGCATCGTTTTCCAGGCGCTGGCCGTCCGGGCGATAGCGTCCCAGCAACCCGGCGCAACGTACAAAGACAAAGAAACCGCCTTGCGGCACCAGCACTTCAAGGCCGTCCACCGCACTCAGGGTTTCGAGCAGCAGATCGCGGCGCTGCCGATAAGCCGCCAGCTGTTGCGGCAGAAACTCCAGGCCGCCCTCGAACGCGGCCAGTGCTGCGGCCTGCCCAACTGATGAGGCACCGGAAGTCGATTGCGATTGCACCACCGTCATCGCCGTGGCCAGTTCCTGCGGCCCGGCGCCAAAACCGACCCGCCAGCCGGTCATGGCATAGGTCTTGGACACGCCGCCCACCAGCAGGCAGCGCGCTTGCAGATCCGGTGCGACATTGAGCAGGCTCTGTGCCGGATGGCCGTCGAAGCGAATGTGCTCATACAGCTCGTCCAGCAGCACCAGCACCTGCGGATGGCGCCGCAGGACCTGCGCCAACGCCAACAGCTCCTGCGCGCTATACACCGCGCCGCTGGGGTTGCCTGGCCCGTTGAGTATCAGCCAGCGCGTGCGCTCGCCGATATGCTGCTCCAGTTGCTCCGGCGTCAGCTTGCAGCCCTGCTCCAGGCCACACTCGATAAACACCGGCTCGCCACCATTGAAACGCACGCTGTCGGGAAACGATGGCCAGTACGGCACCGGCACCAGTACCTGGTCGCCATCATTCAGGGTCGCAGCGAACGCATTGAAGATGACCTGCTTGGCGCCGTTGGCAATCACGATGGATGCCAAGTCATAGTCCAACCGGTTTTCGCGCTGCAGCTTGCCTTGCACGGCCTCGCGCAAGGCCCGCACGCCGGGCGTCGGCGTGTATTTGGTAGCGCCAGCGGCAATTGCGCTGCAGGCCGCCTGCCTGATGTGTTCCGGGGTATCGAAATCCGGCTCGCCGGTGGTCAGGTCGAGAATATCCAGCCCGGCATCGCGCAAGGCGCTGGCACGGGATTTTGCAGCCGCATTGGCCGATAAAGAGACGCGCTGTACGCGCCTGGACAGGACGATGCTCATGTGCGGACCTCCAGTACCTTGCCCGGATTGAGCAGATTGTGCGGGTCGAGTGCCTGCTTGATGCGGCGCATCAGGTCCAGTTCCAGCGGGCTTTTATAACGGGCCAGAATCTCCAGCTTGCGCTGGCCGATGCCGTGTTCGGCACTGATCGATCCGCCATGGGCCTGAACGCTGTCGTGGACCCGCTCGCTCAGCTCGGCGTAACGGGCCATGTGCGCCTCGACCGTGGAGCCCGGCGGGTGCGCGACGTTGTAGTGCAGGTTGCCGTCGCCCAGATGGCCGAAGGTGAAATTGCGCACGCCGGGAAAGTGCTGTTGCAGCAAGGCATCGGTATGGGTGACGAATTCCACGACTCGGGAAATCGGTACCGAGATATCGTGTTTCATGTTGCGCCCGGCACGCTGCTGCGCCTCGCTCATGTTCTCGCGCAACTGCCACAGCGCCTGGCTCTGGGCCAGGCTCTCGGCAATCAGGGCATCGGCCAGCAAATCGATTTCAAAGGCATCGCTCAATACATCTTCAAAAGCCTGACGGGCATGGCTTTCACTGTGGTTGTCAGACAGCTCCAGCAAGGCAAACCAGGGATGGGCCGCATGCGCGAACGGTTGTGGCCCTTGCGCAAACTGCTCGCGCAACAAGGCCAGGCATTCGGCCGAAAGCAACTCGAAGGCCGTCAGGCTTGCGCCAAACCCGGCGCGGGCATGGGACAGGAAATCGACCGCGTGCTGCAGCGACTCGAATGCCAGAAACGCCGTGAGCTGTGCCTTGGGCAGCGGAAACAGTTTCAGGGTCGCAGCAGTGATGATACCCAGCGTGCCCTCGCTGCCGATGAACAGGTCGCGCAGGTCATAACCGGTATTGTCCTTGCGCAATCCTCGCAGCCCGTTCCAGATTTCACCCTGGGCGGTCACCACTTCGAGCCCCAGCGTCAGCTCGCGGGTATTACCGTAGCGCAGCACTGCATTGCCACCCGCGTTGGTGCCCAGATTGCCGCCGATGGTGCAACTGCCCTGCGCACCCAGACTCAACGGAAACAGCCGATTTGCCTGACGGGCCACGTCCTGCAGGTTTTGCAGGATGCAGCCGGCCTCGACGGTCAGGGTATCGTTGTCGGTATCGATCTCACGCACACGATTCATACGGTCCAGCAACAACAGCACTGCCGTGCCACTGACATCAGGTGTCGCGGCCCCCATCAGGCCGGTATTGCCGCCCTGCACCACCACCGGTGCATCATGGGCAGCGCACAGGCGCACCACGGCAGCGACCTGTTCGGTGTCGGCCGGATGCACCACTGCAACCACCTGGCCGACATAGCGACGCTGCCTGTCGGTCAGGCGTTCGGCGGCCTGCTCGCCGGTCTGCACATGCCCGGCGCCCAGCAGTTGCTGCAATCCCTGGAATAACCTTTCAGTCATGGCGTGACAGCCAGCGGCGCGGCGTTGCGATACTGCTCATGCAAGTCATGCAGAGCCTGGGACGGTGCCATGCCGGTGCGCTTGCCCAGTTCGATCAGCCAGCCGCTGCGATGCCAGTCACGAACAATGGCATCCAGACGGGCCTGGGTATCCTGCTCGCCCTTGCGCAACCAGATCACCGATTTGGACGGGATCAGGTCTGTCGACAATGGCGTCTCGAAACCCGACCACTCCGCTTCAGCCAACAAAGCATGCATGGTCGGACTCACATGCACCGCCGCCACACAACCATTGCCGCGCAACGACAGCAGCGATTCGGACTGACTGCGGAACGCCTTGATCTGCGCGCCGTAGGCTTCCTGCAATGGCTTGATGAAGTTACTGCCCTGGGACACGCACACCGGCTTGCCCTTGAGGTCTTCCCATTTACTGATGCCTGCGCCCTTGCGGATCAGCGCCGCGCCGCCCACTTCTTCGTAAGGCGTGGGCACGTAATCGAGGATCTGCGCCCGCTCTTCGGTGAGTTGCATGTTGGCGATCAACAGATCGACCTTGCCCTGCTGCAGAAACTGCACACGATTGGGAGCCAGCACCGAAACGGTTTCCAGTTCGACATTCAAGCGTTTGGCGATTTCCTTGGCCAGCTCGACGTTGTAGCCCAGGTGCTCGCCGGTCGCAGGATCAATGGTGCCGAACGGCGGGCCGCTGAGAATCACGCCGATGCTGATCTTGTGGCGTTGTTCAATCCGGTCCAGCGTTGCGTCGGCCTGGGCCCAGCCGGCAAACAGCAGCAAGCCGAGGGCCGTCAGGGTCTTGCCGGTAAAAAAACTGCTCATGGGAGCCTTCCTTGTTGGCCGACGCTGTGCGCGTCGGCATGGGAAACGGAGCGCACGGGTATCGCGGGGATCAGGCGCCCTTGGCCTTGAACTGTTCATGCAGCTCGACCAGCGCCGCAGATTCAGGCGTGATGTTGTGGCGCTTTTCAAGCTCGATCAGCCAGCCGCTGCGATGCCAGTCCTGGACAATGCTGTCCAGACGCTTCTGGGTGTCGGTTTCACCGGAACGGGTCCAGATCACCGAAGGTGCCGGATTGAGTTCAGGCGTGATGGCGCGATAGCCCTTCCATTCGTCGTTGCTGGCCAGCAACGGATTGATCAGCGTGGCGTCATGTACTGCTGCCACGCAGTTATTGCCACGCAAGGCCAGCAAGGACTCCGCCGAAGTCTTGAATGCCTTGAGTTCAGCGCCGAACCCGGTCAGCGCCTTGATATAACTGCTGCCCTGGGAAGTGCAGACCGGCTGATCCTTGAGGTCTTCCCAGCGGGTGATCGGACTGTCCTTGAGCACCGCGGCCGTGCCGCCGACACGATAGAACGGTGTCGGCACCGAACCGAGAATCTGACCGCGCTCAGGTGTCCACTCCATATTGGCGATCAACAGATCGACCTTGCCCTGTTGCAGGAATTGCACGCGGTTGGCCGTCAGTACCGATACCAGCTCCACCTCGACCCCGAGACGCCGCCCGAGGTCTTCGGCCAGATCGACATTGACGCCCTTGGGCTTCTGAGTGGCAGGATCGATGGAGCCGAACGGCCCGCCGGAGAGCAATACGCCCACTACCAGCCGATGACGCTCCTGGATCTTGTCCAGCGTGGCATCGGCCAGTGCTGCACCGCTGAGCGCCATGCCAGCCAGAGCCCCCAGCATGGCCGGAAGAAAACGTGAAACGGATGAGCGCTTGTTCGGCATGCAAATTCCCCTGGCTAATGATCGGTGTGCCCCGATCCGATGTCGGGACACTACGGGTTCGTTGCCGATGAACGGAAATGCAAATATCAAATATGGTTATAACTTTCTGTGTAGCTGCATATTGGCAAGTGCTGTAAGTGCCGCATTTACTGGATCAAATCGGAATCCAGATAAAAACCACCACGCCAAACATAAAATTACGTAATGTATTTACCTCACCTCCTGATATGAATCCGGCCGAGACACCATGCCCGACACCTCAAGCCCGACCTCGACTCTTGACCTGGAACTGCTGCGCACCTTTGTCGCGGTGGTCGACCATCACAGCTTTGCCGAGGCCGGCATGCAGTTGTCGCGCACCCAATCCTCGGTCACCCAGCACATGCAGCGTCTGGAGCAGCAAGTGGGTGTCAGCCTGTTTCAGAAACAGGGGCGCCAGAAGCAACTGACCGATCCGGGCCGACAGCTATTGCGTCATGCACGGCAGATGCTGTCGTTGAATGATGAGGCCCTGAATTCCCTGCGCGACAGCAGCCTGAGCGGCGTACTGCGCATCGGTTCGCCCCACGACATCGCCGATACCATTCTGCCGCCGCTGCTGAGCCATATCGCTCGCTCGGCACCGCGCCTGCGCCTTGAAATCGATGTGGGTCGCAGCCCGTTCCTGATGGAAGACCTGCATCGCGGCAAGGTCGACATGGTGATTTCCACCCGTGAGGATCCGGCCCTCGAAGGCTTTGCCTTGCGCACCTCGCCAGTCTGGTGGATCTGCTCGGCGCAATACATCCATGTGCCGGGCGAACCCTTGCCGCTGATTCTGGTGGATGAGCCGAGCATCTATCGGCGCTATGCCCTGCAAGCCCTGGAAGCAGCGAACATTGCGTGGCGGCAGGCCTATCTGGCGTCCAATCTGATCGGCATCAAGGCTGCGACCCGCGCAGGCCTGGGCGTGACGCCGCGCAGCATGGAAATGCTCGGCCCGGACATGCGCGTGCTGGGGGAAAACGATGGCCTGCCACGCCTGCCGGACGTGACCTATCACTTGTGGATCCGGCCAAATACCGTGAACCCGCTGGCCCGCAAGGCCTATGAGTTGATTCGCTCCAATCAGGGTTTGTAGGCGCATTCGGAGCTTGTAGTAGGTAACCGAACTCTATACTGTATATAAAAACAGTATCGGTATTTTCCATGCAGCTCATCGACAAACTCAGCATTCTGGCGGATGCCGCCAAATACGATGCGTCGTGCGCCAGCAGCGGCGCGCCCAAGCGCAGCTCGCAGGGCAAGTCCGGGCTGGGTTCGACCACCGGCATGGGCATCTGCCACAGCTTTACGCCCGATGGTCGCTGCGTCTCGCTGCTAAAAATCCTGCTGACCAACTTCTGCCTGTATGACTGTCAGTACTGCGTCAACCGCCGCTCCAGCGATGTGCCCCGCGCCCGCTTCAGCCCGGAGGAAGTCGTCACCCTGACCCTGGATTTCTATCGGCGCAATTGCGTCAGCGGGCTATTCCTGAGTTCCGGCATCATCCGCTCGGCCGACTACACCATGGAGCAACTGATACAGGTTGCCCGTCTGCTGCGTGAGAAACACGAGTTTCGCGGCTATATCCATCTCAAGACCATCCCCGATGCCGACCCGGCCCTGATCGAACAGGCCGGGCGCTATGCCGATCGCCTGAGCGTGAATATCGAACTGCCAACCGATGCCAGCCTGCAGACCCTGGCGCCGGAAAAGAACGTGGTGTCGATCAAGCAGGCCATGAACACCATCCACACCGGCGAACAGACCGTGCGCAACGAACCGCGTGCACCGCGTTTCGCGCCTGCCGGGCAAAGCACGCAGATGATTGTCGGCGCCGACGCCACCGATGACAGTACCATCCTGCACAGTGCCCAGTCGCTCTATAGCAACTTCAAGTTGCGCCGGGTGTATTACTCGGCGTTCAGCCCGATTCCCAACAGCCCGAACAGCGTACCTCTGGCCGCCCCGCCGCTGTTGCGCGAGCATCGCCTGTACCAGGCCGACTTCCTGTTGCGCGGCTATGGATTTACCGCCAGCGAACTGCTCAAGGGCCCCGGCGACCTGGCGCTGGATATCGATCCCAAACTGGCCTGGGCGCTGAACAACCGCCAGGTCTTTCCGCTGGATCTGAATAAAGCTGAACCGGCCTTGATCGCACGCATTCCAGGGATCGGCATCCGCACCACCCAGCGGCTGGTGGAACTGCGCAGGCAGCGGCGGATTCGCTACGAAGACCTGACCCGACTGCGTTGCATCCTGGCCAAGGCCAAGCCGTTCATCATCACCAGCGATTACCACCCGTCACAGGCCGACAGCAGCAGCGAACAACTGCATCACCAGTTGCGTGATCGGCCACAACCCCAACAACTGGGGCTATGGGGATGATCTGCCTGGATTGCGACGACCTGTTCGATACCTGGCGTCAGCAGGCACGCTGGCTGTTGAGCCATGAGGTGGACCCCAGCCGGGTCAGCTGGAAGGCAGACAGCGCTGCCGATCTGTTCTCCAGCGACGAAGACCTTCCACAACAACCGGGGCCCTTTCAGGCGCGCGTTCCCCTGGAGTTGCTGGAACTGCTGCAAAAAGCGGCCTGCTATCGCGGCGATCAACGCTGGAGCCTGTTGTATGAAGTGCTCTGGCGAGTCAGCCATGGTGACCGTACTGCCATGCTGGCCGGCGACCGGTTGGGCAGCGAACTGCATCGACGGCTCAAGACCATTGGTCGCGAGGCCCACCATTTGCACGCTTTCCTGCGCTTCGTGGCGCTTCCCGCCTCAAACGCAGCCTGCGAATTGCTGCAGCCCGAATATGTGGCCTGGCATGAGCCGGCCCACGACATCCTGCACAGCGCCAGCCAGCACTTCATCGGCCGCATGGGGCAACACCGCTGGCTGATCGCCACGCCGCAGGACGGGGTTTACTACGACGGCACGCAACTGATTCATGAACGGCGCTGCCCTGAAGTCTGGCAAAAACTGGCACGTCAGGTGGATGATCCCCACGGCGACCTGTGGCTGACCTATTACAGCCATATCTTCAACCCGGCGCGCCTGAACCCCAAGGTCATGCAAGGCCACATGCCGGCCCGCTTCTGGAAAACCCTGCCCGAAGGCCCGCTGATCCCCGCCCTGATCACCCAGGCCCGCACCGGCAAGCAACGCGATGGCCAGGCCAGCGATATCGGAGCAAGACCGGGCAAAAGGATTGCCCGGCCCGTGTAGGAGCCAATTCATTCGCGAAGGCGGCATACAAACAGACAGAGCCAATGAATTCGCTCCTGCCGGCCCGCTATTGGCGCTTGTGCTAATGTCTCGATCTTGAGTCTCCAACCATCCGGTAGAGGTCCGAAAATGCTCGACAATCCGACCCGCAATCTACTCGATACGCTTCAGCAGAGCCTGGCCGACAAACCTTTTCTGGTTCTTACCGGCGCGGGCATCAGCACCGCTTCGGGCATTCCCGACTACCGTGACAAGGACGGTGTGCGACGCGGCAAGCAGCCGATGATGTATCAGGAGTTTCTCAAGGCCCACAGTGCCCGCCAGCGTTACTGGGCCAGGGCAATGCTGGGTTGGCCGCGGATTCTGCAGGCCGCGCCGAATGCCGCACATCGGGCACTGGCAAGCATGCAGGCCAGCGGACACATAAGCGGGCTGATTACCCAGAACGTCGATGCGCTTCACGACCAGGCGGGCAGCCATGGCGTCATAGAGCTGCACGGCAGCCTGCATCGCGTGCTGTGTCTGGATTGCCACAAGCGCAGCGACCGCACAGCGATCCAGGACATCATGCTTGCGCAGAATCGCTATCTGTCCGGCGTCGATGCCATTCAGGCGCCTGATGGCGACACCCTGCTGGATTCGTCTTTCGAGACAGATTTCCAGGTCCCCCATTGCCCGCATTGCGCTGGTCAGCGGCTGAAACCGGATGTGGTGTTCTTTGGCGAAAACGTCGCAACCGACACTGCCGCCAAGGCAATGCAAAGCGTCGAACAGGCCGAGGGGCTGTTGGTCGTCGGCACTTCATTGATGGCCTGGTCGGCCTTTCGGCTGTGCAAGGCGATGGCCGAACACGGCAAGCCCATCATTGCCATCAATCAGGGCAAGACCCGGGCAGACGACTTGCTGGACATGAAGTTCGAGGTTTCGTGCGAGCAGGTGTTGCCCATGCTTGCCGAAAATCTGCATCGGAGTGGCGCTGCCAACTGAAGCCAGCGCCTTGTTGCTCTACAGCTTGTGAAAGATATAGTCGGCAGTCTCCCGGTCGGCCAAGTGGATATTGTGGACCGCCAGTTGCTCACTTAGCTGAAGATCATCGACTCGTACTTTCCAGCCGTCGGCCCAACCTTCGATAACCTCTGTCTTGCTGTCGCGTATCGCCTCGATCAATTGCAAACGCTGCGGAAAATAGACGGCAAACGCATTCTCTTTCCAGCTCGCAACCTTGATCCCCAGTTGCGCGCAGAGCGCTATTTTGGCAGCAGCATCGCGTACATCGGCTTGCGGGGACTGATTGACCAGAGCCTGCAGCTCTGGATTGGCCACCCCATCGGTACAAAGAATCTCTCCGCTGCCCCATGACTCGGGTGGACAGATCTTGTTGTCCTGACTCACTTCAATGAACGGATTGATTTCCATCGGATAAATCCGACAGACCAGCGGGCGCTCTTCATAAATGCCGCACAAGTTATCCGCGCGCAGGTTCGGACACTGTTCAAGCGCATTGCCAACGAGCACCGCAATGACCCGCATGCTGCCCTCTGCGCTATTGACCGCAACCGACCTGCCGGCGCTGTGCGCATATTGCCTGGAGTCGAGCGGCCAGGTCAGCTCGTTGAACGCCTCCAGCACCACGGCTACATCATGCCCACGCGCCAGCCATTGTTCGGCCTCGACCAGCGTCAAGGGTACCAGCCGGCCTTTGCAACAGACTCCACAGCCCACACAGTTATAGCGAATGACAGAACTTTGCATATTCCACACCGAAGCTACAGAGTTCTGTTATCAGACGATAACCGCTCACGAATACCCGATTTCGCCGAGCGCTCGACAGCTGCAATCAGGCGGCTGTTATGTGCGGCGGCCTCAAGTCCAGGCGTTGTAAAGGAACCGGAAATAACGTCACGAGCCAGGCTGGCATAAACTTCACCGATGTTTATCGCGGCCCCCTCCCATCCGCCTGTCGCGACCGGCTCGTCCACCGGCTCGAATTCTGCACTCGAAGTCAGAACCAGATCGCCCGCCTGCACGCCGGCAGGATGCCCGCCTTCAAGCCTCAGCCAGCCCTGTGAACCCCGAATCTCAAAAAGAAACCGGGCATCTTCCTGGGCAATACCGGCTGCCACTTGAGCGCAGAACACCGCCCCGGAACTCGTCTCTGCTATCAGGTCGACATGGTCGGCAACCTCACGCTGTGTGCTGGTTCCCAGGTCGGTTATTTCGACTTCCGGCCAGAGCAGCCTGGTACGGGCTTCGATCTCTGTAATGCGACCAAGCACGGATTCCACCAAGTCCAGCACATGCCCTGTCGAAATCGTCAGCAGGTTCGCTCCTGACGCGGCCTTGTCGAAATACTCATAGGCACTGACGGTCTGCGGGCCGAAACCGAAGGTTGTCGCGAACACCCGGGCCGACAGCGGACGGCCGATTTTCCCCGAGGCAATGATCTGCGCCGCTCTGCGCACAGAAGGATTGAAACGTCCCTGCAACCCGATAGCCGTGTGAGCGGACCTTGCTGCTGCTGCCATTTCCTCTGACTCGGCAACCGTCGCCCCAAGCGGGGATTCACAATAGACCGCCTTGTTGGCAGCCAATGCTGCCAGCACAAGTTCTCTATGGGCTGGAACCTTCACGGTGACCGTCACGATGTCTATCGTCTCGTCACGGATCAACTCGTAAGGGTCGCCATACCAGCGTTCGGCACCGAAGACTTGTGCCGCCTCACGTGCGGACTCTTCCCTTCTCGTTGCAACGGCTGCCAGCTCCAGAGTGCCTTGTGCCTTGATGGCAGGAATGTGGGCAAGACCGGCCCAACTGGCCTGTGTGTCCGCGCCGATCACTCCAACCCGCAGTCGCTTCTGTGACATAATTTCCTGGCCTCTATATTTCGTAACAGTCATTACGAAATACTTATAAGCCAGTTATATTGGTGCCGTCAAAGGTTTCGTATCGATCATTATGAAAACTGTCGAACCCAAAAAATCCGGACGTCCCCTGTCTTTCGACCGCGATGCCGTGCTTGAAAAGGCAATGCTTGCTTTCTGGGAGCACGGCTATGAATCCACCTCCATGGCCGAGCTGACCAAAGCCATGGGAGTCACCGCGCCCAGCATCTATGCCGCCTTCGGAGATAAAAAACAGCTTTTTCTGGAGGCTGTGGATCGGTATCTCAATGCGGGACTGGCTTCCAGAAAGGTGCTTGATTCCCAGGCAACAGCACGTGAACAGGTTCTGAATTCGTTGCGCCATGCGGTCACTTTATTTACAGCGGACACGACTCCAGCAGGGTGTCTGCTTGCCACGGCAGCGATCAGTTGTTCGCAGGCCGCCGCAGATGTACGCGAACATCTGGCAGCAATTCGCCAAGGCATGGAGGCCGGCCTCGTCGAAATGATCGAAGCAGGCATTCAGTCAGGCGAACTGCCGCCAAAAACCGACGCCTCGGCTCTGGCGGGTTTTTTCATGGCAACCACTCAGGGTCTGGCCACACTGGCCCGCGACGGCGCCGACCAGAAGAAGCTGTTGCAAATCGTCGATTTATCCATGGCAGTCTGGCCAGTTTCTGCTGTCGACTGCGCAGCCGTTGCAAATTGACGCTGCCGTTTGAAAAGCTGCGTATAAATCCGCAAGGCGGGTGATCCCCCTAGAACAACCCCAGTTGCCCACCGATCAAGGTACTGAAATCATCGTCGACAAACGGCAGGATGGCGTCTGCCAGAGGTTGTAGCTGCCGGGTCACGTAATGGTCGTAGTCGATACGTGCCTGACGGACTTCCAGTGGCTCCGGTCCGGCGACACTCATGACATAGCTGATCCAGCCACCGTTCTGATACTGAAGCGGTCGTCCCTGCTGTTGGTTGTATTCGTCAGCGAGGCGCGCCGCCCGCACATGAGGCGGCACGTTGCGCTGGTAGTCGTCCAGCTTGCGACGCAGGCGCTTGCGGTAAATCAGCAAGCCGTCGAGTTCACCTGCCAGGGTGCGTCGCACATAATCGCGCACATACTCCTGATAAGGCTGGCGCTTGAAGATCCGCAGGTACAGTTCCTGTTGAAATTGCCGGGCCAGCGGCGACCAGTCGGTGCGCACGGTTTCCAGCCCTTTGTAGACCATTTCCTCGCTGCCATCGGCACGTGTTACCAGCCCGGCATAACGCTTCTTGCTACCCTCCTCCGCGCCACGAATGGTCGGCATCAGAAAGCGCCGGAAATGCGTTTCATACTGCAGCTCCAGCGCACTGTGCAGGCCATACTCGTTGTGCAGATGCTCACGCCACCACTGGTTGACCTGCTTGACCAGAGCCCGGCCAATATCCGCAGCCTCTTCCTGCTCGTGGGTGCGCCCCAGCCAGACAAAGGTCGAGTCGGTATCGCCGTAGATCACCGTGTAACCCTGGGCCTCGATCAGCTCACGGGTCTTGAGCATGATTTCGTGGCCACGCATGGTGATCGACGACGCCAGGCGTGGATCGAAGAAGCGGCAGCCACTGGAACCCAAAACACCATAGAAGGCGTTCATGATGATTTTCAGTGCCTGGGACAACGGCGCATTGTGTTCGCGCTTGGCGGTTTCACGGCCTTGCCAGACCCGCTCGACGATTGCCGGCAGGCTGTGCCGCGTGCGAGAGAAGCGCGCGCCGCGAAAGCCGGGTACGGAATGCTCGTCATCCGGCTGACGCATGCCTTCGATGAGTCCCACCGGGTCGATCAGGAAGGAGCGGATGATCGATGGGTACAGGCTCTTGTAATCCAGCACCAGCACCGACTCGTAGAGCCCCGGCTGTGAATCCATGACGAAACCGCCGGGGCTGGCTTCCGGCAGCCGCTCACCGAGATTGGGAGCGACAAACCCCTGACGATGCATCAGCGGAATATACAGGTGACAGAACGCGGCCACCGAACCACCGCTGCGGTCGACAGGCAGGCCGGTGACCGTGGCGCGTTCCAGCAGAAAGGTCAGTAACTCGGTCTTGGCGAAGATCCGCGTCACCAGTTCACAGTCCTTGATGTTGTAACGGGCCAGCGCCGGTTTGTCCTCGGCGAACATGCGGTTGATTTCGTCCATGCGCTGGTAGGGCGTATCGATGGCCTTGCCTTCACCAAGCAGGGTCTGCGCGACATTTTCCAGGCTGAACGAAGGGAAATTCCAGGTGGCGGAGCGTAGTGCCTCGATACCGTCGATCACCAGGCGGCCACTGATATCGGCAAAGTAATGATTGTTGCGACTGCCGTGCTCACGCCAGCCCATGGGTTCACTGCCACGCCCCAGCATCAGCGGGACTTTCAGGCGCTGGGCATGTTCATGCAGGACCCGCAGGTCGAACTGCACCACATTCCAGCCGATGATTGCATCCGGATCATGCACGGCCAGCCAGTGGTTCAGCTTTTCCAGCAGTTGTGCCCGGGTGGTGCAATATTCCAGCTGGAAATCCAGCCCGTCATTGTTGCCATTGGCAGGACCCAGCATGTAGACCTGATGCTGGCCGCAGCCTTCCAGACCAATCGAGTACAGCTCGCCTCGGGAAGTGGTTTCGATATCCAGCGATACCAGTTTCAACTGCGGTCGATAACCGGGCTCGGGCTTGATCACGGCATCGCACAACACACCCTCGGCATTCGGTGTACCGCCAAACAGCACCGGCGCGGTGATGAAACGCTCCATCAGGTAGCGCTCGGGAGGACGGATATCGGCCTCATACATGTCTACATTGCCTTTGCGCAGCAGTTTCTCGATATTGATTAACTGGCGATGCTGCTGGCAGTAGACACCCAGCACCGGGCGATGGCGGAAATCACACAGTGCCAGCGGACGCAACTCCACACCACGCTCCCGGCGCAGTAACGCCTCGGCACGCTCGCGCTGCTCGGCAGGGACGAAGGCAACGGAAGGCTGGCAAGGCAGGCGGATATGTCTGGGGCCATTATCGGTGGCCAGCCAGAATTCGACTTCAGTCCCGGCAGGCGTATCACGCCAGTGTCGACTCAGGATAAAGCCCTGCTGTAAATCCAACGCGCTGACCTCAAAAGAATGTTTCCGAAAATCATTCTACCCTCCACGCCCGGATCTCGCCCGATATGCAGTTCTTCGCGGATCAGGCGGCGCTCCGCTTATCCGGGAATCCGCGAGTAAATCGCTCCTGCGCAGCCTGCATATGCCTAACCACAATCAACGTAAATGCTACCGATAATAAAAATGTTTCCCACTCGCTGTCCGTATTCCATTCTTGTACGTCATGGCTAAGGAAACCCGCCATTTACACCAAGGATCTTTCATGTCCCGCCCTGCCAGTTCGCTGCACCCATTGGCACTCGCCACTCTCATGGCGTGTGCCGCGGTGCCTCTGCAAGCCGCCGAATCCTCCGCAACCGATCAGCAGACCAGCGCAGTCAGCAGGTTCTCGATCCCGGCCGGAGACTTGAGTGAAGCGCTCAACAACCTTGCAGAACAGGCGCAACTGGTGCTGGCGTTCGATCCGGCACTGACCCGCGGCAAACGCAGCAACGGGCTTGAGGGACAATTCGGCACCCACGAAGCCATCAACCGCCTGCTCAGCGGCACAGGCTTGCAGGCCCTGGCGATATCGGCCAATCGATACCGCATCGAACCGGCTCCCGAAGCTGCCGAAGGGACCATGGAGTTACAAGCCACCAGCATCATCGGCGCCTCACAGATCGAAAGCGCCAGCGGCCCGGTGTCCGGCTATGTGGCGACCCGGAGCCGCACCGGCACCAAGACCGACACCGCACTGATCGAAACGCCGCAGTCGATATCGGTGGTCACCAGGGACCAGATGAAAGCCCAGGGCGCGGCGAGCCTCAACCAGATCCTGCGCTACAGCGCGGCAGTGGTTCCGGAAACCCGCGGTTCTACCGCGTCACGCCTGGACCAGATGAGTATTCGCGGGTTCTCTCCAGCCACTTACCTCGATGGCCTGCGCATGCCGGGCAACCGTGATGCGTCACCGCAGAAAGATGCATTCGACCTGGAACGGGTGGAAATCCTCCGCGGGCCCTCCTCCGTGTTGTACGGCCAGGCCAGCCCCAGCGGCGTGGTGAACATGGTCAGCAAGCTGCCGACCGAGACACCCTTTCACGAAATCGGCCTCACCTACGGCAACTTCAACAAGAAGCGCACGACCTTCGACTTTGGCGGGCCGCTTGACGATCAGGGCGTGTACTCCTATCGCCTGTCCGGGCTGTATGACGATGCAGACGGTCAGATCGAACACACCGAGACTCGCCGCCAGTCAATTGCCACTGCCTTTACCTGGCGGCCGAACGACGACACTTCGCTGACCCTGCTGGCCAATTATCAGAGCGATCCCAAAGGTGCTTCATATGGCTCGATTCCGGCCTACGGCTCGCTGCTGAACAGCCCGACCGGACGCGATATCGATGTCGACTTCTATGATGGCGAGAAGAGTTTCGAGAAAAGCGACCGTGAATACCACGCCGTCGGTTACTTGTTCGAGCATCACTTGAACGATGTCTGGACCTTGCGCCAGAACGCCCGCTACCTGCGCAGCGAAGGGATCTATCAGAGTATCTACAACGGCACCGATGCCCTGCAGCCCGACTACCGCACCATGGGCCGCTATACCATCGGCAGCGATGTCAACATGGATTCCTACACCGTCGACAATCAGCTCCAGGCCAGATTCGATACCGGTCCGTTGCAGCACACGCTGCTGTTCGGTGCCGACTATCAGAACACCAGCACCGATACCAAATCAGGGAATGGCAATGGCCCGTCGCTGGATCTGTTCGATCCGGTATATGGCAGCCCGATTGCTCCGATCATCTACAGTGCTGATGCCACCGCCCGCAGCCAACAGAAAGGCCTGTACCTTCAGGAGCAACTGAAGTGGGACAAATGGGTATTGCTGATGGGCGGACGTTACGACTGGGCCGACAGCACCAACACTTCCAGGCGAATTGCGACCGGGGTGAAAACCAAAAGCTCGGTGCAGAGCGAGGCTTTCACCGGACGCCTTGGGCTGGTCTATCTGTTCGATAACGGTGTGGCGCCTTACATCAGCTATTCCGAGTCATTCGAGCCCCAATCGGGCACCGGCCTGGGTAACAAGCCCTTCGAGCCGACCGAAGGCAAGCAATACGAACTGGGCATCAAGTATCAGCCACCGGGTAGCAACAGTTTCATCAGCGCCGCGATCTTCGACCTGCGGCGCAGCAATGTGCTGACCCCCGATCCGGTCGCGAGCAATATCTGTAACGGTGCGCGCTGCCAGGTGCAGACCGGTGAAGTTCAATCCCGCGGTTTCGAGCTGGAAGGCAAGGCCAGCCTGAGCGACAACCTGGATATCACGGCGGCTTATGCCTATCTGGACAACCAGATCAGCAAGTCCAACAGCACCGTCAGGGTCCAGCCGGGCATCGTCGGTCAGGCCAATGGCCCGGCGCTATCGGCTGAAGGCACCACCCCGCCGGCGATTCCTCGACACACCGCTTCGGCCTGGATCGACTACACCTTTCGCGAAGGGCAGTTGAAGGGCTTTGGTGTCGGCGGCGGTGCGCGCTATATCGGTTCGACCTGGGGTGATGAGGCCAACACTCTGAAAGTACCGGGCTACACCCTGTTCGACGCAGCAGCACACTACGACATTGCCAATATCAACAGCCCGATGGATAACCTGCGCCTGGCGCTGAACATCTCCAACCTGGCCAACAAGGAATACGTAGCGTCCTGCTATTACTACTCATGGTGCTGGTACGGTGCGCAACGCACGGTACAGGCCAGCGCGACCTATCGCTGGTAAGCAAGTCCCACACAAATACTTGCCTGAACTCTCCGATCCCGTGATTCTGTAGTCCCCCCATCCGGGGACTACAATCATTCAGGTCCTCATCCACGGAGAGCTCCATGAAAACCGTCGCCGAACTGTTGAAGCTGAAATCCGAACAACACCAACAGGTGCATACCATCGGTCCTGACCAGATGGTGCTCGATGCACTCAAGCTGATGGCCGAGAAAAATATCGGGGCGCTGCCGGTCGTGGCAGGAGGCGCGGTAGTGGGCGTGGTCAGCGAGCGTGATTACGCGCGCAAGATGATTCTCAAGGGCCGCTCTTCGGTCGGTACGCCCGTAAGCGCCATCATGAGCACCAAGGTGATCACGGTCGACTCACAGCAGAATGTGGAAACCTGCATGGGCATCATGACCGACAATCATCTTCGCCATCTGCCGGTCGTGGAGCACGGGCAATTGCTGGGACTGCTATCGATTGGCGACCTGGTGAAAGAGGCCATCGGGGAACAGGCCAGCCTCATTCAGCAACTGGAACAGTACATTCGCGGCGACTGAGTTTCGGCGGACACTCAAGGCTGGCGTCAGCACATTGCCTGACGCCAGCCTGTCATCCATCAATCGTCCAGGGTCTTGCCCGGAGCGCCCGCCTTGGTGGGCTTGACTGCCTTTTCGGCAGGCCCCGGCCTGGCTTCCGGCTCAGGTGGCGCCACAGCCGCTTCGCGCTCGCGCATCGGCATCTGATCAATGGTGGCGAAGATTTCCTTGGGATCGATTGCACCGGCCTTCTCGATCTTCTTCTCGCCGTCCTTGCCCACCAGAATCACCTTGGTCTGCACACCGGCACCCAGCTTGAGTTCACGGATCAAGGCCATGGTCGACTGGGCATCCATAGTCTTGCCGTTACGCTCGCCGATGGTATTGACCACCGTATACAGGACCATATTGCGCTGGGCAAAAGCTTCGCGATTGGCGGGTTCCTCAAGGGCCTTTTTAAGGTTGATCAGGGTCGGATCAACCGTGCTCGGAGCAATGATGATCAAGGGACGTGTCTTGCCGCGCTCCTGCGCCAGCGGAGCATCGCTGTCGGCCGCGAACGACGGGCCGGCAGCGATCAGCAGGGTGGCGAGGGTCAGGGTCCGGATAAACATGGTGGGCTCCTTTGAAATCCATGGGGGTGAGCATTACGCCTAGAGACTCGTAATTCCCGCCTTTGTTCTACCGCATCTGCATCATCACGGTATAGCCCAGGATTCGCTCGACTCCCACCCATGAGTTCATGCGCGTTGCTGAACTGGCTTGCAGCCATCACCCTGCAAGGTGTTGACGATTCCCTGCACAATCGTTTCAATTTCTGTCCGTTCGATCACCAGCGGCGGTAACAGGCGGATGGTCTTGCCCCGAGTCACATTGATCAATAACCCATGATTACGTGCCGCCAGCGATACCAGATCAGGAATTGGCCTGTGCAGTTCGATGCCGATCATCAAGCCCAGGCCGCGTATCGCCGCGACCTCGGGATGCCCTTCCAGCTCTTCGCGCAACCTGTCCAGCAGCAACTGCCCTTGCTCCCGGGCCTGCTGCACCAGACCTTGCTGCTCGATGATATCCACCACCGTACATGCTGCGCGGCAGGCCAGTGGATTGCCGCCAAACGTGCTGCCATGGCTGCCGGGGGTAAACAGTTGCGCAGCCGGGCCTTGCGCCAGGCAGGCACCGATCGGCACGCCATTACCCAGGCCTTTGGCGAGGGTCATGACATCCGGCACGATGCCTTCATGCTGAAAGGCAAACCATTGCCCGGTACGACCCATGCCAGTCTGGATTTCGTCGAGCATCAACAGCCAGTTGCGCCGTGTGCAACGCTCGCGCAAGGCTTGCAGGTAACCCTTTGGCGCGACCTGCACACCGGCTTCGCCCTGCACCGGTTCGACGAGCACCGCAGCGATCCGCGAGCCATGGGTTGCGCAGGCCCGGTCGAACGCCGCCAGATCGCCGAACGCCACCTTGATGAACTCCCCCGGCAACGAGTTGAAACCCAGCCGCACCGCCGGGCCGTCACTGGCCGACAAGGTCCCCAGCGTGCGGCCATGGAAGGCGTTTTCCATGACCACCACCAGCGGCTGCTCGATCCCTTTGTACCAGCCATGCAAACGTGCAAGCTTGAGCGCCGTTTCGTTGGCCTCGGCGCCGGAATTGTTGAAAAACGCGCGCTCCATGCCGGATAACTGCGTCAACTTATGCGCCAATCTTTGCTGCCAATCAATGCAGTACAGATTGGAGGTGTGTAACAGTAGGCCGGCCTGTTCACTGATAGCGGCTACCAGCAAGGGATGGGAATGCCCGACATTGGTTACCGCAACGCCCGCCACGGCATCCAGATACTCGCGTCCCGCCTGATCCCACAGTCGGGTACCCAGGCCACGAACAAAATTCAGGGCAAGGGGTTTGTAAGTGGTCATCAGGCAATCAGCAGTCATGGCGTAAAGCTCCAGGGTCATCCGTGGTTTTTTGCAGTATCGTTAACCACGTGAGCTAGATAAACACTGAAACTCTTCAATCATTTTAAACTTGGACTTGATAATGGATTTGCTCCAGGCAATGTCGGTGTACGTAAAGGTCGTGGAAGCAGGCAGCATGACGGGCGCCGCCCAGGCCTGCTCGATCTCCACAACCATGGTCGGCAATCATCTGCGGGCACTGGAACAACGTCTTGGGGTCAGCCTGCTAAAACGCACGACCCGACGTCAGCGGCTGACCGAATTCGGCACGGCCTATTACGAACGCTGCCTGGAAGTACTGGGCCTGGTGGCCGCCTCCGAGCGACTGGCCGAACAGGTTCAGGGCGAACCTACAGGCACGCTGCGCATTACCGCGCCGCTGACATTCGGCTCGGAAGTACTGGCGCCGTCCCTGTGCGAATTCTCGCTGCAGTTTCCCAAGGTAAAGCTGGATCTGGTCCTGACCAACCAGCGCCTGGACCTGCTCGATAATGGTTTCGATGCCGCCATCCGCATGGGCAGCGTTCCGGAAAACTCCCGGCTGATTGCCAGGCCCTTGCATGACTACACCCTGACCATCTGCGCGTCACCGGACTATCTGGCCCGGCGCGGCATGCCACTGCGGCCGGAAGATCTGCAACTGCACGACTGCCTGGCATTCGCCTACCCGGCGGGCGATGACTGGAGCGGCGTGGAAAAGCACTGGCGCCTGACCGGGCCGGAAGGTGAAGTCACGGTGCAGATCAGCGGCCCGATGGTGATGAACAGTTCTTCGGGCCTGTACCGCAGCGCCAGAACCGGCGGAGGCATCGTCATGCTGCCCGATGCCTTCGTCGAGCAGGATCTGCGTGACGGTCGCCTGATAGCATTACTGCCTGACTATCACTTGCCCAGCAGGCCGATGCACCTGATCTACTCCCCGGACCGTTATCAATTGCCCAAGCTGCGCAGCTTTGTCGACTTCACGATGGAACGCTGGGGCAAACAGGTGCCGCCCACGGAGTAAATGCATGACCGGGCAGCACCGCCCTGCTCGCCCGGCCATATGAAATCAGAGCTGCGCCGGCAAGCGGAAGCCGCGGATTACGGCAACATCGAAAGGGTTTGCAGAGCGCTGGGCGAGCAACAGATAGTTGGCGCGCAGCCCGCCCACATCTGCCTTGAGCAGCATGACATCCCGGCCCTGAAGGTATTCGATCTGCATCAGGTCGAGCAACCGGAACAGCGACCATGGCCCGCTGCTCTGCTCGATGCCGATGGGCCGTTCTGCCATTCGCTCCAGCACCAGACTGGCGCGGCCATTATCGGCATCGCTCGGCCACTTGAACGCGACCGGCACAATCGGACCGTGGCGATACTCCATCACCTGGTTGCCCAGACGGAACTCGGCACGACTCGCGCCAGGATCGAGCGTGTAAGGCTCAAGCGTGAACTGCACCTGGGGCTGCTCGGGGTTGTGAGCAAAGAAACTCTTGCGAATGGTCTGCACGCTGGCCATCTTGTCCAGATAGGCGCGACTGGCCGGCAAGCCCAGGCCATCCAGCGTGCGCAGACGATACTGCCCCGGATCGCCGCTGACAAAAGGCTTCATGTAGCTGTCGAAAAACCGTTCGGCCAACCCTTGATGCCTGAAGAACTCGCGGAAGTCTTCGATGGCTACATCACTGCTGGCATGGGCATGGAACGGGTAGCGTTTATCGAGGGACTGCTCATAGAAACTGTAGAGCTCGCTCTTGTAGCGCTGGTTGATGTAGCGATAGGCCTCGCGCAGCAACAATGACCAGGCATCCTCGGCCAATGTGTTGAACCAGCCGGCAACCGGTTGCGGCAATTGCACAGAGGCATTGCGCAGGTTGCTCAGTTCATCGCGCTGCCCGGTCATGCGGTGTCTGGCCATCTCGAAAGCCTGCAACTCGGGCTGACCGGAGCGCCCCAGCCTGGCGAACTGCAGTTGTACCCCATTCAGCGCCTGCAATACCTCAAGTAGTTCCGCAGACGGGCCGTTGTGCTCGTCCAGCAAGCGATGCAGCGGTTCAAAACGGCGCTGTAGCGATTTCTTCGCTGTGTCCGGCAATTTTGAGCCAAGGTTGCTGGCCTGTTCAGCCGCCATGGAGGCCACGGCATTCAGGGCACCGGGCTTTGTCCCTGCCTTCTCGGCAATGGCTGCTGCGTCGTCCAGGGTTTCAGCTACTGTCGGAAACAGGGTGTTGTCACGCACTTGCGCGAGCAGTTGCAGCAGCGGTGAATGGGCGGCGCTCAAGCCAGCCATTTGCATCGCGCCATGCTGGGCGTCTTCGAGTGGCTGCAAGGCGACCTGAGCGACGGCTTCGCTCCAGTGATTGGCATAGTCGTGAAAGTACAGTTGCTCCAGCTCGACCAGCAACTGACGCAACTGCATGCCATTCAGGCCTGTAGTGTCGCCCAGCACCCAATTGTCGCGCAGGATGGCATTGACCGTGCCAACCCCTTGAGTCACGAAGAACTGTTGATAGCCCTTTCGGGTATAGAAACCGGGAATGCTGTATTCGCTGCCGGCCAGCAGACTGGCTTGGGTACCGATATGTCGGGCCAGACGATAGTCAGGAAGACTGCGGGCCTGCTCGCGCAATGCCCGATAGACAATGCTCCCCAGCGATTCGCTGCGAAGCGCCTGACGGGCCTGAGCGACCAGTGCATCGTTGAGCGGGTAAACGAAAGGCTGTCCGAGCAGGCGCTGCAGGTGCCCATCCAGGTCGCTCTGCTCCTGCGGCTGCCCGGCATAACGCAACGACCAGTCAGCGGTCATCCGCTCCTGCAACCATGAAGAATCCCGGCGCTCGGGCAAATGCAGCATCAGGTAAGCACGCAAGCTGTCCAGCAGTTGCTCGCGGTCCTTCATGCTGGCTCGTATCTGTGCTTCCAGGGTGCCAGCCACACGAGGCAGCAAGCGGCTTTCCAGTTCGACCTGATAGGCACTCAGCAGTACCTTGTTGCTCGGCTCGCCCTGATAAAGGCCGTTGCGCTCACGAACGGCAACCTCTGCGTTTTCGGGAAAGACATGGCTGGCTGCATGACTGAGGTTCAAGGATTGGAGTATCGCCAGGGTATCGGACTGCTCAACCAGGACCGAACGCTGCTGTGCCCATTGCTGAGCCAACAGACGAATACGCTCGAAGCGATCATGATTGCTGGTAAAACCGTTCGCCCACAACCCACCGAACAACATCAGGATCATCAGGGCCGCGCCATACACCGAGCGCCGAACCCAGTTCATTCTGCGCCGCTCGCCCTTGTCCACGATGGCCAGCGCCGCTTCGGGAAAGATGACCCGACTCAGCAACTGACGAATGAAGCGGGCACGCCCCGCAGGCAGGCCTGGTAATGCTCTGTGGCTTACCGGCTGTTCGCCAGCCTGCTCTGCACTGGCGGCTTGAGCATTTCCGGGCAGATGAGGCGCACGGGTCAGATAAAAACCGCGCAACCGGGTCGCGCGCTGGTAGCGACTGCCGCTGAAAGCCATTTCCGCAAACATGCACAGCCGATGCCCGATGACCCCGAGCCGATCAGGAAAGCCGAGCATCAGCCCGCGACGCTGGATGTCATGTTCCTGATGAATGCGCATGATGACCTGGCTGCCCAGACGGCGCAGCAGCTCTTCAAACTCATGCCTGAGTTCATCGGAATCACTGCCCTGCCGATCCTGGCGAAACGTGGCGCCAAGCACCTGTTCCCCCTCTTCCCTGGACAGATGCTCGAAGAACTCATCGAATCCCTGCAGCGCATCGGACTTGGTCAACACCAGATACACCGGCACATCGACACGCAACGTGCGATGCAGTTCATCCAGGCGATTACGGACCTCTTCGGCGATGATTTCCAGACGGGTTTCCTCGGCATTGAGCAGGACGTCGACCGGTAATGTCACCAGTACACCATTGAGCGGACAGCTACGCCGACGCTTGCGCAGCAGGCCCAGCAACGTCAACCAGACGCTGGCATCGACTTGCGCCCGGGGCTGTTCGAGATAACGGCCCGGAGTATCGATAATTACCGCCTGATCGGCAAAGTACCAGGCGCTGTTGAGCGTGCCTCGAGTGTCGCGAGTCAATTTGCGCCCGGTTTTATTGAGCGGAAAGTCCAGGCCGGAAAAGTCCAGCAGACTGGTTTTACCGCTTCCTTCGGGACCGATCAGCAAGTACCAGGGCAGACGCTCACCTTTACCGTCATACAGACTGGAAAGCTTGATGACTCGCATTGCATCGCGGAAGCGCTCAAGTAGTGTCTTTTGCTCTGCCTCCAGCAAGGCCTGCTGGCGAAGCCGCTCCTGAATGGCCGTATCGGCTTCTGCCTGCCTCTTGCGTACGCCGTTGCGCCAACTGACGAAGACCATGCCCAGCCCCCACAGCAGAAACACCAGGCTTATGGACAAGAGACGGGAAGTCGGACTTGCCCAGAACCGGTAATCGGAGACCGCCAGCAACGGCCCGACAAACCATATGAATAGCGTGACAGCCAGTGCAGCCAGCAGCGTCCAGACCCATGTCCGGCAAAACAGGGCGGCCAGTTTCTTGAAGAGGTTTTTCATTGCAGGTCTCTGTTGGCATCGGGGGACTTGAGGGCTGTCGAAATGAACTGTCGGTAAGACTCAAGCACCGTTTCGCGCTGCTCGGCCAACACCCAGGCGAACCCCGAATACATCACCGTCAGACTCACAAGGGTAAACAGCCCCACCAACCACCAGGGAACGCTGCGAATGGCAGAATCCTGTCGGCCCTGCAGTCCATGCCAGTGTGGAGACAACTCGGCACTGACCTCCCCGCGCAATTGCCTTATCTGTCGGTAAAGGCCGCCACGAATCATTTCCAGCTCTGCATTGCCGCGCTTCATGACCCGGTACTTGCCCTCAAACCCCAGTGACAGGCACAGGTACATCAACTCCAGCATCGGTAAATGCCTGACCGGATTGCTCGACAGGCGCTCCAGCAACTGGAAGAACTTTTCCCCGCCAAAGGTCTCCTTGTGGAAACGGCTCAACAGACTCATCGTCGACCACTCATTGCCCCAGTCTGTGGTCAGCACGGTTTCATCGATCACTGTGCAGAGGACATAGCGGGCGGCCAGCAATTGATCGTTCTCGATGCCGTTTTGTCGGGCTCGCACCTCGAAAAGCCTTACAGCCTGGGCAAGGTTGCGGTTAAGAGAGTGCAGATCGCCCTCTGCCCCGTTACGTGCCAGATTGACGATCTGTACCAACAGATCACTCGCGGCTGTAACCAGCGGGTTGATATTGATGCTGAACGCCTCTTCCTGTGTCAGGCGGGCGCTGTAGATCAATTGTTCTTCAAGCTGCTCAAAACCGGGCGCCCGGCTGAAGTCGCCGAGCGCGCCATGTAAGGCAGTCTCTGGCCGATGCTCGTCAGAGAGCAGGCTGTCATCCTGATGATTTTCCATGCGCATGTTCATGAGTTCCTGATGGCCCAGAATTTCAATTCGAGCCCGTCAAACTCACCTGAAACATGGAAAGCAAAACCACCGCAAGCATCTACCCGGGCTTGCTCCTGATCAGTGAGTTCAAGGATGAAATAGGTCTTGCTGGAGTGAAACGGAATCTGCCTGGGCGCTACCGGCAGCGGTCTGAGGCGGATGCCCGGCAGATGCAGATTGACCAGCTCGCGGATGCTCTCTACGGATCCGACCTTGAGATGGGATGGCAAGCGATGGCGCAGTTCTTCACTATCGCAATGGGCACTGGCAGCCAGCACAAACGACGCCGAGCCAAGCAATTGCTGGTCGACACGGGGCGAAACCAGTACGCCATACTGGCGAGCCTGTAGCTCCAGCTCGGTGGCATGCTGTTCAAGAACCATCGACAACACCTGGCGGATCTCGGCCATCAAGGCCTTGAACGTCGCGCATTGATCGCTGTGCCGATAAGCACTGTTCAAGCGGGGACGCCTGCTGTCGCTACCGAAAGTGGCAAGTTCGCCAAGCATGCTCAACAGCACGCGGTACAACTCTTCGGGGTGTACGTCCTCGATGTTCAGATAATGCTTGAGGACCAGTTCGGTGCGATTGATCAGTTGCAACATCATGAAGTCGCCAACTTCGGCCCCCCCGACCTTGCCGCTGGCACGTATGCGCTGGGCAATCGCGTCGCCGCGATATCCAAGCAATCCCACGACCTCCTTGAGACACGAAGCCAGATAGGCCGAGCCGCGAACATTGATGAAGGTCGCGGTGAAATCGGGGGCAAGCGTGATTGCCTGATCAGATGAAACCGACAGTACGTGGCACACCTTGAGTTTCACATGGGTCTGATCGCTCTGCTGCTCCCCCACAAACAGACGAAATTCAGGACGCGCGCAAAGAATCTCTGCCGCGCTGTCTTCTCCGGCATTGGAGTCGGCAATCCTGCGCGTATAGGAGGTATAGCGGGCAATCACGTCCGGCTGTTCGGGCCCCCGTGCTTCAATGTAGTTGCCGGTCACCAGCGGCAGGGCAAGATAGACCGGCATATCGGTGATATTCGGTGGTATATCCAGGGCCAAGGGCTTGTCGCGATCGCGGAGGTCGAAGAGACTGCCATCGGCAAGAACACCCGATGCCCGGGCAATCACTATCTGCCCCGAGGCCAGAAACTGCGGGTCGATCACCAGTTCCATGAAGCCCCACAAATAGGCACCGGCCAGGCGGGTGCGCAGCTTCATCTGTTGATCGTAATAACGGTCGTTATGCTGGAAATGCTGCGGGCGCAATAACATGCCTTCGCGCCAGATGACTTTATGCTCATTCATGACCGGTCATTCGCTCTGGCTGATGCTCATCGCTGCGATGAATACCGTTTTCATCGAGAGTCAATTCGGTCCGGGTATGCCCTTCGGCCATGAGCGGAATGACATGCCGCCAGCGGGCTTCAGGCAGGTTTCGATAAGCGGCCAGAATCCCGACATAGTGACTGCCCTTGCCGGCCTTGAGCTTGAGCAACACACGTTGTCCGGGTTGCAGTTCCCGCTCCTCACTGGCCACCAGGTCATGATTCAGGGATTCTCTGGCTCGCCCATACAGACTGAAAAAATCCAGGTTCTCGAAGGCAACCGGCTGCCTCAATTCCAACAGGCGCAGGACGATGGGAGAAGATCGACCGTTGATATCCGGATTGAGGGTTTCACTGGCAGTCAATTGCAGACTCAAGCGGGTTTGAGTCGAGTAAGGCGACAATGTCGAACAACTGCCAAGTGCCAACAGCACTGTCAGCATGATCGGACTCTTGAGGCGCAACATAAGTATCATCCTTGGCTATCGAGGTGGAGGGTATTTATCAAGCGAACCTGCTCTTCATACGCATGAGAAAAGTTGTGCAACAACAGGTGCTCCTTCCATTCATCCTGTTGTTCCAGACTGTGGTAATGGCGTATATAGGCACGCCAGCGGCTGCCCGCCGTTCGCAATAACGACGTGTTGTCATTTCGTTCAAACTGCCAGATCAGTTGCTGCGGTGAAAAGTGCCCGAGAGTGGCCTGCAATGTACTTCGACCGGCAACGAACAAGCCGACCTGATGCGCCTGCAAGTTCCGAAAACCTTGAACAATCAATGATCCGGATGATGCACAGTGCAATACGTGCTCAATGGCTGCGCTGGTATCGGCGGCCTCTTCAAGTGGATGGACAGTTTCAGGGGCTGACTGCAACGCGCGCTTCAGCTCATTACGGGTGTGCAGGTTCTTGCGCAAGCCAGCGATACATTGTCTGAACAAGCGAGCGGCATTGAGCGCCAGGGCTTCACGCTCGGGCGGTTCAAGGCTGTCGAAGGGGATGCCCAGCGCATTGCCGAATGCTGTCCAGAATGTTTCAGAGAACGGCTCCGGCTCGCCAGGACAGGCTGATGACTCGACCGAAGGAGTTTCGATCAACCCAGGCAGCAGCAGGTTTTCGCTGCCTGCCGGTACCTGCCCCGAATACTGTCCGAGAGAGGCTGATTCATTCAACATTGACATGACATCATCGATAGCTGAATAAGCATGGTTTCCATGTTCCATTGCAGCAAGAGGGTCCAGCAAAGTGTTCACTCTTTCAAAATCCGGCTCCATAAATCCATCTCCTTGCAATTACTTGCCACGATTTATTGCGCCGGGATCACCCAACGATCGATAGTCGTCATCATCAAACTTGAAGCTGCCACTACAACCAGGCAAAACAGCAATAACTGCCAGAATAAAAATAACGGACAGCCAGCAGCGAATACTCATGATTCCTCCGTGAGCATGGATATATACAGAATTAAAAACGTACTCTAATGATCAGGCCGGTAATTCATCACGCCGGATTTTCAAGTGCGCCATACGATAAAGCAGCGTTCGGCGGGCCAGCCCCAGTTCGCGAGCCGCCAGACTGCGATTACCGCCACTCTTGCGCAAACTGTCGAGTAATACACTGCGCTCGACTTGCTCAAGACGCTCGCGCAGATTGAGGCTGGTATCACGGGCCAACAGTTTTACATCGAAAGAAAAATGCTCAGGCAACAGTTCCTCGCCTTCGCACAACAGCACAGCGCGCTCGACCAATCCTTTCAACTCACGGACATTGCCGGGAAAGTTGCGTTTGCATAGCAGGAGCAGCGCCACTTCAGACCATTGAACCGGGGCCCGCTGCAGAAAGTCGCAGGCCTTGTCAGCAAAGTGCCGTGCCAGTGCCACAATGTCACCTTCACGATGGCGTAACGAAGGCAGCTCGATGGGGAATTGTGCAAGGCGATAGTAAAGGTCTTCCCTGAACAGCCCTTCGGCGACCAGAGCCAGCAGATTGCGGTGCGTTGCGGCGATGATGCGCACATCGACCTTGCGGGTATCACTTGAGCCCAGAGGACGGATTTCTCCTTCCTGCAGGACCCGCAACAGCTTGGCCTGCAAGGACAGCGGCATATCGCCAATCTCGTCCAGCAGCAGCGTGCCGCCATTGGCGGCATCGAACAGCCCCATGCGATCACGATCCGCTCCGGTAAATGCACCTCTTCGGTAGCCGAACAACTCGCTTTCCAGAAGACCTTCAGGGAAAGCCGTGCAGTTCTGCACGACAAAAGGCCTGGAGCGGCGCGGACCATGGTCGTGTATGGCACGGGCTACCACTTCTTTGCCGGTGCCCGTTTCGCCAGTCAGCAGCACGGTATAGGAGCTGTGCAGGACCTTGCCGATCAAATGACAGGTCTGCTGCATGATCTCGCTTTGGCCGATCAATCCATACCTTGTTTCGCGAGGAGTCATTTCAAGTGCCGGAACCAGCGGCGCCTGCGGGTTGCGCAGTCGTTGCAGCAACTGCAACTGTGAAAGTACGAACGCCCCGAGCGCGCCCAGTGATTCGGCATAACCGTCCAGAACCCGGATATTCACGCCTGCACAAACCAGCAGGCCGACAACCCTCTGTTGCGGATTGACCAGAGGCACACATAGCAGCGACTTCCAGGCCTTTTCATGACTCGGCAAAAAGCGCGTGTCATACAAGCCTGGGCTCAGTTCAGCCACACTGACCACCTGGTTCTGGCAGAGACAGAACTGCAATAACTGCTCATCGTGGCAGTCCACAGCAAGACGTGCAGGTAACTGCGGTGTAACCGCTGGGTCCAGAGACTCTGCACACAATTTCAACCGGGTATGGGTAGCATCGAGCAGATATAACCGGGCCAGCTCGCAACCACTCAGCTCAGTGGCAGCACGCACAAAACCCTGCAACAGCGTTTCACTGTCGCAGAACCGCGAAAGCGCTGCGTATTGAGCACAAAGGTTTCCGGCATAGTCGAGCGGCTCTTCCATGGAGGCAAACATCAGCGTCATCTCACATACACTCGCAGATGACGGTGTTGGTGTCGTCGAGGGTGACATGCACTTTTTCCAGTCTGTCGCCCCGTGCCATGGCATCCAGTACGCGGTCGGCGATCAGCGGCAGTACATGCAGATCGAGCAGGGAATCCACCAGCCGGGCACCACTGTCGCTTTGCGTACAACGCTCAGCCAGGTAAGTGACCAGCGCCTGACAATGACTGAACAATAGTTGTCGGCCTGACAAACGTTCGCCCAGCCGCAGAAGCTTGAGTTCAACCAGCTCACGCAGCAATGCATCGCAAATCGGGTAGTAAGGCACCACTTTCATCCGCGCCAGTAACGCCGGTTTGAAGTGCGCACTGAGTACCGGGCGCATGACCTTGTCCAACTCATCAACTGTCGGGCGTTTACCGTTCCGGCAAAGTGCATTGATTTCAGCGCCTCCCAAGTTGGAGGTCATCAGGATCAAGGTATTGCGGAAGTCTATTTCCCGGCCTTCGCCATCGTTGACCATGCCCTTGTCGAAGATCTGATAGAACAGATTCAATACATCCGGATCGGCCTTTTCCACTTCATCCAGCAACACCACCGAATACGGTTTTTGCCGCACAGCTTCGGTCAACATTCCACCCTCGCCGTAGCCGACATAACCCGGTGGCGCTCCGATCAACCGGGAAACCGTATGTTTCTCCTGGAATTCGGACATGTTTATCGTGATCAGGAAGCGCTCGCCACCGTAGAGCAGATCGGCGAGAGCCAGAGCCGTCTCGGTCTTGCCGACCCCGCTGGGTCCTGCCAGCAGAAAGACCCCGACTGGCGCATCGGCTTTGTTCAGGCCTGCCGCCACCGCCCGCATGGCGGGATCCAGTACCTGAATGGCTTGCTCCTGACCACGAATAGACAAGCGCAGACCCGCAGCAAAATCAGCAACCCTGGCGCTGTACTCACGGGCCAGTTGGGAAAGGGGAATGCCGGTACAGGCGCTGACGACCTCGGCGACAAGACGTGGACAGACCTCGAAGCTGACCAGCCGATCAATTGCCTGAGCCTGTATAAGGCGCTGATGGGCGATCTGTAACTCATGCTCAAGCGAGACAGGAATTTCGTGGCCCTGACAGTGGCGCGCGCTGGCCAGTTGCTGACGCAGTTCAAGGACACGTTCAGCAATTTCTCGCTGCTCGAACCAGCGTTTCTCCAACTCGGTCTGTTCCTCGCAAAGCTGCGCCATACGAGCTTCCAGCGCATACAGCAAGCAGGCATCAACCGTCAGACCGGCATCCGCATCACGTCGCAAGGCAGCAAGCTGGCGTTGACCTTCAGCCAGTTCGGCGCGCAAATGTTCCAGTGCTGCAGGCGCCGCGGCGAGGCTGATCCGGACGCGAGCACAGGCCGTATCCAGTACATCAACCGCCTTGTCCGGCAACTGTCGTCCAGTCAGGTAACGGGCGGATAGCTGTGCTGCCGCGACGACCGCATCATCGCGCAGATAAACCCCGTGACTCTTTTCATAGACCGGCGCCAGCCCGCGCAGAATGGTGATGGCCTCATTGACCGCAGGCTCATGTACCTGCACCGGCTGAAAGCGTCGCGACAGCGCCGGGTCTTTCTCGAAATACTTCTTGTACTCTGTCCAGGTCGTTGCTGCGATGGTGCGCAGCTCTCCCCTGGCCAATGCCGGCTTCAACAGATTTGCCGCATCGGAACTGCCCGCCTGGGCTCCAGCACCGATCAGGGTATGGGCTTCGTCGATAAAAAGAATGATTGGCTCGGGAGAAGACTTCACCTCATCGATGATGCCTTTGAGGCGGCGTTCAAATTCGCCCTTGAGGCTCGCGCCGGCCTGCAGCAAGCCCATGTCGAGCGACAGCACCTCGACACCTTTCAAGGGCTGCGGAACTTCACCGCGGGCAATTCGCAACGCCAGACCTTCAACGATGGCCGTCTTGCCGACACCCGCCTCGCCCACCACAATCGGATTGTTCTTGCGGCGCCGTGCCAGGATATCGATCATCTGACGAATTTCAGGATCCCGGCATAAAACCGGGTCAAGCCCGCCATCGCGAGCCTGACGAGTCAGGTTATGGGTAAAACGGGCCAGCAGGGACTCATCATTCCCTATAGAGGCGCTGGCGCTGGAAAGGCCTTGCTCGTCGAGCACGAAATCACGCAGGCGATCGATATTGATCTTCGCCAGCAATGGTTGATAGCGGCTACCGGCGTAGCGGATCGGATTGCGCAGCAAGGCCAGGATCAAGGCGGCCTGCCCCACCTGGCTCTGGCCCAACTCCAGATTGGCAACCAGCAACGCATCCTGAAGCCACTGTACCAGTTCCGGCGTGAATACCGGATTGCGGCAGGAACTGTGCTCCATGGCGAGCTGCAATGTAACCGCCAGATCTGCCGGCTCGACTTCGGCATCCTGCAAGGCTCGCAACAAAAGGCCTTGCGGACGTTCAAGCAGGGTCAACAGCAGATCCTCGACCAGAATCCGGCTTCCACCTCTTGCCACACAACGTTCAGCAGTGCCCTCAAGGTCTCGGCGGGTTGTTGCATCCAGTGCATTGACCAGTTGTTGCAGGTCTACATTGATCATGAATATCTGTCCTTAATGGCTATTCAGAGTAACCAGGCCATCAGCCCTTTCATGCCCGAGCCAACTGCTCCAGCCGAGGCGACAACGGTTCGACTCGGCGATACGCAACTCTCTGATTTCGTCCTGGCGCAATTCCAGGCGGATGTCGTAATCCAGTGGGTCACGCAGGGTGAAACGCACCAGTGCACAAAGCGATGCAAAGCCGGATCCTGTAGGCAAGAACTCGTGAAAGCGTCCCCAGTCCAGCTGTTTGACATGAATGCGAAACTTGCCACCGCGATCACGAACGCTTTCACCGAGGACCACATTTTCGCCCAGGCGGTTATTTACTCGTCCCAGACAATTACGTTGCCGTTGAATGACAACTACCGAACGCTCCATACACTGTTCAATAAATACGTGTGAATGTTTGAAGTAGTAGCGCAGAACAGACTCGATCAACGCCGCCGAATGCGCCCGCAGACTCAGTAAACCCAGATAGGGCAACAGACGTTTCCAGTTCAGTTCCCCGGTGCTGCGAATCTCCTCGCCCGCCAACCCGATCAGCGCAAAAAGTTGCCCTGAAAACGGATCCTGTGCGCCACTTGTAAAGCTGGCGCTATACCGATATTTGGACCAGGTCGGGAAAATAAGTCGCTGCAAGCGATGATGGAAAACATCAAGAAACGAACGTGTGGTCTTCGCTTCATCGCTATCGCCCAAGGCATATTCACTATAAAACGCCGGCAATGGAGAACTGGCGCCAGACAACCCCAGCAGGTTGAGTCCCAGCCGCGCGCGTTGCCGCCCATGCTCCTCAAAAAACTGTAGGTATTCGATATCGCTACCGGGAAATCCCAGGCTCGGATTGGCCTCAAACTCCAGCAGGTCCTGAATGTCTTCTTCATTTACTCCAGGGTTTGTGTCTCGTAACAGCTCAATAATCAAAGGTATTGCCTGAAACAGGGAATACCCACGTATCATTTGACTCAAATCTTCTAGAGCAGAGGTTGAAGCCCCATGCGCGGCGTCCATTCGTATCGTTCTCCCTGGGTACTCTTGACATGCAACTCGTGAAAGGAATTAAGACTGGCGTAAAGGGCAAAGAACTCGTTGAGTACCGAGGCGAAGACAAACAGTCCTCCTTCGCCGCTACACCCTTGCGCATCAATCAGTAATTCGGTTTTTAATCCGCGAATCGGAAGACCTCGATATAAATGATCAACCGGCTCATGACGAATGGACTTGAGCCCATCCAGAAGCAACTTGCTGACCTTTTCCGCCTGCTGGTCGTAGTAGCTTGGAAAATCGTAGGTTTCCAGAATCGACTTGAGTGCCGCCACATTGTTCAATGACAAATAGTTAAGAGACATATTGCTTATGATCCGCCACAGAAACTCTTTATGCAGAGGCGGTGCAAAGCTCCGGGTAGCCGAGGTTATATTCCTGAATGTCAGGAAATCGGGAGTCTCTTCACAAGGTCGGCAAATGCCACCTTCCTTTATCTGCAATGGAAGATCCTGACTGGTACAGGTCAACTCCACAGAAACTGTTTCATGCAGACCGGCCTGACGACCGTCAAAACTCAAAAACGTATCCAGACCATCATGCACGGGTGAAGGATGCTGGCGAATGCTGTAGTGGGGCCTTGGCTGCTGCACATCGAAACTGGAGTCGTGCTCGAATGACTCGAACAGCACAAACTCCTGATATCCCTGACCTCCTGGCTGCCAGCCGGTAACCTTGTCGACCGAAAAAATCCCGCATTGCCCTGCTCCCTTGCCCGGCAGCAACAGGTATTCATCCTGAGTTCCTTCGAGACGAACGGGTTGCGCATCCTGCTCGAACAGATTGACGATGGGAGTGCAATACAGCCTGATATTCTGAAGCGTGGGACGCAGGCGCTGAATGTCATCCCTGGCAATCGCAAATGACAGCTCTACACCCCGGACACGTGCCATGACTTCCCTGGCAAGGGTATTCAGCACATCAAGCCCAAGTACGTCGACAAACAGGTACTTTTCCTTGAAGACAAAATACTCCTGCAGATACCGGTAACCACGGAAGGTATTCAATGGATAGGGAATCAATGCCTCATCTTCAGCAAACCCCACAGCTTGTATGTTGTCGAGCGATATATTGAAAGGCATGACATCGGCTAGGGGATTACCCTCTGCATCCAGTGGCGTCAAACTGACCTTTTCAAGATCGCGCATCAATCCCAGATAGAGCATCTGACTGACATGGGGCTCCCCGGCAAGATGCAGGCGCAAGCGCTTCAGTTGCAGGCAATCAATAGCTCCATCACCATTCATCTCCAGGCGCAACCCCAGCAATACACCATTGCCATTGGCCGAATAACTCAATGCACTCAACCTGAGTGGTAATACTTCGGTCTGGTAGCAGGTCCGGAAACGACAGACAGAACCTTCCACGGGAATACTTTCCACCGGTGTTCCACGCGCAACGACGACAGCGCAGCCTGAGTGCTCCAGTGGATCGAACTGCAACATGCTGACCGCAGGAAAGGGGCGCATGTAGTTCGGCCATAACAGTTGCATCAGCGAGTGCGTCAACTCCGGTAACTCATCATCGAGCTTTTGCCGCAGACGCCCGGTCAGGAAGGCAAAACCCTCCAGCAACCGCTCAACATCCGGATCACGTCCGGCCTGCCCCAAAAAAGGTGCCAGTGCGGGATTACGCTCGGCAAAGCGACTCCCCAGTTGACGCAATGCCGTCAACTCACTTTGATAATAGTTATTGAAAGACAACGTTATCCACCTGATTCGAGCCGGACCGGCACGACGCTATAAAACAGTTAAACCCGGTAATGACCAGACGCTGACAAACTTGAATGATCCGCAGAAAACCACTTGATACTCAGGCTATATTGACCTTTCCTCCGCCTTCCAGACTTGCAACAAAACTTACCGTACGCTTTATACTTCCCACCGTTAAACAACCCTCAATGGAAAACAGCAACTTCAGACTTTCGTCTTCAGGTGGCAGAGACGTCACGCGCACCTCGCATAAACGAGGCTCGTAAGCCTTGATGAAGCCTTCGATTGCCAGGCGAGACCGGGCAAGCGTGTCGTGCAGGCTCAGGCGCATGTCATTCAGATCCGGCAGCCCATAGTCGGGCAGAGTCTGCGCACTACCGGCCCGGGTGCTGAGCATCCTGGCAAGATGAGCAGCAACCGAAGCAATGACACACTCCTCATGGCTTGCGCCCTTGCGTTTTGCGGCTTCACCGGCAAGACGCTCAAACAGACTGCCATATGGACTCACGGCAAGATGCCTGCAATACGCATGAGTCAATCCTTGTCCAGCTTGCCAACCAGGGAAAGCGTAAAGTCCGCGCCCATGTATTTGAAATGAGGCCGAACGTTCAGGCTGACCCTATACCAACCAGGCTCTCCCTCTACGTCACTGACACTAATCTGCGCAGAACGTAATGGCCGCCGACCGCGAACTTCCGCACTGGGTTTTTCCTGATCTGCAACGTACTGACCGATCCATTTATTCAGCTCAAGCTCAAGATCAGTGCGCTCCTTCCAGGACCCCAACTGTTCGCGCTGCAGCACCTTGAGGTAATGCGCCAGGCGGTTGACGATCATCATGTAAGGAAGCTGAGTACCCAGTTTGTAGTTCAGCTCTGCCCTCTTCCCCTCTGCGCTGTTACCAAAGAATTTGGGCTTCTGCACTGAGCTGGCCGAGAAGAAAGCGGCATTGTCGCTGCCCTTGCGCATGGTCAGGGCAATGAAGCCTTCTTCGGCAAGTTCATACTCGCGACGATCGGAAACCAACACCTCCGTAGGAATCTTGGTTTCGATCTCGCCCATGCTCTGGAAGTGATGCAACGGCAGGTCCTCGACGGCACCGCCACTTTGCGGACCGATGATGTTCGGGCACCAGCGAAACCTGGCAAAGCTGTCGGTCAGGCGGGAGGCAAATGCATAGGCCGTATTTCCCCAAAGGTAGTGCTCATGGTTGCCCGAGACATTCTCTCTGTAGACAAAGGTCTTGACCGGGTTCTCTTGCGGATCATAAGGATTGCGCAACAGGAAACGTGGCACTGTCAGGGCACAGTAGCGGGCGTCTTCCTGCTGACGAAAACTCTGCCATTTGGCGAATTGCGGTCCTTCAAAGTGATCTCTCAGGTCCTTGAGGTCGGGCAGACCAGTAAACTGTTCAAGGCCAAAGAACTCCGGACCCGCAGCTGCAATGAAAGGAGCATGGGCCATGCAGGCCACACTCGACACATACTGCAGCGTCTTCACATCGGGCGAATTTGGCGAGAAAAAGTAGTTGGCGATGATCGCGCCGACCGGATTACCACCAAACTGGCCATATTCCGCCGTGTAGACATGCTTATAAAGGCCTGACTGCATGACTTCCGGCGAATCTTCAAAATCTTCCAGCAAGTCTTGCCTGGATACGTTCAGTATCTCGATCTTTATGTTTTCACGAAAATCAGTGCGATCAACCAGCAATTGGAGGCCTCGCCACGACGCTTCCAGGGCCTGGAAGTGTTCATGGTGCAGAATTTCATCCATTTGCAGGCTAAGCCGGGTATCGATCTCGGCGATCATGCGATCAACCAATGCCTTTTTCACCGGCTCCTTGCTGTTGTGGGGTTTCAGCAGTTCCTCGATGAACGCAGCAACGCCACGCCTGGCAATATCATAAGCTTCATCCCCGGGAGTCAGCCTGGTTTCGGCGATGATCTGGTCAAGCAGTCCATACTCTACCGGGTTGTCATTTCCTGACTGCAGCGCTTTGGCACTCATTACATTGATTTCCTTATACTCAGAATTCAGGCATTTTCCGAAGTTGTAACATCCAGTCCCAACTCACCCAGCACACGGCTGCGTGACTCGGCATCGGCAAGCACACTTTCAATGGCCTTGCGAAACGCTGGCGCATTTCCCAGCGGTCCTTTAAGCGCCATAAGGGCATCGCGTAACTCCATGAGCTTTTGCAACTCGGGAATTTGCTCGACAAGACTGGCCGGATTGAAATCCTTGATTGAGCCGATCCGGATATCGACACCCAACTCTTCACTGCCACCAGAATCCTGCAGACGATTTGGCATATTCAGCGCAAGTGTCAGTTCCTGCTTTGCCAGCACCGCATCGAAACTGTTTTTATCGATGTTTATGGACTTGCGATCCTCAAGCTTTCGAGAATCAAGACGCTGAGTAAAGTCTCCCAGCACCAGAAGCTTCAACGGAAGTTCGATTTCTTCCTGAGCGCCACCAATAGCGGGTTTGAAAGTGACATTTATACGTTCCTTGGGTGCTACAGAGCCATCTTTTGCCATATCGTTCTCCTTTTACCATTAGCTGTTCAACACTTACTCAAGCAGCACCTCGATATCGAGATGACAAAGCCGACGGTGTATTTCATCCCTGCGCTCCCTTACCACATGGCTTTGCGGCAACGCCTCATAACAACTATTCAATGCATGCAGCACTTTCAAGGAGAGCTCCGGCTCCCAGGTATGGAAGCCTGACCCCTGTAAGTATTGATCCAGTATCTCCAACTGACTTTTAGCCAACTCATGTTTCTTGGCGCTATAACATAGCCGCGCCAACGCGAACTGCCAGTAGAAACGATCCCGTTCGCCCTGAGCGCTCTGCAACTTCTTCTTGAGCAGTTGAACCGCAACCTTGAGGCCTTCATTACGCAAAAGCAGAAGTGCTTCCTGTAACACCAGCTCCCATTCAGGCAGCGCAACACGCTCTTCAATAACGGGAGCGGGGTTCTCGACTTTCACATGAGGCATTATCTTTTCATTAATCCAGTTTCGCGTACCCTCATCGGCAAAAGGTGAACCGTCATGAAATTTCAATTCGGAAATACCTGAGAGTCTCAGCAGGAACCGGGATAACAGAATTTCCACTTCCAGCATCGCCTTGTCAGCTTTCAATGCCCGCAAGCACTCCCATACCAAACGATGACCATCGAACCAGAAAGGTGTACGGACAAGACCGGCCTCAATATCAACGACCAGATCCGCATAGTGACCCTGCTGGAAACGCTCAGCGTATTTTTTCAACCGGTCCGCAGGCGGGCCATGCAAAGCGGTTATCTGCCTGCAATCGCTCTCGGGCACCCGGTCTATCGATAGCCATGACACCGTACGGTTAAGGCGCAAGGCACGCACATCGGTCGCCTTCTGGCGTAACCACCAGGCACACAGTGCCTGCGCACTTTCCTGATGTTCCTTTAATACCTTTTGCGCATCCTTTTCGTTTTCTATAGTTGGATCGCTTTTAAAAATCCTGCTGGCGGCCTGTTTAACCTGAACGGCCAGTTTTTCCGGCTCGGGTTTATGTTCTTTTACGCGCTGAATCATGCCTGCAAGTCTACGACGGACGGGCAAAAGCAACGGCGCTTCATCACCCAGATAATTCGTCAGTTCATTATCCAGACCTTCAAGTTCTTCAAGCAGCTTTTGAAAAAGAGGCAACTGCGTCGCTACGGAAACATCTTCGCCAAGTACCTGCTCAAGTCGCGGCAACAACCAGCCCATTGCCGCTGCCCGGGTTCTGGACTTGCGAGGATGAAGCACTTGCCAGTGATGACTGCATAAATGGTGCAGCAGATTCACACCCGCCAGCAAACCAGGAAATGATTCACATTGATACAAGGCCCAGGTCAACCAGACAGCAACACGCAGGTCACGGGAGCAGTCAAGCAGGATATGCTCACTGCACTCACGAACTTTCAACCAATCGACCGGCGTACTTTCGTATAAGGTATTTGCCTTGGCCAATTCGGCTTCCAGCGTCTCGAACTCGCATGAAAAACGAACATCTTCACCTGCATAATCCTGCTCGGAAAGCGGGCGACTGACAAGCTCAAGATAACGACTGGAAAGTGCGTCCGGATAACTCATAGATCCACCTCCAACCCCGCAGTTGCCCGCCAGACAACGAGCGCAAAATGTGCCAGAAGCCGGAAAGAACGCCATACAGAAATCACGATGCGGACATTAACGTCGAAAAAACTGCTTAACAAGCTGAAAAGCCTCACTTGAAAACTTTCAGAATTTTCCTACAATACTCTCAGGCGGAATGTATAAATTTATAACACCTTCCAAAAACAAATCACCCCACAAGCACAAAGTAATCGTGCGCAAATATTTGCGCAGCAATAACCGAAACATTATCGCAAACAACACATTCACCTCTGCAAACAAACGACCAAATCGGCATGCGCAAACAACTGCACACCCACGCAAGCTTTTGCGCACTTAACAGCATAAAACTCGGAACTCTTTAACATATCAAAACGCCAACAGTCTGTTTTAAAAAGAAAAACAAAAACTGGCATGCTTATTGGTATTAGTCCTTCTGCACCCCTCGGCAAAACTTCCGCAGGGCGCTTATTTTTTTGCAAGGAGAGTATCAATGGCTACACCCGCTTACATGTCCGTCACTGGCGTCGAACAAGGCCTGATCACTGAAAATGCCTTTACTCCGTCTTCCGTTGGCAATGCCTATCAGGAAAATCATAAAGACCAGGTCATGATTCAGGCGCTCAGTCATGTGGTCACCAAACCTTGTGATCCACAGTCAGGCCAGCCTACCGGTTCGCGCATACACAAACCCCTTTGCATCACCAAAGGCTTCGACAAGGCCTCTCCGCTTTTGCAGGCAGCACTGAGCACCGGCGAACGCTTGCTGAAAGTGGAAATCCAGTGGTATCGCACAGTCGATGGCAAAGAGGTGCACTACTACACCACGTGCCTGGAAGATGCCTACATAGTGGAAATCAAGGATTACATGCTCAACTGCCAGGACCCGGCCAACGCGCACTTCACCAATATGCAGGATGTGCACTTCTCCTATCGGCAAATATCCTGGACCCATATAACCTCCAAGACCTCCGGCTCTGACGACTGGCGCAAGCCAATCACCGGCTAAGTCTGAACAACAGCCCTGTCGACACATAGCCATCGACAGGGCTCAATTCTCGTTCATTCAGACATGGAGTCCCAAGGCATGCCCACACCCGCCCATCAGGCACGGTTCAGCCTGCACCTCGAAGGCATCCGGCATGACTTCCAGGTGCTGGCCTTCACTGGCACAGAAGCCATCAGCCAGCCCTTCTGCTTCGAGCTCGAACTGGTCAGCGAACACCCCGCTCTGGACCTGGAAAGCCTGCTGCACCGCCCGGCCTTTCTGCAGTTCGGCCCCGACAACAAGGGCGTGCACGGGCTGATCGATCGCATCGCCCAGGGCGATACCGGCAACCGCCTGACCCACTACGCCCTGACCCTGCGACCACAACTGGCCTATCTGGACCATCGCACCAACCAGCGTATTTTCCAGCAACAGTCGGTGCCGCAGATCATTGGCGAAATCCTGGAAGAGCACGGCATCCTCGCCGACCGCTATCAGTTCCAGATCGGC
>NZ_RBRE01000083.1 GCF_003700275.1 Pseudomonas cichorii | reverse complement strand
TCAGCCGGATGTTCCAGAGCGTGCAGAAGCTCTTCAAGTGCGCTTCGCGATAGGGCTTTGGCTGCTTGGAACGCAGGCCCATCGAGAGTTTCAGGCGTCGGAAGTGGTGCTTGAACAACCGTGAACTGAAACGCCAGATGGTTCTGGCGGTGCCACGGTTCAGTTGCTCGACACAGCCAACAGCCGCCGCTTTCGGGTTTTTGATGCACTTGTCGAGCATCATGGAAAATACGCGCTTGTCGAAAATGAATGTATCGGTGTGCAGCAGGAACAGGTAGTCGGTTTCAACCCGCTCAAGAACCATGTCGAGCGCCTTGCCATGAGCAATATGGCCGCATTCGGGGTGAGGGCTCTTGCGCTCGATCAGGTTGATCCAGTCCAGGCTGCGCAGGTATTCGGTGCTGTCATCGGCGGAGTCGTTATCGACCACCCAGACCTGATGCGCGGTGTCGCCCAGATGCTGCTGCAAGAGATCCAGGCAGATCTTGGTAATTTCGAGAGTCTTGTAATTGACGATGGCAATGCTGAAGGTGGGTGTTTTATCAGGTACAGAATCAGAATTGCTCATTTCAGGTACTCGTATTTATTGTTTCTTGATATTTCCTGGCAGGTTCCCACAGCCATACGCTATGGCTATTGAGATCAATAGCCAGTCAATAATGCTTGGTACCGTGGATTACTAACTGGAAAACTAGCGGGACTTATCCTATAAGCCTCTGCTCGTCAGGTAAACCCTGCTGGCCACTGTCACCCCATCCTTCGTGCACGGCTTTTCTGATTCCTTCCAGCAACATCGCAAACGCCGGATTGTCGTTGTTCTCGGTCCAGATCAGATGCAGCTCGCTCTGTACGCCTTCCCCCAGATCGATATCCCGAAATACCACGTTCTTGAACACCACGCTGGTTGCGCAGCGCGGCACCAGCGCCAGGCCCATTCCCGCATTGACCAGCGCCAGGATGGTCAGTGACGAACCCAGCCACTGCACGTATTGCGGGGCGACGCGGGCCGAGCGAAGCATGCCGGTCAGCAATTCGTTGAACGGCGGATAGGCCGAGTGGGAGTACATGAGGAACGGTTGGGCATCGAGATCCTTGACCGACACGGTTTCGCTGCTGGCCAGGCGATGATTGCTCGGGACGGCCAGCACGAAAGGCTCGCGCACCAGACATTCGGTGGCGTAACCGGGCTCCAGCAGGGGCGTGCGCACGATGCCCAGATCGATGCGGCGAGCGCGCAGGGCTTCGTGTTGCTGATAGGTGTTCATTTCCGACAGGTTGATTTTGACGTGGGGCTGCTTGAGCCGCGCCTCGGCAATCACCTTGGGCAGAAATTCATACACGGCACTGCCGACGAAGCTGATATTGACCGAGCCGATGTCGCCTTCGGCAAAGCGTCGCGCCGTGATGGCGGCCTGCTGGGCGCGCTCCAGCAGGTTCTGCGCTTCGACGAAAAACGCACGGCCCGCCGCGGTCAGCGTGACGTTACGTGTGGTGCGGGTGAACAGATCGACGCCCAGATGATGCTCCAGCAACTGGATCTGCCGACTGAGCGGTGGTTGGGTCATGTTCAGCCGTTCGGCGGCCCGACGGAAGTTGAGTTCTGTTGCGACGGTGGTGAAACAGCGCAGTTGGGTCAGCTCGAACATTGATCTAATCCGGGTATCAATGGAATGCCAAGTTAGATTAGACGAGCAACAATCAGCACGTCCATGATCGATTCGTCCCTAAAAAAATAATCAACGGGAGTCGCATCGTGACCAACCCCCAGAATCCCGCGGATCTTGCCGTGCTTGCCCGGGCAGCCGCCAAAGTGAAGCGCCATGTGCTGCCGCTGTTCGTGGTGATGTTCATCGTCAACTACATCGACCGCGTGAACATCGGCTTTGTGCGCAGCCATCTGGAAACCGACCTGGGCATTGGCGCCGCAGCCTATGGGTTGGGAGCCGGGTTGTTTTTCGTCGGTTACGCGCTGTTCGAGGTGCCGTCCAACATGTTGCTGCAACGCTACGGCGCCCGCGCCTGGCTGACGCGCATCATGTTCACCTGGGGCGCAGCGGCCATGGCCATGGCTTTCGTCCAGGGCGAAACCAGTTTCTATGTGCTGCGTTTCATTCTGGGTGCGGCCGAGGCAGGGTTTTTCCCCGGCATCATTTATTACTTCACCCAATGGCTGCCATCGTCCGAGCGCGGCAAGACCATGGCGGTTTTCCTCAGCGGTTCTGCCATCGCTTCGGTGATTTCCGGGCCGGTTTCCGGTGCTCTGCTGCACATCAACGGCCTGGGTTTTCATGGCTGGCAGTGGATGTTTCTCATCGAAGGCTTCGCCTCGGTGCTGCTCTGCGGCTTTGTCTGGTTCTGGCTGCAATCCCATCCACGTGAGGCGAAATGGCTGAGCGAGGAAGAGAAAAACGTGCTGATTGCAGCGATTGCCAATGAGCAGCGCGAGCGGGAAGCCAATCAGGTCGCCAGGCCGTCGATGTTCAAACTGTTGGCGGATCGGCAGATTGCGCTGTTCTGCTTCATCTACTTTTCCATCGCCCTGACCATCTACGGCGCGACCTTCTGGTTGCCGAGCATGATCAAGAAAATGGGCAACCTGGGTGATTTCCAGGTCGGTCTGTTCAACTCGGTGCCGTGGATCATTTCCATCGTGGCGATGTACGGCTTTGCCGCAATGGCCAGCAAATGGAAATTCCAGCAGGCCTGGGTCGCGCTGACCCTGGTGATTGCTTCGTTCGGCATGTTCATGTCCACCACCGGCGGCCCGGTCTTCGCCTTTGTCGCGATCTGTTTTGCTGCCATCGGCTTCAAGGCTGCATCCGCGCTGTTCTGGCCGATTCCGCAAAGCTATCTGGATGCCCGCATCGCTGCGGCGGTGATTGCGCTGATCAACTCCATCGGCAACCTGGGCGGCTTTGTCGCGCCTACGACCTTCGGGATTCTGGAGCAGACCACCGGTTCGATCGAAGGCGGCCTGTATGGATTGGCGGCGACCTCGCTGCTGGCCGCCGTGGTGATCTTCTTTGCCCGCACAACGCCTGCCAGTCGCCCCGGCAAACCTGCCGAAGCAGCGGTGCCGGGTCGTGCGACCACACACTGATATCTGGATCGGGAGCATTACCTTGAAAATCAAACGAGTGACCGTGACCCCTATCGCCTTTCGCGATCCGCCGCTGCTCAATGCCAGTGGCATTCACGAACCCTTTGCGCTGCGCTCGATCATCGAGATCGAAAGCGACAATGGCTATATCGGTCTGGGCGAGAGCTACGGCGACGCTCCGGCGCTGGCGATTCAGGAACGTGTGAAGGACCAGTTGATCGGCCTCGACCCGTTCAACCTCAACCAGTTGCGAGCCATCGTGCAGGCCACCGTGGCCGCGAACAAGACCGACAGCCTGGCTGGCGCGGAACTGGCTCCCGGTTCGCACGCCAGCAAGGCGGTCAGCAACGCCTACTCGGCCTTTGAAGTAGCGTTTCTGGACCTGCAGGCTCACTACCTGAATGTGCCGCTGGTGGACCTGCTGGGCGGTGCGATTCGTGACGAAGTGCCGTTCAGTGCCTATCTGTTCTTCAAGTACGCCCAGCACATCGATTCGCCGTACAAGCCGGATAACTGGGGCGAAGCGCTGAGCGAAGAGCAGATCGTCGCCCAGGCCCGGCGCATGATCGAGGCTTATGGCTTCAAGAGCATCAAGCTCAAGGCCGGTGCGCTGCAGCCTGAACATGAAGTTGCCTGCATCAAGGCGCTGAAAAAGGCTTTTCCGGGCTATCCGTTGCGCATCGACCCGAATGCCAACTGGTCACTGGAAACCTCCATCCGCATGGCTGAGTTGCTGGGCGATGATCTGCAATATTACGAAGACCCGACGCCGACGCTGGAAGGCATGTCCGAGCTGCACAAACGCACCGGCTTGCCGCTGGCCACCAACATGGTGGTGACCGATTTCGATGAGTTTCGCCGTAGCGTGGCGCTGAACAGTGTCCAGATCGTTCTCGCTGACCACCACTATTGGGGCGGCCTGCGTGACACTCAGGCGTTGTCGAAAATGTGCCAGACCTTTGGCCTTGGCGTGTCCATGCATTCCAACTCGCACCTGGGCATCAGCCTGATGGCCATGACCCACGTCGCGGCTTCAGTGCCCAATCTGGATTACGCCTGCGACACCCATTACCCGTGGCAGGAGCCGGACGAAGAAGTGATCAAGGGCGGCAAACTGCCCATCGTCGACGGCTGCGTAAAAATCACCCGCGCCCCTGGCCTCGGGCTGGAACTGGATCATGACCAGTTGGGCAAGCTGCACGACCAATACCTGAGCTGCGGCATCCGCCAGCGCGACGATGTGAAACAGATGCAGCGCTACAAACCGGAGTGGAAAACCGTCAAACCGAGGTTTTGATTTATCGCCTTCGCGGATGAGTCCGCTCCCACACAGTGAACTGCCCCCAAAAGTAGGAGCCGACTCATTCGCGAACAACCTTCACTCCCAAAAACATCACTGAAAAGAAGCACATAGCTGGCCCTTTGATTTCTGTTTCGTTGGCAAACTCGCGTTCCTTTCAGAAGCTTGGGTGCTGGCGCTATGCGGAGTTTTGCATTGACCGTTGCGGTGTTTGTCTTGGCTGGCGTCTCGGTTGGGGTTCAGGCCAAGGAGTTGAGCAAGAGCAATCGTTCGATATGCACATGGGGTTCAGGTATCGCGGCGGGGGCTCAGGAGTCGAAGCTGTCCGGCATGTCACTTTATGGCGCTCGCAAGAAACTGCAGGCCCGCAAGTTTCCCCAGCCCTGGATGCGCATGACGGCCATGGGGATCACCGAACAGACCTATAGAAGCTCTTCCCGCCTCAAACCCGCCGCCATCAAGCAAACCTACTACGAGCAGTGCGTCAAACATGAGCTGGCGCGTAGATAGGTTTTGAATCCTGTCCTCAGTGGCAGAATGATGGGGTTCGCGAATGAGTTCGCACCCACCCCGCAGGAGCGAATTCATTCGCGAAAACCTGAGTCCCAGAGCTTTTATGCACAATCACTTCAGGAAAAAAACGTTTTTGGCACATACAGGCGCTGTCATTCACATTCAGCCTGAAAGTGCCATTTTTCGGGGCTTCTGACCTGGGTGTCAGGAAAAACCAAGGCGCTTCAGTTACTGGCGCACTAAGGTTTTTAATCACTCGTTTGAATTTTCATCAACAGAGTTATCCACAGGATGTCCTGTTGCTTTACATCACTGCCTTTGCGCCAGAACCAGCAGGTTGCGCGGTGTCAGTTGACTGTCGCAGAAGGTGCCGACGCTTACACTGTAACCATGCTCCTGCACGTACATGGCCCGGTCGAGCACCAGCCATAATTCCAGAGGCCGACGAAACAGATTGCGCACCAGTTCCAGATTGCGCACCTGGGCCAGTCGCTGCCAGCCGGCGGCTTCCAGTTCGGTCCAGTTCTGTTGGCCCGGTGCAGGCAGGTTCTTCAGCTCCGCCAGCTCGCAGCAGTAGTCGCTGTAAGGTTTATCCAGCCAGCTGACGGGCAGCGAAGGGGTGGGCAAGTATTCGTCGGCGCCGCGCAATTGGCGTTGCAGCAGGTCGAACCCAAGGCGCCGGGCCATTGAAGTGTCGCGCTGGCGACGTACCCGGGCACCCGCAGTGACGGTTTCGCTCAGCGGCAGGCCCAGTTCGTCCCGCGACAGTGTCAAGGCCGAGCCGCGGCCTTCGCTGGAGAGTGCCTGATACTCGTCGAACCGCGTGCGGTTGTAACAGCAGGGAGCAATCGCCATTTGCGCGCAGCCTGTCTGGCTGGCGAGTTGTATCAACTGTACATGCAGGTCTCCGCAGGCGTGCAGGGCGACAGGCGTGTGCTCGGGCTTGAGGTAGCGCCAGGTGCCATCGGTCATGACATCCTGCTCAATGTGCTCAGCCTCGATGTGTTGTCGGGCGCTGAGCTTGCGTCCGGCTTCGATCAGGCTCGGGTCGCGCTCCAGGCAGGTCAACTTTTGACCCGTCTGTGTCAGCCGCCGGCCCAGATGGCCTTTGCCCGCGCACCAGTCGAGCCAGTGGCTGGCGCTATCGCGCAATTGCAGGTGGCTGGCGAAGGCTTCGATCTGCTGCCATTTGCGCCCCGGTACATCGACGCTCTGGCGTGGCGCTACCGGTTCAAGCGGGTAGGCTGGCAACTCGCCGAGCCGTGCCAGTTCAAAGGCTTCGTCGGCCAGTTGGGTAAACGGGTAGGGCGCGTCCAGTTGCTCGGGATGATTGTGCGCAGCTTCGGCCTGATCCAGCGTGCGCTGGCGCAACCAGTTGGCCAGCGGCGCATACTTCTCTTCCCACGGCATGTGTAATTGCGTGAAAGGCTTGGGTCGCCACAGCGCCTGATGCGCGAACAGAAAGCTGTCCAGCGCCCGAAAGCGGCCGCGAATGTGTTCATCCTGCAAGCAAGTGTCAGAAGACATGATGGTGACCGGGTAGGAGGGGCTGGCGAATCAAAGCCAGCCCCCTTCATATCAGCGCCCTTGGCTGGCGTCTACGCGCAATATCCGTTCCAGTAAGCGGAATCCCTGGACCAGCATATAGGCCATGAGCAGATAGAACATGCCCGCCGCAAAAAATATCTCCACCGGCAGGTAAGTGCGGGCAATGATGGTGCGCGCCATGCCGGTCAGTTCCAGCAGGGTGACGGTACTGGCCAGGGCGCTGGCCTTGAGCATCAGGATCACTTCGTTGCTGTAGGCCGGCAGGCCGATGCGTGCGGCGCGGGGCAGGACGATATAGAACAACGCCTTCCATTTGGACATGCCCAGCGCCCGTGCAGCCTCGACCTCACCCACCGGCACGGCCTGGATTGCGCCGCGCAGAATTTCGGCGATATAGGCGGCGGTGTGCAGGGTCATGGTGATCACGGCACACCAGAACGGGTCGCGCAGATACGGCCACAGCGGCCCTTTGCGCACGGACTCGAATTGCGCCAGCCCGTAATAGACCAGGAACAATTGCACCAGCAGCGGCGTGCCACGAAAGAAAAAGATGTAGGCGTAGGGCAGGGCGCGCACGTGCAGATGCTTTGACGAGCGGGCGATGCCCAGCGGGATGGCGATGATCAGGCCGGCAATCACGGCAATCGCGACCAGCTCAAGGGTCAGGGTTGCGCCCTGGGCCAGTTTCGGCAGCCATTTGATGATGACTTCCCAGTTCATGACGCGCTCCTCACGAAACCGCGAGCGGCACGTTTTTCCAGGAAGTGCATGCCGATCATGGCCAGAATGGTCAGGCCCAGATACATGAAGGCGGCGACCAGATAGAACACGAAGGCTTCCTTGGTGACACTGACGGCAATCTGCGAATGGCGCATGATTTCTTCCAGCCCGATGACCGAAACCAGCGCGGTGTCTTTCATCAGGATCATGAACAGGTTACCCAGGCCCGGCAGCGCGATGCGCCACATCTGCGGCAGGATCAGCCTGACCAGAATGCGCGAGCGCGACATGCCCAGCGCCAACCCGGCTTCCCGGTGGCCTTTGGGAATGGCCAGAATGGCACCGCGAAAGACCTCGGTCGCATAGGCGCCGAAGCACAGGCCCAGAGCGATGACGCCGGCGGCAAAGGCGTTGAGTTCCAGACCGGGAATGCCGAGCATTTCGCCCAGAGCGCGCATGCCGTTGACGGTGCCGAAATAGATCAGCAACACCCAGAGCAATTCGGGAATACCGCGCACCAGCGTGGAATAAGTACCACCCAGCCACTGCAACGGTTTGTAAGGCGAGGTTTTTGCCAGGGCGCCGAGCAGCCCCAGTACCAGCCCCAGGCACAGGGCCGTAAGGGCAAGCTGAACAGTCATCAGCGCGCCAGCCGCAAGGGCCGGGCCGAATCCTTGAAGGTCAATATTCATGGGCAGGCTTTGCTAAGGACGGGCCGTCACGCCTTGGGTAAAGGATGCGACGGCCACGTCAGGCAGATCAGAGAATGCTGAACGGGAAGTACTTGTCGTTGATTTTCTTGTAGGTGCCGTCAGCGATGATTTCTTTCAGGGCCTCATTCAGCCTTTCGCGCAGCGGGTCGCCCTTGCGCACGGCGATACCGATCTTGTCGTTCTGCTCGACCGGGTCACCCTTGAACTCGAAACCTTGGCCAGCTTCGCTTTTCAGCCATTCGTAGCTCACGTACTTGTCGGCCAGCATGGCGTCGACACGACCGGATGCCAGATCCAGGTAAGCGTTTTCCTGGGTGTCATAGAGCTTGACGGTCACGCTGTCGCCCAGCTTGTCTTCAAGCCAGGTGCCGGACAGAGTGGCGCGCTGGGCACCGATGATCTTGCCCTTGAGCGATTCCTTGGCGGCTTCGACGCTCTGGGTGTTGATCTCGGAATCTTTCGGCGCGATGAACTGCAGCTTGTTGGAGTAGTACGGATCGGTGAAATCCACGGCCTGCTTGCGCTCTTCGGTGATCGACAGCGACGAGATCAGGAAGTCGAACTTTCTGGAGTTCAGCGCCGGAATGATGCCATCCCAGTCGGACGTGACGGCTTCACACGTGGTTTTCATCTTGGCGCACAGTGCCTGACCGATTTCGTAGTCGAAACCGACGACTTGCCCGCTGGCGTCCTTGTTGTTGAACGGTGGATAAGCGGCCTCGATGCCCATTTTCAGGGTCTCGGCAAAAGCGCTGCCGGTGAATGCCACAGTGACAGCGGCGGCCAGCAGGAACTTCTTGTACATCTGCATGGGGGTTGCTCCGTTAGCGGTTGCTCGACATGAATTGTTTACACCTTACCGACAGCGGGTTCTCGAATACTTGCTGTGGTGTGCCTTGTTCTTCGACCTGTCCCTGATGCAAAAAGACCACTTCGCTGGAAACTTGCCGGGCAAAACTCATTTCGTGGGTCACCAGCAGCATCGTACGGCCTTCTTCGGCCAGAGCGCGAATGACATTGAGCACTTCCTGAACCATTTCCGGGTCCAGTGCTGAAGTAGGCTCGTCGAACAGAATCACTTTAGGCTGCATTGCCAGAGTTCGCGCGATGGCGGCGCGTTGCTGCTGCCCGCCGGAAAGCTGCGCAGGATAAACGTGGCGCTTGTCGGCGATGCCAACCTTGGCCAGCAAGGCTTCGGCGGTTTCGATGGCTTCGGCCTTGCTCTGGCCGAGCACGCGACGCGGGGCTTCGATGATGTTGTCGAGCACGCTCATGTGCGGCCACAGATTGAAGTTCTGAAAGACAAAACCGATCTCGCTGCGCATGCGATTGATCTGTTTGTTATCCGCAGCAATCAGTTCGCCATTCTTGGCAGCCTTGAGTTTCAGCTCTTCACCCGCTACCAGGATCTGACCCTGATGAGGGTTTTCCAGCAGGTTGATGCAACGCAGCAGGGTGGACTTGCCGGAACCGGATGAGCCCAGGATCGAGATCACATCACCGTCACGCGCGGTCAGCGAAATGCCTTTGAGCACATCCAGCTTGCCGTAGCGCTTGTGCAGGTTGCGGATTTCCAGGGCGGGCGTGGCCTCGGCCATGTGTGGGGACCTCATAAATTTTTGTACGCCCTTCGGTGCGGGGCGAGCGCCAAGCTAGCACAGGCCTTGAAGGACAACCAACAGCGTCAGGCCCGGCGGGCTGCGTTATGCGATGGGTGTCGCATCATCACAGCAGACTGTCGCCGGCAGGCAAGTGGTGCGTCTGTTTGATGCCCGTTTTTCAGCCTGAATGCGCAAAAAAGGCGCGATGTTGCCAGCTTTGGCCGGGTGTTGGAAGCAGCTTTTGCGGTGTTGTGCACCATATATGGGCTAATCCATTTTGGAATGGGTTTTTTCGGTGCATGAAAATGGGTGGGTGGTGAGGTGTTCGGTAACAAAACCCACAATCGCTGAGAAATTTTCTTTCTGCCATCTCCGCACTTTCAGGCCTGCAAGCCCTCTGTTCTCTGTGCGACGTCGCTTTTGAAATATTTTGGCGCAGTTTTTGCGTAAAGAATAAAGAACGGCACCGTTGCTTTCTTTTTACGAGAGCTGCGGTGTGCATCGTTCGTCTTGCAAAAGGTGGTTTTATGAGCAGTACCGCTAATTCTTCCGAGCTCGAACAGGGGCTGAAACCTCGGCACATCACGATGCTGTCGATTGCCGGTGTGATCGGCGCAGGCCTGTTCGTAGGTTCAGGCCACGCGATTGCCGAAGCAGGTCCCGCCGTGCTGCTCGCCTATGCGGCAGCCGGTACCCTGGTTGTACTGGTGATGCGCATGCTGGCTGAAATGGCCGTTGCCTCGCCTGACACCGGTTCGTTTTCCACCTATGCCGACCGTGCCATCGGTCACTGGGCCGGCTTCACTATCGGCTGGCTGTACTGGTGGTTCTGGGTTCTGGTGATTCCGCTGGAGGCCAACGCCGCTGCGACCATCCTGCATGCCTGGTTTCCCGATGTAGCGATCTGGGTGTTCACGCTGGTGATTACCCTGCTGTTGACGGCCACCAATCTGTTCAGCGTCAAGAACTACGGCGAGTTCGAGTTCTGGTTCGCACTGATCAAGGTCGTGGCGATCATTGCGTTCGTGGTGCTGGGGGTTGCGGCGATTTTCGGTCTGCTGCCGACCACTGATGTCAGCGGCGTCAGCCATCTGTTCGATACCCAGGGCTTCATGCCTAACGGCCTGGGCGCAGTATTGGCGGCGATGCTGACCACCATGTTCTCCTTCATGGGCACCGAGATCGTGACCATCGCGGCGGCCGAGTCCAAGAATCCGGGCAAGCAGATCACCAAGGCCACCAACTCGGTGATCTGGCGGATCTTCCTGTTCTATCTGGTTTCGATCTTTATCGTCGTGTCGCTGGTGCCATGGAACGACAGCCGCCTGACTGAAGTCGGTTCGTACCAGACGGTGCTGGATGTCATGGGTATTCCCAACGCCAAACTGATCGTCGACCTGGTGGTGCTGGTCGCCGTGACCAGTTGCCTGAACTCTGCGCTCTACACCGCTTCGCGCATGCTCTTCTCCCTGGGCAAGCGTGGCGATGCACCGGCCGTTTCCACCCGCACCAGCAAGAGCGGTACGCCACATTGGGCGGTGATACTTTCGACCGGCGCAGCCTTTCTGACCGTATTCGCCAACTATGTCGCTCCGGCTGCCGTGTTTGAATTCCTGCTCGCCAGTTCGGGCGCAATCGCTTTGCTGGTGTATCTGGTGATCGCCGTTTCCCAGCTGCGCATGCGTCAGAAGCGTATCGCCAAAGGCGAAACCATCGACTTCAAGATGTGGCTGTTCCCCTGGCTGACCTGGGCTGCGATCGTCTTTATCGTTGCAGTACTGACAGTGATGCTGATCCAGGAAGACCACCGCGCCGAAATCATCGCCACCGGCGTGCTCAGCCTGCTGGTGATCGCTGCCGGCCTGCTGGTTTCCCGCCGCCGCAAGGCATCCCGGCTGGGGGCTGCCGCGTTGAGTTGATGGCCCTTCGGGAATACAAAAATGGCTGCTCTCGATAATGAGAACAGCCATTTTTTATGCGCCACGCAGATGCTCAACCTGTGGGAGGCAGCTTGCTGGCGACAGCTTCATTACAGGCAACAAATACACAGCGGAGCGAATTCATTCGCGAATGCAAGGGTGAGAATGGGGTGCCAAGAGAAAATCAAACTGTTTTGTGTATATTTAAATATGCTTTTAAGAGTGCTATTTTTGGCATCATAAAGTGACTCGGCCTTGGGTCGACAGGAGAAAAACAATGGCATACGCACTGCTGGCGGAAGTCGCAGCGTCTGTGACTGACCTCAAGAAAGATCCCATGGGGACTTATCGTGAAAGCAATGGCGACCCGATGGTGATCCTCAACCGTAACGAGCCTGCTTTCTACATCCTTTCGCCAGAACGATATGAAGAGCTTCTTGATCTGCTCGATGACGCTGCGCTTGCTCGCAACATCAAAGAGCGCCGAGGCGGCCGCACTGTGAAGGTAGATATAAATGAGCTCATCGCCGAGGCCGAGAAGCGATAGGTCGGACTCTCATGCTACAAAAACATATGCGCTCGAGTTTTTGCTTGAGGCAAAAAGAGAGTACGACGATCTGGACAAGGCCGTTCAACTCCAACTCTTGAAAAAGCTCCGTTCACGACTGTCGGAACCCAGAGTTCAAGCTGACAAACTGCGAGATATGCCTGGTTGTTACAAGATCAAGCTGCGAGCTTGTGGCATCAGATTGGTCTATGAAGTCATAGATGACCGACTTGTTGTCGTCGTGATTGCGATTGGCAGACGGGATAATGAAGTCGTTTATCACGCGGCCCGTAAAAGAATCAATTGACGCCATGCATGCGCGGCCTGTCGCCCATTCACAAGCAGGCCGCCATGCAGCGCGCTTCGTCGCGGGCAAGCCCCTTCCCATAGAGGCTCATCCAGTGCCTGTATTCAACGCTGCTCTTTTGAATCCCGTTTGATCAACAGTTCGGAGGCCTTGTTGTAATCGGCCTGGAATGTCGGGCTGCCGATCCACTCGACGGCGGTGTCTTCGTCTTCTTCGTGGGACAGGGCGCGGTAGGTGATGAGCAGGCCCATCATGAAGTCGGTGGCCTGTTCTTCGTCTTCTTCGCTGATGACCAGTGCCAGCACCGGGTATTGCAGGAAAACGACGCACAGCGCCAACTGGCTGATGGCCTCGGCGGCTTTCATGGCGGCGAACAGGTCTTCGTAGTCGGCCGGGTCGAAGCCGTTTTCGACGATGTCCTGGAAATCGAAGGTGCTCAGGTCGATTTGCACATCATCGAAAGGCTGGTTCACAAGAGCGGGAGCGAAGACCGGATGAACGACATTCTGCGCCGGCTTGCCCGAGCGGTTCTGCTTGGCTTTGATCTTCGCGCGCTTGGCACGTTTTTGCTGTTTGTCTGGCGAAGCCATGAACGGGTCCTTTGGCAGGCGATAAGGGCAATGGCGATCATTGAAACCCAGACGGCCTGAATAACCAAGGGGAGCGGGCCTGGCTGACGAGACTTGCAGCCCCTGCAAACCCGCACAAGGCGGGTTTCAGGGGCTGATCACGAATCAGCCGTCGAACCGGTTGGCAAACATGCTGACGGCTTCTACGGCTTCGCTGGCGCCATCACGAATCTGCACGATGACCTGGCCCGCCTGATCGGCCAGGGTCACGCCGCGAATCGCGCCTTCCTGAGTGCTGCTCATGCTGGCAACGGCTTCGCGGGTTTCGTTGAGGATCTTGCCGATCATGTCGGCAATTTCCGTCGTCGAGCCGCTGGTGCGGCCTGCCAGTTGGCGGACTTCATCCGCTACCACCGCAAACCCGCGCCCCTGGTCGCCGGCACGAGCAGCTTCGATTGCTGCGTTGAGCGCCAGCAGGTTGGTCTGGTCGGCGATGCCGCGAATGGTATTGACGATGGCCGTGATCTGCTCGGAACGAGACCCCAGTTGCCCTACCAGTTTTGCCGAAGCGCCGATGCTGTCAGCGATCTGGCGCATCTCTCTGGCGGTTTCCTGGATGACCAGGGTTCCCTGTTCGGCCACTTTTTCGGTTTCAGTCGAGATGTGATAGGCCCGCGAAGCGCCCAGTGAGTCGGCTTGCTGTTTTTCCACATGCTCGGTGATGTCGCTGGCGAACTTCACGATCTTGCAAAGCTTGCCTTCAGCGTCGTAGACCGGGTTGTAGGTCGCTTCCAGCCAGACCACCTTGCCGTGTTTGCCGATGCGCTTGAATTGCCCGCTGAAAAATTCGCCCTGATTCAGCCTGCGCCAGAAATCGCCATACTCTGTGCTGTTGACCAGGGTAGGCTCGCAAAAGCCGCGGTGATGCTTGCCTTTGATTTCATTCAAGGCATAGCCCATGACATGCAGGAAGTTATCGTTGGCCGCCAGCACGTTACCGCCAATATCGAACTCGCAGACGGCCATGGCCCGGTCGACAGCGGCCAGCTTGCCGCGCGACTCGCTTTCCTGCATGACCTTGCGAGTGACATCCAGGGCGTACTTCACCACCTTGAAGGGCTTGCCCTGGGCATCGAGCACCGGGTTGTAGCTGGCTTCGAGCCAGACGCTATGGCCGTTTCTGTCCACGCGCTGGAATGTGCCCGAAACGAAACGCCCGGCGCGTAGCGAAGCCCAGAGCTCGTTGTACTGGCTGCTGCGCGTCAATGCCGGTGAGCAGAACTCACGGTGATTCTTGCCAGCTACCTCTTCGGCCCGGTAACCCATGGCGGTCAGGAAGTTATCGTTGGCCCGGATGAGTTTTCCATCCAGATCGAACTCCGCTACAGCCATCGAACGTTCCAGTGCCCCCATCAATCCCTTGAGTCCATCAACCTCGGCCTTCATGGCTGTCAGTTCAGCTTTGATTTTCGTCCCGAACATAACCTGCCCCAATGCTGTTTCACGAACTGACTCTCACGACGATATCGACCTGCAGACGAACGGCATTAATCCGCCACAACGGGATTCCGATCAGTGGGCGCGCTGGTTTTCTGACGTCAAATGGCAGGCCTGCTTTTGAATGCCTGATTGGTTTTTTCTGCGGGTGTGGCGAGGTTTGATGGGCCGATTTCGCACGGACAGTGCGCAGCATTCCGGACAGGAGCCAGTGTTGGCCGAAGCGGTAAATCATGGGGTGTACAGGTGAGTGGAAAACGGTCGTATCCGGTTCCATCCATTTTGAAAATTATTTGCGGTTGCTGTGTTTATGCCCGGCAAGCTCATGTGTGAAATCCGCAAGGAGGACAGTGAACGGCGCCGACGAATCACGTCTGCAAAATATTTCGACACAAAACCCGCTGAACTAATTCTCTTGCGGCACGCTCCTTCCCTTTGCGCAGTCAGTGCGCCCCTGATGCGTCAGTGCATGTGCGCTGAGCATCAGTCCAGGGTTGTCCAACGATAAGGAGCCGTCGTGACCGCTACTACCCACCCCTCCTACCGAAGCACGCCAGGACCGCTTCACGCGATCTTGCTGGCCGGAACCGTTCCCCTGTTTCTCGGCGCTTTGCTGAGTGATATTGCCTATTTCAAGACCTTCCAGATTCAGTGGAGTAACTTCGCCTCCTGGCTTATTGCCGGGGGACTGGTGTTCTGCGGGCTGGCGCTGCTGTTCGCGCTGGTCAATCTGATCCGGGCTGACCACAAGGCAGGGCGACCCGTCATGTATTTCCTGCTCCTGCTGGTCACTTGGGTGCTGGGACTCGTCAACGCCTTCGAGCATGCGAAAGACGCCTGGGCCGTGATGCCTTCGGGCCTGGTCCTTTCCGCCATCGTCACCTTGCTGGCACTGGTGGCAAGCTGGATCGGACTGACCAACCTGCGGTCGGGAGGTGCGCAATGAAACATGTGAGCGCATTGAGTGTTTTAAGTATGGCGCTGCTGCTGAGTGCTTGTGGCGGTGAGGCGGACAGTATCCAGTCACGCGGTCCTGACCCCAAGTTGCCGGAGCCTCAACGTGGCCTGCTGCCGAGCATGAAGATTGCCGAACCGGTGGCGTGGGGCGAGCAGAAGCCTGCGGTGCCTGAAGGTTTCAGCATCACCGCGATTGCGACCGATCTGCGAATCCCGCGCCAGAGCTTGGTCCTGCCCAATGGCGATATTCTCGTTGCGGAAGGTCGTGGAGGCGGTGCTGCGAAGCTCAAGCCCAAGGACGTGATCGCCAGCGTTATCAAGGCCGAAGGCAACACCAAGGTCAAAGGCGGCAACCGCCTGACGTTGCTGCGCGACGCTGACGGTGACGGCACCTACGAACTGAAGACGGTGTTTGCCGAAAACCTCAACGCGCCTTATGGCCTGGCCTTTGCCGATGGCAAGTTGTATGTGGCCAACCAGGATGCGCTGGTCCGCTTCGATTATGCCGAAGGCCAGACCAAGGCCAGCGGTCAGCCGACCAAGGTTACCGACCTGCCTTCCGAGATCAATCACCACTGGACCAAGGCGCTGACCATCAGCCCTGATGGTCGATACCTGTATGTCGGAATCGGCTCCAACAGCAACGTCACCGAGCGTGGCATGGAGGCGGAAGTCGACCGGGCCATGGTCTGGCAGGTCGATGCCGAGACAGGAGCCCACAAGCCTTATGCGACGGGCTTGCGTAACCCGACGGCACTGACGATTCAACCTGAAACCGGGCAACTGTGGACGGTGGTCAACGAGCGTGACGAACTGGGTCCCGATCTGGTTCCGGATTACCTGACTTCGGTACGCGAAGGCGGGTTCTATGGCTGGCCTTACAGCTACTGGGGCCAGAACGTCGACTCGCGTGCGCAGCCGCAGAATCCGGAAAAAGTCGCCTCGGCGATCAAGCCGGATTACAGCCTCGGTTCGCACGTCGCGGCGCTGGGTGTCGACTTCTCCATCCCGGCCATGGGCGACAAGTTCGCCAATGGTGTGTTCGTTGGTGAGCACGGCAGCTGGAACCGCGACAATCCGGTGGGCTACAAGGTTATCTTCGTGCCGTTCAGCAACGGTCGTCCGGCTGGTGAGCCGGTGGACTTCGCGACAGGCTTCCGTGGTACCGACGGCAAGACCCGCGGCCGTCCGGTTGGTGTAACGGTCGATCCACGCGGTGCACTGATCATCGCGGACGACCTCGCCAATACCGTGTGGAGGGTGACTCGTAATCAGTAAGTCCTGATGCGTCTACCGTGCAGTAATCGTCATGATTGCTGCGCGGTGGTTCAGGAACGAGCCCGCACAAGCTGTCCCATCGACACTTCATTCGTGACGCCCTGCAATTTCTCTTCTCCCGCCTGCATCACGCTACATATCCGCAGCACCGCCTGAGCATCCGCCTCGTTCCCCGAGGTGCTCAATCGCTCCGCAATACGCATCAGCTCAACCGCCGACCATTTCAGATCGGCAGCCACGCCTTGCAGATCACGACGCAAGTCCTGGTTGGGTTTGTTCAAGGGCATGCTTGTCTCCGGTAGGGCGCAAGGCCCGCAGTCAATGACAATGTCGAGTGCCGGTCTTCTTGTCGTTGTGACAGCCTTGCTTGTCGGTCCGGCCGCCGTGTGCGATTGCAGAAAGAGAAGTAACGGCAAGAAAGGCCGCAAGGAGGAGGGTGGTGAACTTCATGACAGATCCTTCTGCTGATAAACCCTGAAGCTCGCCGAGGCTCAAGGGCGCTCAGGCAAGCGAAGCATCTGCTTGAGCCAGTCAGGCGGCTCTTTGATGTTGCTCGAATATAGCAAAGGCTTATTCGTGGTGTGCAGGAAATTATCGGGGAAGGATTTGGGGCGAAAGGGGAAAGATTTCGGGGTGCCGCTTGGTCAGGCGGCCACTGCTTCTACCCAGTTTTCGCCCTCAAGTGCGAAAGTGGCTGTTTCGGTTGGTATGGTCGAGCGCAGGGCCTGATAAGGCCCGTACTGGATGTGGCAATAAGCTGAATAAAGTCCGCGCATTGCAATGTCTGCTGGTCCGGGAACCCCTTCGGTACCACGTTTCTCCCAATTTGCAACGGTCTGGATATCTACACGTAAGACTTCTGCCAGCTCCAGTTGCACCAAATCCTGTTCTTTACGCAGGAAGCGAAACTGGTGACCTGTCATTGGCGAGTCTTGCTGAACGATGTCGGCAGCGATTGCCCTGTGCAGACCTTCGATATTCTCTATCGCAACGCCTTTGCCATAGGCTGTCTCGACGATCCTGTATCCATTCTTCAGGAAGATGCCGTTCAGGCCGCTACCTGTGTATTCGTACATTTTCATATCTCCCAAACAGTGATAGTGAAGAGTTGGCTTGGCTCTGGTACAGGATTGACGGCAACCACTACGCACACGACATCCCGTGGATAGGGTTCGCTCATCCTGAATTCAATGTTCTTATGGTCATGATTGTAGGTGGGGCCCTTGACTATTGAGCCTCGTGCCAGGCAGTGATCGGTGAAAACCACTCTGGCTGAGTCCCACGCCAAGGTGTGTACCTTTCAAAGGGGTAACCAAATCGAACTCCAACGATGGAATGAACGAGCTTGCGATCACTGCCAGTGCTCATGAGCATAGTAAGGAGAGGGAGTGGGCATTGCTGTCGGGGCAATCCCTTTCGGGCAGGTGGTATTTCCGTATTGTTGCTTACGGTTTTTTACACGCTGGGGAGGTGACGTTTTAGAGAAGGCAAAAACTACAGGCAACAAAAAACCCGCACCAGGCGGGTTTCTTGATTTTCAGATGGCTTTGACACCACCTGAAGCTAATTAGTGGTGCCCAGAGACGGAATCGAACCGCCGACACGGGCATCAGTGCCGTAAACCCAGTGAAATCAAGGATTTCAGAGCCCTTGCTCGATGCGAAGTGTACTCATCCTGTGTACGTGGAGCAATCGGTAGCTAACCTGGTCCGTTGATCTGTCTTGCTCTGCTTCAGTTCCTGTACAAACGCGGTTCCGGATTGAGGCGTTTTGGTCTACCCCTATTGTCGCGAGGGGAAGTTTGGATCTACCGAGCTGCCCGGTGCTCCCAAGCAGCAGCTTGAGCTTCCCGACATTTTGATCAATCCCCCCTTTGCGTGGACTGCATGAAATCCTCTTCGGGCCGACTGACCCCATTCAGGAGGGCGGATATGAAATCCTAAAAGCGACCTATGGAGAAGCTGAGCAGTGCTGCGTTATTGACCCCTATGGGCCCAGCGGCTGATCGAGGATGGATTCGCCAGGTACAGGAGGTGCAAGGTGGGTTCGTTGGGAACGTTCCCTTCACTGCATTACAGATCTGATTGAATGCTTGAAGCAAGCAAGGTGGATGGTATGTATGTCGTCTCTTTTCTGTGCCTTCACACGGTCTTGAGGTCATGCCTATACTGCTGAAAACTCTCTGATAGCAGGCCATCATGAGCTTCTCACCGTTCGATCCGCTTGAGTTCAAAAGCACTAAAGTTAGTGATGCTGCTTTTGGTGCGTTAAGACGTGAAATTAGTAATATTCTCAGCTCCTATGTTGGCTGGTATGACCCGTTCTGCGAGTTAATTCAAAATGCACTTGACGCTGTCGAGGCTCGTGCAAACGCCGAGATGGCTGCAGGTACTGGTGAAGATTACACGCCTCGTATTAATATTAAGATTGATCTTGACGAAAACTCATTAACCGTGAGTGATAATGGTATTGGGTTAGATAAGGAAAAGTTCGAGCAGTTTCTTGCGCCAAACTTTTCTTTTAAGTCGGGTAAAACTCGGGGGCACAAGGGGGTAGGTGCTACCTACGTGGCATATGGCTTCAACTACATGCGAATTACTACTAAGGCCCCTGGATTTGAAACTTCGGGACGCATACTCAATGCAAGGAACTGGCTTAAGGGTGACGTAGCTGGTGCAAATCCTAAGGTCGAGCCAGACGCATCGCCGGTGGCAGATGAAACATACAACGAGTTTGATCGTGGGGTTTCAATCACAGTTCGTTTTGACAGCACAACTCATCCCAAGCAGTTAAGTTGGCTCCAAGCGGTTGACGCTGTCACCTGGCAAAAAATCCTCTATGTGAAGACAGGCCTCGGTTCGGTAGAAGCGGACTCCTCTGTCGTTGTAAAATTTTCTGTTGTTAATAAAGGAAATACCACAACCTTTGAGCGAGTTGGTACAGAGTACCCATGGCTTCATGTGTCCTCGTCAAAGAAAGCCTCATATCGAGAAATTTCAGTAGCGCAAGACGCGCTGTATAAAAAATATGGCCCAGGAAGAAAACTCCCTGATCGTTTTAGTAACCTGGATTTTGTATATGAGCATTGGGATACTGCTCAGCTTAAAATGTTGCTTGGCAGTGCTCTTGATGCAGAGGAGTTAGAGGTTCTTGAAAAATATAGCCCTACTGTTAGCGTGGAGTTTGGGTATACGGCGAAGTTATGGACGCTTTTTAACGACTCTCTTGGGCTACGTTCACGAGTTCTTTCCAGTGGCATTCAGTTGGCTGCCAACAACATGCCTCAGGGGGAGACGATTCTGGTCCCTCTCTCACGTAATATTGGTCGGCAGCACCAAGTTCATTTTCTTATTCATTTTGACAACTATACGCCCGATCTTGGGCGAAAAGGATTCCACCGGGAACTCACTGATTTCTCCAAAAGCATAGCGCGGCTTATTGTTGATACCCATCTCTCTAAGGTCCGATACTTGCTTAAAGCCAATACTGGCACCTCGCCGGACTTGGTTAGGGAACTTGCGATTGACGACTGGAAAACAGCGATGCTTGCCCATGAGGTTTCACAGCCGTTGAAACTGGAGAGCAAGCATTTCTTTCTCCCGATTGAACGTGTATCTATAACGTCTACTCCTACGCGGGAGCAGGATGTTATAGCGCTATTCCATCAGTTAATCGCTGGAGGTGTCATTCGTGGACTAAATATGATGTCTACGAATGAGCGGTTTACTTACGATGGTCTGTTTAAAATTGCGTTCGATTTACAGGCCGAGCTTTACGTTTATGATGAAGATGCTAACCCCCTCGGCGTGCCTAAAGTCACTGCTGATGCACTTAGTGGAAAGGTAACCTCTCCTCGGATATTAGAGTATAAATTTTCATTAGATGGTCTTGTTGAAGATCTGGATAGCCAAGATAAAAATATCAAGGATATCGATTTGTGTGTGGCTTGGAGTACTGGCGAATTGTATAAGGAGAAATTCGGCATTGTATCTTTGCTTTTGCCGGAGAATGCTGATCAGCGTCAGTATCATGGGGTTACTCACGTTTTAGTAGACTTGGAGTCCGGCTCTAAGTACTGCGATCTGATTATTCTTGGCGAGCTAATAGACTCTTTGAATGATCCGGTGGTAACGGCTGAGGCTCAGCGGATGAAATATGAATAGCCTTGCGGTAATATTTATATTAGTAATGTTTTCTGGAGGCGGTTCGCTTTATCTACGCCGCCTTCAGTTGATTCCTTTACTGCGGCATGGTGTTGCTTGAGCAAGGGGTGATCTGATTGCGTTATAAAGCCTCCATGGCGCGGCACTCGGATGCTTAGTAGTTACTCGTACTGAGTTTAGCTCCGGCTGTAACATTGCTGGCTTCAGCATTGCTTCGGGACTAAGTAGTCCCCATTGACTACACCGCTGGGCCCGTCCTTGCTTGCTGCAGATTTCTGCCTCTTCTGGACTTCTTTGACCATTGGCGATGAGTCGGCGGACTGTAGTGGTCTAATGAAACCGGACACCCATTTAGGCGAGAATATCGCCAGATAGAGGTGTCTGATGACCAAAAAACGTCGTTCTTTTTCCGCTGAATTCAAACGCGAGGCCGCAGGTCTCGTGCTCGATCAAGGCTATAGCCATATCGAAGCCAGCCGTTCACTTGGGGTTGTCGAATCCGCGCTGCGTCGCTGGATCAACCAGCTTCAGCAAGAGCGCGCTGGTGTTACGCCTCAAAGCAAGGCTCTGACGCCCGAGCAGCAGAAAATCCAGGAGCTGGAAGCTCGGATCGCTCGTCTTGAGCGGGAGAAATTAAAATCTATGGTCACCCTCTTTTTTGCAATGCTGATTCATGGGCAAAGTAATTGGCTTGCTTAAATCTATCCGGCGTCTATTGAGTGATTCACCCGCGCCATGATGAGAGTCGCGCCTGACGATCCTGAAAAGGCTAACGGCTTCTTGCTGAGCCAATTTTTAGAACAGGTTCTTCGTCAGGCCGGTAGGCCGTTTACGTCATCCATTTTTCAGCTATCGCAAAACCTGAAAGATATATCGTTGTACAGCCACAACTGCAGGATCAGGCGGTCAAAGTGTCTGGCCCTGTTTCGTACTTCGTATGGTGCGCGGCTATCGCCCAAGCGATTCGCGCCAGCTTGTTAGCCAAGGCACATGCCACGACATTGGAGTGGCGTCGACTCAGCAATGAGCGCACCCAGTCGGCCAAGGCGCCTTTCTGGTGATCGAGTCTCTGCATGTATACCCTGGAACATTGCACTAACAACTGTCGAAGGTGCTTGTCGCCGCGTTTACTGATCCCCATTAAGTTGGCCTTGCCGCCGGTGCTGTATTGCTTGGCTACTAAGCCCACTGAGGCGGCAAAGTCCCGGCTGCATCGGTACTGCTTGCCATCGCCCATCTCTACAGCTAGCAGGCTGGCGGTGATCGGGCCGACACATGGAATGCTCAGTAAACGACTTCCCAGATCATCGTCGGCCAGTTGGCATGCCAACTCTTTATCCATTGCCTTGATTTGCTCATCCAGATAGACGAAGTGATTGTATAACCGCTGCAGTAGCACTGTCAGACGAACGGGGAGTTCATGCTCAGCCAAAACAACCGCCAGTCGCTTCATGATGGCCAAACCTCTGGGTAAGCTGACGCCAAACTACAGTAGGAACCCGTGCATTTGATTAGCGGTTCTGGTGCGATCACGCACCAGCGATTCACGTATCCGATGGAGTACAGACAGGGTTTGCTGGGATTCAGTCTTGAGTGTAACGAAACGCATCGAAGGACGAGAAGCGGCTTCGCAAATCGCCTCAGCGTCGACAAAGTCGTTTTTGTTCCCCTTGACGAACGGCTTAACGAACTGAGGGGAAATCAGCTTGGCCGCGTGCCCCATCGCCGCCAACTGACGAGCAACATAGTGCGAACCCGCACAGGCCTCCATGGCCACGACACAGCTCGGCGAGCGGGCGAAAAACTGCATCATTTGCTCCCGTGAACATTTTTTGCGAAACACCTCCCGGCCTGACTTATCCTGGCCGTGCAGATGGAACGTATGTTTACCGAGATCAATACCTATCAGCGCTGAATCGCTCATGATGATGCCCTCCGACAATAAAACACCCTGCTAGAGCGTAGCCCTCGCAGGGTGTGGGGGTGACCATCTCATTAGGCTACCGCGCTCTTGATGTCGGAAGAGCACGAGCGCACGCGCTGATTGATCAACTGAGCCCCCAAGAGCCGGTTGATTGGCTTTGCGCAGTCTTTGATGTCACTCGTTCGTGTTACTACGCCCACCGTCTCAGGCGCCGAACTCCAGACGTTGAGCGGCTTCGGTTGCGCAGCCGAGTCAACGAGCTGCTCACGCAAAGTCGAAGCGCTGCCGGCAGCCGCAGCATCGTGTCGATGATGCAGAAAGATGGCGAGCAGATTGGCCGATTCAAGGTACGCGGCCTGATGCGGGAGCTGGGATTGATCAGCAAACAACCGGGATCGCATGCTTATAAAAAAGCGACGGTGGAGCTACCAGATATTCCAGACATTTTAAACCGGGAGTTTGATGTTCCTGCGCCCAATCAGGTGTGGTGCGGCGACATCACTTACATCTGGGCACAAGGGAAATGGCATTACCTGGCTGTGGTTATGGATCTCTTTGCACGCCGGGTGGTGGGCTGAGCGTTGTCGAGCAAACCAGACTCGGACCTGGTGATCAGGGCACTGGACATGGCCTATGAACAGCGTGGCAAGCCCCAAGGGCTGCTGTTTCACTCGGATCAGGGAGCCCTGTACGGTAGCCGAGACTTTCGCCAACGGCTCTGGCGTTATCGCATGCGCCAGAGCATGAGTCGTCGAGGAAACTGCTGGGATAATGCGCCGATGGAGCGTGTGTTCCGCAGTTTGAAAACTGAATGGATACCGACCGTGGGCTATATGACAGCCCAGGAAGCGCAGCGGGACATCAGTCATTATCTGATGCATCGCTACAACTGGATTCGACCGCATCAGTTCAATGACGGGCTGGCTCCGGCTCAGGCCGAGAAAAAACTTAACGTCGTGTCCGGGATCAGTTGACCACTACAAGCAGGAGACATGAATGGACGGAAAAATATCCGAACTCCAACGATGGAATGAACGAGCTTGCTATCACTGCCAGTGCTCATGAGCATAGTAAGGAGAGGGAGTGCATTGCTGTCGGGGCAATCCCTTTCGGGCAGGTGGTATTTCCGCATTGTTGCTTACGGTTTTTTACACGCTGGGGAGGTGACGTTTTAGAGAAGGCAAAAACTACAGACAACAAAAAACCCGCACCAGGCGGGTTTCTTGATTTTCAGATGGCTTTGACACCACCTGAAGCTAATTAGTGGTGCCCAGAGACGGAATCGAACCGCCGACACGGGGATTTTCAATCCCCTGCTCTACCGACTGAGCTATCTGGGCAACGGGGCGCATTAAACGTGTTTTTCAGGAGGTCGTCAAGCGTCATGTTGAAAAAATTGAATTATTACCGACGCTTACGACCTTCATTGCTGGAAACGCTTTATTTTTCGGGGGGAACGTAGCCTTCGGCCTTGGCGTATTCCTCGCCGGAAAGGTACTTGTCCATCTCCGCCTGAAGGAATTTGCGGTCTTCGGCGTTCATCATGTTCAGGCGGCGTTCGTTGATGAGCAGGGTCTGGTGTTTCTGCCAGTCGGCCCAGGCTTTCTGCGAGACGTGGTTGAAGATGTCTTCGCCTTTGGCGCCCGGATAGGGTGCGCGTTCCAGGCCTGGCAGTTCTTCTTTGTACTTGCGGCACATTACGGTGCGGGTCATGACGACTCTCCTGCATTCAATACGTCGGCTGCGCGCTTGAGCAGCTTTTTCACCGGGGCGGCGAGGCCCAGGCGCGGCGGGGTGGCGAGGTTATACCAGAGCCAGTCGGCTTCGGCCACGTGATGTGCGGACTCCTGGACCTGCACCAGCCAGGGCTCGATGGTTAGCTGGAAATGGCTGAAGGTGTGGACCAGGCCAGGCAGTTCGTGATGCTTGCCCAGTTCCAGCGAGTGTTGCAGCGCCAGATCCTGCAGGTCGTTGAAGTCATCCAGTTCCGGCAGGCTCCACAGGCCGCCCCACAGGCCCGTGGACGGGCGGCGGTAAAGCAGAATGGCGCCATCGCGGTTGGCGAGCATCGGCATCAGGGTGCGCTTCTGCGGGACTGTCTTGCGCGGCTTGGGAATCGGGTAGCGGGTTTCCAGGCCGAGCATGTGCGCTTCACAGCCACGCTCCAGCGGGCAGAGCAGGCAACTGGGCTTGCTGCGTGTGCAGAGCGTGGCGCCCAGGTCCATCATCGCCTGGGTGTAATTGTTCACGCGGGTCTGCGGTGTGAAGCGCTCGGCTGTGGCCCATAGTTGTTTGGCAACTCTGGGTTCGCCGGGGTAGCCCTCCTGCGCGGTGAAGCGGGCCAGGACGCGCTTGACGTTGCCGTCGAGAATCGGCGCACGAATGCCCATGCTCAGGCTGGCAATCGCGCCTGCGGTCGACAGGCCAATGCCTGGCAGCAGAGTCAATTGCTCCACATCGCGGGGGAATTCGCCGCCGTGGTCGGCAACCACGATTCTGGCCGTCTTTTGCAGGTTGCGGGCGCGGGTGTAATAACCCAGCCCGGTCCACAGGTGCAGCACTTCGTCTTCCGGTGCTTCGGCCAGGGCCTGCACATTTGGCAGGGCCTCCATGAAACGGTCGAAGTAGTTCAGCACGGTGCTGACCTGCGTCTGTTGCAGCATGATTTCCGATACCCAGACACGGTACGGAGTAATGCCTTGCTGCCAGGGCAGATCGTGTCTGCCATGGCGGTCGTACCAGTTCAGTACTGCCTGGGAAAATTGCTCGGGTTGCATTGCAGGATCGGTTCTCATCGTTTGAACAGGTTCTTGAGTGCGTCCTTGAGTTCCGGGCTGACCTTGTCGCCGAGTTTTTCATCCAGCTTTTCGTCGAGCTTCTCGCTGATCCGGTCGCCGGCCAGTTTGGCCGCGATCTGGCCGATACCTTCCTTGTCGAGACGACAGGCCTTGGCGCCCAGCTCCAGCGGGCCACGGCACTGGATCGGCCATTCGATGCCCACATAACGCGGGTTGATCTCGCATGCCGGGTCCGGCATGTCGCTCTTGTCGCCTTCGATGACGATGCCCAGGCGATAGTTCATGCCCAGCACGCGCAGGTCGATATCGCCATTGCCGTTGACCGTCAGGCCGGGAATGCGCGCCTTGAGGTCGGGGTTGCTGGCTACGCCATTGCGCACGGTCAGGTTGCCATTGAGTTGCTGGAACGGTGTGTCCTTGCCACGCGGTTCGCCGCTGAGCGTCTTGCGGTTGAGGGTCGAGATGCCCTGGCACAGTTGCTGTTCAAGGTTGGCGTTGACCAGCACGCCATTGTTGAGCACAAAGCTGGCCGTACCGTTGAGACTGTCGACCAGGGCTTTTTCGCTGTTGCCCTTGCCGGTCAGGTCGCTGTTGAGGGTCATCAGGCCCTTGACTGGCGGGTTCTGCCCCTGGCTTTGCAGAAGACGTTCTATAGGCACCCGGGTGATTTTGGTCTGGATGCTGGCCAGAGGTATTTCCGGACGTGCGTCGAGGTTGCCCTTGATTTCAAAGTTGCCGTTGTACAGATCGCCACGCAGGCTGCTGACGCTGATGACGCCGTTCTGGGCCTGGGTGGTGAGGACGGCATTGTCGATCGGCAGCTTATCGAGAGTCAGCTTGCCAAAGCTCAGGTCGGCCTGGACGTCGAGAGTGCGCAGGCGCTCCAGAGGCAACAGTTTGGCGGTGCTCCAGGCGGCCTTGGTGGGCTGGTCCGGCAGCGGTGTGGTACCGGCCACTGCGGCGGCTTCACCGCTTTGCACTTCTGACTGGCGAGCGGCCTTGGCACCTTTGCTTTCTTCGCTTTCTGCCGGGCGATAGCGATCGGCGTTGAAGGTGTCGGCCTTGAGTTGCAGGCGCAATGCCTGTTTGGCGAAGTCCTCGATGGCGACACGGCCGGTGAAAGTGCTTTCGTCGAGTTTGAGGGTGAGTTCGTCGAAGGCCACGCTGTTTGGCGTACCGCTGATGCGCGAGACCATTTCGACCTTGCTCAGCGCGCCTTCAGCCATGGCCGGCAACGGATGGCCGATGTTGTCGAAGAAGCTGCGCACATCGAGCTGCGCGATGGACAGGCCGCCGCTGATCTGTGGTGTCTTGTCCAGATCACGGGCACGCAGCTCGCCAAGGGCGCGCAACTGGTTGGCGGAAATCTTCAGGCTGTTCCATTCCGCGATGTTGGCGGCGAGGTCGACCAGCAACTGGCCCTGGGCGGAGAAGGTTACGGTCTTGCCTTGCAAGGGTTGACCGGCTGCTTCGCCTGACAGGCGCATGTCTTCAAACTGATAGCGCTTGAGTGCGCGATCCAGGCGCAGGTCGCCGACCAGTTCGGTCCTGACCCGGACAACCGGCTGGTTGGTGCTCAGGAACGCTGTCAGTTTGATCGGGATATCGGAAGCTTCCCGGACTGCACCGGTGCTCAACTGAATGCTTTCGGCGGTAAAGGTCTGGCCTTTGCGGGCGTCGCTGTATTCGACGCGGGCGTTGTTGACGGTCAGGCTGTCAATATCCAGCTTGATGGGTCTGGATGACTTTTCCGGTTTGTCGGCTTGCGGCGCAGGCGTTGTGGCTGCAGGTGGCTCCGTTGTCGAGGTGGCTGCGGTGGCGGGCTTGCCGATGTCTTCCCAGTTGCCGTGGCCGTTTTCGTCACGGTTGAGGCGCAGGTTCAGGCCTTCCACCCGCACATCGCTCATCTGTACTTCGCGACGCAGCAGTGGCAGCACGCGAACCGACAGGCCGAGCATCTGAAGGTCGGCAAAGGGTGCGGTGGGAGCATTCAGGGTTGCGACGCTGGCGTCATGCAATTCAAGACCCAGCCAGGGGAACAGGCTCCAGCCGATATCGCCGTTCAGGGTCAGCTCTACGTTAGCCTTGTCGCGGGCCAATTGCCGGATCTCGTCTTTGTAGTCGTTGGGATCAAACAGATGGGTCAGGGCGAAGCCGAGAGCCACGATGATCAGCAGCAACCCCAGAATGAAGAGCCCCAGGATTTTGCCGAATGCTTTCATGGGCGAGTCCTTGTTATCGATCGTTCAAAAAATAGCCCACGAGTATACCGCTCTCACGAGGGTCACGGGCCCTGGATGCCTTTGGGGCTGCTGCGCGGGGTCAGAGGCTTGCGATTTCCAGCTGCACGTCGAGCTTGGCCGCCAGAGCCAGGACTTCGGGAAGCTCTGCGGTTGCCTGCAAGCGTAGTTGGCAAGCTGCCTCCCTGGCTGTTTTCTGCGCATGCGCCACCAGGCGCTCGGCAACACCGCGTCGGCGGGTAAGTGCGCGTACGCAAAGATGTGACAACTGCCAGATCTCGCCGTTGCGTTGCAGGCGCGCAGCACCCAGGAGCCGGTCATTGAAACGCGCCGCCAGGAGTGTTTCGTCAGTCAGCGTTGCGTCGATCAATTGCGACGCATCGATGAAGGGCGAAAACAGCCACTGTGGTGCGTCGCGATATATCTTTTGAAGATCTTCCTGATCCTGATAAGTGGGTGAATTAATAATCCCAACTAAGACCGGCATTCTGTTTCCTCTGACCGTAATTGATTGTGTCTATTACTTCATAGATGGCATGGATTGGCTAAGTAATTAAATGATGTAACACGATACTTACGGCCCTTGGTAAGTGGTAGTCTCTCGCCATCGCTGGCTGGGTGCGGCTTTTTGCCACGTCTTGGAACTTCCGCCAATAAAACAGTCATGGCCGTTCGGCATGGAGACTGTGGGGCGTGCCAGCGCCAAAGTCCTGCGAGCATTACACATCTGGGGGTAATCACAATGAGCACAAGTACAGTCTTGGGCGGCTCCACCGCTCAACCTGCGTTCTTGTCCAAGGAACGCATCATCGCCAAGCCCGGTTTCAACCGTTGGCTGGTTCCGCCTGCTGCACTGGCAATCCATCTTTGTATCGGTATGGCTTACGGCTTCTCGGTATTCTGGTTGCCGCTTTCAAAAGCCATCGGCATCACCACGCCGGTTGCCTGTACACCTGACATGGGTTTCTTCGCACAGATCTTCGCATCCACTTGCGACTGGCAGATCTCCATGCTGGGCTGGATCTACACACTGTTCTTCATCTTCCTGGGCTGCTCGGCTGCCATCTGGGGTGGCTGGCTTGAACACGCTGGTCCGCGCAAGGCCGGTGTGGTTTCGGCTCTGTGCTGGTGTGGCGGTCTGCTGATTTCCGCACTGGGTATCTATACACACCAGATCTGGCTGATGTGGCTCGGTTCCGGTGTGATCGGTGGTATCGGCCTGGGCCTGGGTTACATCTCGCCCGTTTCGACCCTGATCAAGTGGTTCCCGGACAAGCGCGGCATGGCGACCGGCATGGCGATCATGGGCTTCGGCGGTGGCGCGATGGTTGGTGCTCCGCTGGCAACGGCTCTGATGGGCTACTTTGCTTCCGCTGAAGGCGTTGGCGTATGGCAGAGCTTCGTGGTGATGGCGGTGATTTACTTCATCTTCATGATCGGTGGCGCTCTGGGCTACCGCGTTCCGCCGACCGGCTGGAAACCTGAAGGCTGGACCGCTCCTGCCAAGAAAGCCAGCAACGCGATGATCACCAATCGTCACGTACACGTCAGCGTGGCCTGGAAAACACCGCAATTCCGTCTGGTATGGCTGGTGCTGTGCCTGAACGTTTCGGCCGGTATCGGTATCCTGGGCATGGCTTCGCCACTGCTGCAGGAAGTGTTCGCCGGTAAACTGCTGGGCAACGACCTGACATTCAGCCAGCTCAATGCCGACCAATTGAAAGCAATCGCTGCCATTGCGGCAGGCTTTACCGGTCTGTTGAGCCTGTTCAACATCGGTGGTCGCTTCTTCTGGGCTTCGTGCTCCGACTACATCGGTCGTAAAGCAACCTATTTCGTGTTCTTTGCCCTGGGCTTCCTGCTGTATGCGTCGGTTCCGACCCTGAGCCATATCGGCAGCATTGCGCTGTTCGTGGCGGCCTTCTGCGTCGTGCTGTCGATGTACGGCGGCGGTTTCGCAACCGTTCCGGCTTACCTGGCTGACTTGTTCGGTACGCAAATGGTCGGTGCGATCCACGGTCGCCTGCTGACTGCATGGGCGGCTGCCGGTGTACTGGGTCCGGTACTGGTCAACTACCTGCGTGAATATCAGCTCAGCCACGGCGTTGCCCGTGCTGCGGCCTATGACATCACCTTGTACATCCTGGCGGGCATGCTGGTTCTGGGCTTCATCTGCAACCTGCTGATTCGTCCGGTTGCCGACAAATACTTCATGACTGACGCCGAGCTGGCTGCTGAACAAGCAATCGGCCATGACAAGGGCGCTACTGCAACCACTTCCCTGGAGTGGAAAGCGTCTGAAGGCAGCAAGCCACTGGTTGTAATGGCCTGGCTGGCGGTAGGTATTCCTCTGGCGTGGGGCGTGTGGGTCACCCTGCAAAAGACGGCCGTACTGTTCAACTAAGAACAGTCGGGTAAAAAGAAAGCGCTTGCACGGGATGTGCAAGCGCTTTTTTTATGGCCGTGTATGTCGCGGATCGGACCTGTGTCCTTCGCCAATCAACTCGTTCTATACGGTCTGTACAGGGTTGGCCGCTATGCGACGAACCTTGATGGCGTAAGCCACTCCCAGCGCGATCAGCCAGACCGGAATCATGTACACCGAAACACTGATTCCCGGTGTGAAGAGCATGATTGCCAGGATACCGGACAGGAACGCCAGACAGATGTAGTTGGTGGCCGGGTAGCCCCAGCTCTTGAAGAGCGTGGTTTCGTTGGCCTGGCGTTTGGCGCTGCGGAATTTCAGATGGGTAATGGTAATGATGACCCAGTTGAGTACCAGTGCCGCCACTACCAGCGCCATGAGCAATTCAAAGGCCTTGCCCGGCATCAGGTAGTTGATCAGTACGCAGGTACCGGTAGACGCCGCCGAGATCGCCAGAGCATTGACCGGTACGCCGCGCGCATTGACCTTGAGCATCGCTTTTGGCGCATTGCCCTGTTTGGCCAGGCCGAACATCATCCGGCTGTTGCTGTACACGCAGCTGTTATAGACCGACAGCGCGGCTGTCAGCACCACGACGTTCAGTACGGTCGCGACGATGTTGCTGTCCATGGCATGGAAAATCATGACGAAGGGACTGCCACCGGCAACCACTTTCTGCCATGGGTACAGGCTCAGCAGCACCAGCAGGGCGCCCACATAGAACAGCAGGATGCGGTAGATCACCTGATTGGTCGCACGCGGGATGCTGCGCTGGGGATCCTGCGCCTCGGCAGCGGTGATGCCGATCAGCTCCAGGCCGCCAAACGAAAACATGATGAAGGCCATGGCCATTACCAGTCCGCTGACGCCATTGGGAAAGAACCCGCCGTATTGCCAGAGGTTGGCGACAGAAGCGTCAGGGCCGCCATTGCCGCTGGCCAGCAGATAGGCACCGAAGACAATCATGCTGATGATCGCCAGCACTTTGATGATGGAGAACCAGAACTCCATTTCCCCATACAGCTTCACGCTGCTGAGGTTGATCAGGTTGATGACCACAAAGAACACGGCCGCCGACACCCAGGTCGGTACTTCCGGCCACCAGTACTGAACGTACATGCCGACCGCCGTAAGCTCGGCCATCCCGACCAGTACGTAGAGGACCCAGTAGTTCCAGCCGGACATGAACCCCGGGAAGTTGCCCCAGTATTTATTGGCGAAGTGGCTGAATGTACCGGCGACCGGCTCTTCGACCACCATCTCGCCCAGTTGGCGCATGATGAAGAAAGCGATCATGCCGGCAATCGCATAACCCAGGATCACCGAAGGGCCCGCCATGTTGATGGTGTGGGCAATTCCTAGAAACAACCCCGTACCGATAGCACCACCCAGTGCGATCAGTTGGATGTGCCGATTCTTTAATCCCCGATGTAATTGATCGGGCGGCGTTGATTGGGTCATTGAAAATCCCTGCAAGTATTAATTACGGATCGGCTGGTATGGCCATCATTGGCTTTACGATTGGGCTCGATTGCAAGACAGGTGCCATCTGCTCCGGCAATGCACTTCGGGCGGTCGCATGTTGATGCTTTGAAACTGATAGGCTTCCGGCCTGGAACTCTTTGGTACGAGCGATTGCCCTCAATGAAAATAAATGAAATCGACGACTTCGACTTGAAGATCCTGACCCTGCTGCAGGCCAATGGCCGCTTGACCAACCAGGAGTTGAGCGATCTGGTCGGGCTTTCGGCATCGCAGTGTTCACGGCGCAGAATCAGCCTGGAGCAGGATCATCTGATCCTTGGCTACCATGCCCGGGTCGCTCCGCAAGCCATGAGCCGCGAGGTGCTGGCAATGATCGAAGTCCGTCTGGTGGGCCATCGCACGGAGTATCGGGAGATATTCCAGGCATTGGTGGCAGACCTCAGTTCGATCATCGACGCCTACAAGACGACGGGGGATGCGGATTATACGCTCAAGGTTGCTGTTGCTGATCTCGATAGTCTTAATCGTCTGATGGAATGTATTACTGCCAGTGAGAGTGTCGCCCATATCAAAACGGCAGTTGTTCTGGAACGTCTCAAGGAAAACAGTGTGGTGACAGTGTAAGTCGGGATTGGCATTTACTGCACTGTATTAGCGCACTCGCAATATTTGCTGTGCGTAAATAATGCATTTATAAAGTTGTTGTGGATATTGTTGTGCGTTTAATTGTATTTAATGGCTAACATCAATCGCTTTGTGTAGGATTTGTGCTCATATCGTGAATTGTCGGGGCATTGCAGGCCAGTCAATGCTGACATTCACCTGTCCAGATCCTGCCGAGTGCCATGATGACTACACGTACCGCCGTCCCCAGCAGTGTTGATACCCGTCATTCGGCCCAGGAAGACGTGTTTGCCCTGATCATCGCCACCACCCTGATTTCCTTCAGCGTGCTGATGCTGCGCCAGGCGGGCGTCATGACCGGCGGCACGGCGGGCATTGCACTGTTTATCCACTACACGTTTACCGTGCCGTTCGGGGTTGCGTTCTTCACCCTCAACCTGCCGTTCTATTACCTGTCCTTTCGCCGGATGGGCTGGTCGTTTACCCTCAAGACCTTCTGTGCCGTAGGACTGGTATCCTTCCTTTCCGATCAGCATGCCCTGTTCATCCATATCGATCAGTTGCAGCCGTTTTATGCGTCCGTGCTGGGCAACCTGATACTGGGCGTGGGTTTCCTGATCCTGTTCCGGCACAGGGCCAGCCTTGGCGGCATGAATATCCTTGCGCTGTACCTTCAGGAAAAATATGGTTTCAAGGCTGGCTGGTTTCAGATGGGCGTGGATATCTGTGTACTGCTCGCTTCCCTGACCTTCATCAGCCTGCCGACGCTGGTCGCTTCCGTCGCAGGAGCGGTGCTGCTGAATTTCATCATTGCGCAAAATCATCGATCCGACCGTTATTCGGCCTGATCCATTCATTTAGAGGAGTTGTTCCGCATGCTAGCCCACGTAGAGTCATACGCCGGAGATCCGATTCTGTCGCTGATGGAAACCTTTCAAAAGGATCCGCGCGCGGACAAGGTCAATCTCAGTATCGGTCTGTACTATGACGCTCAAGGGTTTATCCCGCCTCTGGCTGCTGCGGTGCAGGCCCAGCAACAACTGGCCGGGAGCGAGCAGGCGGCTTCTCTCTATCTGCCGATGGAAGGCCTGGCGCCTTACCGGCAAGCCGTGCAGACGCTGCTGTTCGGTGCCGACCATCCGGCACTCGTCGAAGGCCGTGTCGCGACCATCCAGACCGTGGGTGGCTCGGGTGCGCTGAAAGTGGGTGCGGACTTCCTGAAATATGCCTTCCCGCAATCCGAGGTCTGGGTCAGCGACCCGACGTGGGAAAACCACCATGCGCTGTTCGCGGGTGCCGGTTTCAAGGTCAACACCTACCCGTACTTCGATTCGAGCACCGGTGGCGTGAACTTCGAGGCCATGCTCGACAAGCTGCAGACCTTGCCGGCGCGCAGCATCGTGCTGCTGCATCCTTGCTGCCATAACCCGACCGGCGCCGACCTGTCGGTCGAGCAGTGGGACCGGGTGATCGAGCTGATCAAGAGCCGCCAGCTCATTCCGTTCCTCGATACGGCCTATCAGGGCTTCGGCAAGGGCATGGACGAAGACGCCTACGCGATCCGCGCCATGGCCAGTGCGGGCATCACCACCGTCATCAGCAATTCGTTCTCGAAAATCTTCTCGCTGTATGGCGAGCGGGTTGGCGGTCTGTCCATCGTCTGCGAGGACGTCGCTTCGGCCACCAATGTGCTGGGGCAACTCAAGGCTACCGTGCGCCGCAACTACTCCAGCCCGCCTGCTCATGGCGCCTATGTAGTGGCCCGCGTGCTCAATACTCCGCAATTGCGCGATCAGTGGTTGAGCGAAGTGGAAGGCATGCGCCTGCGCATCATCGACATGCGCCAGAAGCTGGTATCGGTGCTGGCCCGGAAAGTCCCGGGTCGTGATTTCAGCTTCATCCTGCGCCAGAGCGGCATGTTCAGCTATACCGGCCTGAGCCCCGAGCAGGTCGATGAACTGCGCGACAAGCATGGCGTGTACCTGGTGCGCAGTGGTCGGGTGTGCATGGCTGGTCTGAACGAAGGCAACATCGGCAAGGTGTGCGATGCACTGGCCAGCCTGTTTGCCGGAGCCGCTGCATAACCTCGTTTCAGCAGGCGTGAGGGGCGTGAAGTCGTCGATTTTGCCCCCTCTATCCCGCCAATCAGCCATCATCTTGCCTTCCCCTCGTCTGTTTACTTCATGCCGGCCGCATCTGGGCCTATAATGATTGCCTTTTTCGCCCAATGATTTTGCGGAGCTGGTGATGGCCGAACGTAAGGCATCCGTCGAGCGCAATACCCTGGAAACCCAGATCAAAGCCTCGATCAACCTGGATGGCACCGGAAAGGCCCGATTCGATATCGGTGTTCCCTTCCTTGAGCACATGCTTGACCAGATCGCCCGGCACGGGCTGATCGACCTTGATATCGAGTGCAAGGGCGACCTGGAAATCGACGACCACCATACCGTGGAAGACGTCGGTATCACCCTGGGCCAGGCATTCAGCCAGGCCATTGGTGACAAGAAAGGTATTCGTCGCTACGGCCATTCCTATGTGCCGCTCGATGAAGCCCTGTCGCGTGTGGTCATCGACTTCTCGGGTCGTCCAGGCCTGCAGATGCATGTGCCGTACACCCGCGCCGTGGTCGGCGGTTTCGACGTGGACCTGTTCCAGGAGTTCTTCCAGGGCTTCGTCAACCACGCCAACGTGACCCTGCACATCGACAACCTGCGCGGCACCAACACTCACCACCAGATCGAAACCGTCTTCAAGGCGTTCGGTCGCGCACTGCGCATGGCGGTCGAGCTGGATGAGCGCATGGCCGGGCAAATGCCTTCGACCAAGGGTGTGCTCTGATGCAGACGGTTGCTGTCATCGATTACGGCATGGGCAACCTGCACTCGGTCGCCAAGGCGCTTGAGCATGTTGGCGCAGGCCGGGTGTTGATCACCAGCGATGCCAAGGTGATTCGCGAGGCTGACCGCATTGTGTTTCCCGGTGTCGGTGCGATCCGCGACTGCATGGCTGAAATCCGCCGCCTGGAGTTCGATGCGCTGGTGCGCGAAGTGAGCAAGGATCGTCCGTTTCTGGGCATCTGCGTCGGTATGCAGGCCTTGCTTGACCGCAGCGAAGAGAGCGACGGCGTAGATTGCATCGGCATGTTTCCTGGCCAGGTGAAGTTCTTCGGCAAGGATCTGCACGAGCAGGGCGAGCATCTGAAAGTGCCGCACATGGGCTGGAACGAAGTGGCTCAGGCGGTGGATCACCCGCTGTGGCACGACATTCCTGACCTGGCGCGCTTCTACTTTGTCCACAGCTTCTATGTCGAAGCGGCCAACCAGCGTCAGGTCGTGGGTCGTGGTCACTATGGCGTCGACTTTGCGGCTGCCCTGGCTGACGGTTCGCGCTTTGCTGTGCAGTTCCATCCCGAGAAGAGCCATACCCATGGCCTGCAATTGCTGCAGAACTTCGTTGCCTGGGACGGTCGCTGGTAATCGCCATGAGTAAAGCCAGAACCAAGGCCCCGATTCTCACCCTGACTCCTGAACAGGAGCAGCAGGCCATCGACAAGCTCAAGCGGCTGTTGGCGCAGCGCTTTGAAGTGGAGCTGGGGTCGTTTGAAGTGGCCGAGGTGCTGGAGTTCTTCACCAGCGAGATTGCACCGCATTATTACAACCGAGCAGTTTTCGATGTGCAGCAGCTCCTCAAGGAGCGCTTCGAGGGTATCGAAAGCGACCTGTGGGCGCTCGAAAAAAACTAATTTCTGAACAATAGGTTTCCAGATGCTGATTATTCCCGCGATCGACCTCAAAGACGGCGCCTGTGTACGTCTGCGCCAGGGCCGTATGGAAGATTCCACGGTGTTTTCCGATGACCCGGTGAGCATGGCTGCCAAGTGGGTCGATGGTGGTTGCCGCCGTCTGCATCTGGTCGATCTGAACGGTGCATTTGAAGGCCAGCCGGTCAATGGCGAAGTGGTTACCGCGATTGCCAGACGTTATCCACAACTGCCGATCCAGATCGGTGGCGGCATTCGCTCGCTGGAAACCATCGAGCACTACGTCAAGGCGGGCGTCAGCTACGTCATCATCGGCACCAAGGCGGTCAAGGAACCCGAGTTCGTGGCCGAAGCCTGCCGTGCATTCCCCGGCAAGGTGATCGTTGGTCTGGACGCCAAGGATGGTTTCGTTGCCACCGATGGCTGGGCTGAAGTCAGCACCGTGCAGGTCATCGACCTGGCCAAGCGCTTCGAGGCGGATGGTGTATCGGCCATCGTTTATACCGACATCGCCAAAGACGGCATGATGCAGGGCTGCAACATCCCCTTCACCGCCGCCCTGGCCGCAGCCACCCGCATCCCGGTGATCGCTTCCGGCGGCATCCATAACCTGGGCGATATCAAGGCCCTGCTGGACGCCAAGGCACCGGGTATCATTGGCGCAATCACCGGCCGTGCGATCTACGAAGGCACGCTGGATGTGGCTGAAGCCCAGGCGCTTTGCGACCTGGAACAACGCTAATCCAACCGTAGGAGCGAATTCATTCGCGAGGCGGTTTCGGCGTCGACATCTTCATTGTCTGGCACGCTGATTTCGCGAATGAATTCGCTCCTGCGGGTCTGATCTGTTTTGGAGATTGACCCCATGGCTCTGGCCAAACGCATCATCCCTTGCCTGGACGTCGACAACGGTCGAGTGGTCAAGGGCGTCAAGTTCGAGAACATCCGCGACGCGGGCGATCCGGTGGAAATTGCGCGCCGCTACAACGAGCAGGGCGCCGACGAAATCACCTTTCTGGACATCACCGCCAGCGTCGATGGCCGTGATACCACGCTGCATACCGTCGAGCGCATGGCCAGCCAGGTGTTTATCCCGCTGACCGTCGGCGGTGGTGTGCGTACCGTGCAGGACATCCGCAACCTGTTGAACGCCGGCGCCGACAAGGTCTCGATCAACACGGCTGCAGTGTTCAATCCGGAATTCGTCGGTGAAGCCGCTGCACGCTTCGGCTCGCAGTGCATTGTGGTCGCCATCGATGCCAAGAAGGTTTCGCTGCCAGGCGAAGCCCCGCGCTGGGAAATCTTCACCCACGGTGGCCGCAAGCCGACTGGCCTGGACGCCGTGCAGTGGGCGAAAAAGATGGAAGACCTGGGCGCCGGTGAAATCCTCCTGACCAGCATGGATCAGGATGGCATGAAGAACGGCTTCGATCTGGGCGTTACCCGGGCGATCAGCGATGCGCTGGGGATTCCGGTCATCGCTTCCGGCGGTGTCGGCAATCTGGAACATCTGGCTGCCGGTGTGATTGAAGGTCATGCGAGCGCTGTTCTGGCGGCGAGCATCTTCCACTTCGGTGAATACACCGTGCCTGAAGCCAAGGCTTACATGGCCCAGCGCGGCATCGTCATGCGCTGAACAAGCATGGCAGGCGGGCCTTTTGCCCGCCTGCCGTGAGTCGTCGGATGCAGGTGCCTGAAAGCGACATCGCAAAGTACCGAGCTAGACACTGTCACGGGATCACGGCACTCTGCATGGAGTTGTGATGCCCGAGTGCCGAAATATGTTCAAAGGTCTTTTTCTTGCACTGCTTGGTGCCAGCGCTCTGCTGAGTTTCAGCGCCCGTGGCAGTGACGCTCCGGCCTCCTCGATCGTTCTGCTGACCGAAAACTACCCGCCCTACAACATGGCGGTCGACGGCAAGAACTTCGCCCAGGAAAACAACATCGACGGCATCGCTGTCGAGATCGTGCGCGAGATGTTCAAGCGCGCCGGCATCAGCTACAACATGACCCTGCGTTTTCCCTGGGAGCGTATCTACAAGCTGGCGCTGGAAAAGCGCGGCTATGGCGTGTTCTCCACTGTGCGCACCCCCGAGCGGGAAAAACTCTTCAAGTGGGTCGGCCCCATCGGTCCGGTCGAGTGGGTCATGCTGGCTCGCGAGGACAGCACCATTGCCCTGACCGATCTGGAACAGGCCAAGGCCTATCAGGTGGGCGCCTATAAAGGAGATGCGGTTGCCCAGGGCCTGCTGATCAAGGGTTTCAATCCTGTGCTGATGCTGCGTGATCAGGACAACGCCAGAAAACTGGTCAATGGCCAGATCGATCTATGGGCCACTGCCGATCCTGTCGGCCGTTATCTGGCCAGACAGGAAGGCATTACAGGTCTGAAGACGGTCTTGCGCTTTCATACAGCCGAGCTGTTTCTGGCGCTGAACAAGGACACTTCCGATGACGTCATCGTCCGCCTGCAAAAGAAGCTGGATGAAATGCGCGCCGAAGGCTGGGTAGACAAGGTTGTGACCCGCTATCAATAAATAGCCTTGCTCAACTTGCGGTGACGATGTCCTCGCGCACGCTGGAGCGCTGATTGTTGACATCGTGAGCGTAGGTACAGATTTTCACCGGCAGTGATTTCTTGCGTAACACCAGATGATTGCCCAGGCGCCTCTTGAAACGTTGCGGGTCCGAACAGTCGGTCGTTGCGGCGGGGCCGATCTTGACCGTGTAATGGTCAATCTGGCTTGAGTCATGTAGCCAGTGGACTTCATAAGTGCCGAATTGATTCTTCTCTATGTGCAAGCGTGGGGCGATTGTCGGTCCGGCAGCCTGCAGTTCCACCGCCAGCGTCAGCGCGTTGCGCATCATCCCCAGGCTGGGGCGCGCCTCGGGTGCCGATAAACCGATGATGCATAGCCAGTTGATGCCGATCCGTGCGTCGACAGGTGCATCGATGTGCGCGTCCTGCGCAGCCGTGGCGTTGCCATAACCCACCGGATCTTCACATTGCAGCGGCTGATCGACCTTCTTGTAGCGATAGAAGGGTTGGTCCACGGCGAACTGCACGTTCCAGCGCGGATAAATCTCCCTGCCCTCGGCATCCAGCCGGATTTTTGCGTATTGCCTGGGCTGTGTGGCAAAGGTGATGGTAAACGTCGGGAACAGGCTGCAATGCACGGGATCGGGATTGAACAGGCCATCGACAAAGCATTCATTGAGCAGCGTGATCGGGCTGCCATAGTTGCTACCGGCAACCTGAAGCGGGAAGCCGGGAGGAAGCGTCACCTCATCTTCAAGCGCCGAGTCTTCGGGAGATGGCTGGTTGGTGAGGTTCAGCACCGCGAAAACCTCATGGGTGTCACGGGTCAGCAGAGGGCTGCCGGACGAGCCGACGCTTATATCCTGGCACTGATTCCTGACCGTATGCCGCCAGACCCAAGGCTGCTGCATGATTGCCCCGGAATACTGATGGGTACAGGCGGCCATGCGCAGATGGCCGGTGCCTGCAAACATTGGCGCGCCAATCGACAGGATGGCGCGGCCTTCCTCCGGGAGCTGGCTGGCCAGCCGCAGTGGCTGGATGCCGTCGGCAATCAGAGCATCGAGCGTGGTCTGTAGCTCGACAATCGCCAGATCGACGCCTTGCATGCTGCTCCAGCGAACCCGTTTGAGCGGATAGCTGAGAGCGGTGCTGTCGGTGAAGAAGTTGAACTGGATAGTCCCGTCGATGGGGGCGTCAGTGATGATGCGGCCGTTCTTTCTGGAAATGCAGTGACCGTTTGTGACCAGGTAGGCAGGTGCATCGGCCGGGCTGTCGGGGCTGCGGGTATCGATCAGGGTCGCCGTGCAATGTGAGCCCTTGCGGCTCTTGATACGACCGATGCCGTTCCAGCGGGCATTCTGTCCGTCGGCGTTATACAGGACCCTGGACGACGAAAGCGCGAGCAGGCCCTCATCCGGGTCCCGGGTTGCGCTCTGGGCATGCGCGGACAGTTGCAGCAGGCTGGCGACGCAGCACGCGCCAGCGAAAACTTTGAAACTCATGATTCTTCCTTGATAACAGTTACACAGATCAATCCCTTTAAACGGGGGCTGATGCGGTTATCAAGGCAGTCGGAAGGGGAGACAGGCAAAGCAGGCAGAGCCTACAGCGCAGGGCGAAAAATCGAAACGGCTCAGCGGTATACGCCTTCCTTGCCGTGTCCGGCCATGGCTTTATTGCCCCTGATGCTGATCATGTGTCGCAGTTCGATCCACTCGATGCCCTGCGCCTTGAGCTTGGGTAGCTCGCGCTCCAGAACATCCAGCGTGACCGGATAAGGATGGCCGATGATCACCACCGATCCTTGCTTGTGGGCCAGTTTGATCGCGATCTGCAATTGCCGGGTAATGGCCTCGGCGGTGCGCTCGTCGTCCAGGAAGACATCGCGGGACACGCTGGCCAGGCCGATACGTTGCGCCTGGGCGGCGGCCACGGTTTTGGCGCTGGTGCGGCTGTCGACGAAGAACATATGCCGCCGCTGCAACTCTTCCATGAGCCAGCTCATGGCCACCGGCTCGCTGGTCATGCGGCTGCCCATGTGGTTATTGATGCCTGCCGCATAAGGAACCTTGAGCAGCGCGGCGCCCAGGCGCTTTTCAAGCTCCGGCAGCGGCAGCTCGGGATGCCAGGCGTACGGGCCGGTCGCCGGATCCATCGGCATATGCAGCATGACCGTCTTGCCGGCAGCATGTGCCTGCCGGGCAAACTCGCTGGCATGTGGTGTGTCGGGCATGATCGCCAGCGTTACCGGGCCGGGCAGGGCGAGGGTGCGACTGTCGCGGGCAGGGTTCTGGCCCAGATCATCGATGATCAGGCTCAGATAGATGGCTGACGGCTTGCCGGCCTGCTCGCTGTCCGGCGCCGCATGAGCAGCGCCGGTCAGCGAGAGAGCCAGCCACAGGCATGTGAGAAAGCGCATGCCTTAATTGCCGCGGGTGATACTCAGGCCTTTGAGCAGGCTGAGGGCCTGATTGAGCTGGTAGTCTTCATCCTGCGGACGGACCTTGGCCGCTGCGCCGCCTTTTACGGTCGGCTTGTCGGCACCGCCGTTGCCATTGCCCAGGTGGCCGAACAGGTCGGCTTCCTTGTAGTTTTCACCGTCCGCTTCATTGGTGACCTTGGCGCGACGAACCACGATGTCCGGGTTGATGCCCTGCGCCTGGATCGAGCGGCCGTTGGGCGTGTAATACAGCGCAGTGGTGATCTTCAGGGCGCGGTCGTTGTTCAGCGGCAGCACGGTTTGCACCGAGCCTTTACCGAAGCTGTCAGTGCCCATCAGGATGGCGCGTTTCTGGTCTTGCAGGGCACCGGCGACAATCTCGGAAGCCGAGGCGCTGCCGCCGTTGATCAGCACCACCAGAGGCACGCCTTCGCTGGCGTCGGCCGGATCGGCGGAGAAGCGCAGTTCGGAGTTGGCGATACGGCCCTTGGTGTAGACGATCAGGCCCTTGGTCAGGAAGTGATCCGCTACCGCCACGGCCGATTGCAGCACGCCGCCCGGGTTGTTGCGCAGGTCGAGAATCAGACCGCTCATCTTCTTGCCGTTGTCCTTGCGCAGCTTGGCCAGTGCCTTGCCGACTTCGTCGCCCGACTTGACCTGGAACTGGGTGATGCGGATATAGCCGTAGCCGTTTTCCAGCATCTGCGCCTTGACGCTCTTGACCTGAATGGTTGCCCGCGCCAGCGTCACGTCGAACGGCGTGCCGCCATCGCGTACCAGCGTGAGGGTGATCTTTTCGCCGATCTTGCCGCGCATCTTGTCGACCGCTTCCTGCATGGTCTGACCCTGGGTCGGCGCGCCGTTGATCTTGACGATCAGGTCGCCTGCCTCGATGCCGGCCTTGGACGCCGGAGTGTCGTCGATGGGCGAAACCACCTTGACGAAACCGTCCTCGACGCCAACTTCGATGCCCAGTCCGCCGAACTCGCCGCTGGTGCTTTCCTGCAGCTCCTGGAAGTCTTCCGGGCCCAGATAGGCCGAGTGCGGGTCCAGGTTGCTGAGCATGCCCTTGATGGCGTTTTCCAGCAGGGTCTTGTCGTCTACCGGCTCGACATACGCGGCCTTGACCCGGTCCATGACCTCGGCAAAGGTGCGCAGCTCTTCAAGCGGCAAGGGCGCCTTGGCATTGGCGGGCGCGGCGGCTGCCGGTGCTGGCGTGACTTGCTCGGCTGCTTGCGCCAGAGGCGCGCCGATAACGATGGCGATAGCCAGGGTCAGCGAGGTGAGGCGGGACAAATGCAGCATGTCTAACGAACTCCTACAGATATTGGCACCGACTTATCCTTGAGTGCGGCACCATTGGGCTGGATCGCTGGGGCGACCCTGCTGACGAATAGCAAAATACAACGCTGATGTGTCTTGACCGCCGCTATTGCCTACGGTGGATATTGCCTCTCCGGCCTTGACGATGTCTCCGGCCGCCTTGAGCAGGCTCTGGTTGTGACCATACAGACTAAGATAGCCGTTGCCATGGTCGAGAATGACCAGAAGGCCCGCGCCGCGCAACCAGTCAGCGAAAACCACGCGACCACCATGCACGGCATGTACCTTGCTCCCGGCGGCGGCACTGATCATCACGCCGTCCCACTTGGTCCGCTCATCATCCCCACGAGCTTCGCCGAAACGTGCAAGCAATCGACCATCGATTGGCCATGGAAGTTTTCCCCTTGCCTCTGCAAAAGCGCCACCGTAGGACGTGCCTGCGCTGGAAACCATGGTGCCGGGGGCTTTGACTGGCCGCTTTGGCGTGGGTTCATCATTATTTCGGCTGCTGCTGGCGGCCCGCTGGCGCTGCTCTTCGGCTTCACGGGCGGCAACCAGGGCTTTCTGCCGTGCTTCCTCGGCTTCGCGGGCCTGACGGGCGAGGGTTTCTTCGATGGTTTTCAGGACCTTGCCCAGATCGGCCTGATCCTGCTGGCGCGCCTGCATCTTCTGGTCGCGCGCCTTGTAGTCCTGATTGAGCCTGGCCAGCGCCTGCTGGCGTTCCTGGCGCACCTTGGCGAGTTCTTCGCCCTGGCTTTCCAGCGTGCTCTTCTGCACCAGCAACTGGGCCTGCTGCAGGTCGATGTCCTTCTCGACACCGGCCAGCTGGCGCAGGGTTTCATTGAAATTGTTCAACTGAGTCAACCGGGCCTGGCTGATGTAGTCGTAATAGGTGAGGGTCCGGGCGAACTTCTCGGGGTTCTGCTGGTTGAGCAGCAGTTTCAGGTATTCCTGGCGACCGCTCTGGTAGGCCGCACGAGCCTGGATGGCAATCAGGTGTTGCTGTTCAGCGCGGGCGCTGTTGAGTTTTTTTTTCTCACTGTCGAGCCGCTGGAGCTCGCTTTCGGTCTTTTTTAGTTCTTTTTGCAGGACCTCGACCTGCTTTTCCAGCTTACCCATTTCGGTTTCTGTGCTGCGAAGGTCCTTCTGGACTCCCGCTTTCTCTTCCTGGAGTTTGCCCAGGACTTTTTGCAGTTCGGCAACGTCCTGACGCGCAGCGTCTATCTGTTTTTGGGTTTGCGCACGCTCGTCATCGGCGAACGCCGGATTGAGCAGGCAAATCAGAGCAAGGGCGATCAAGGCGCGAAGCATGAGGGTGGGCGATACCGAGGAATTGTGAGAAAAAATGACAGGCCTAGTATGCCCGCCATGCGACACAAAAAAAACGCCCCGCAGCCACTGCTTTGGGGCTTGATACATAAAAAACCGGCATTTGCTGATATCGAAATGCCGGTTCAGAGCCTTTACTCCGCAACCAGAATCGAGTGACCGGTCATTTCCTGCGGTTTTTCCAGATCCAGCAGTTGCAGCATGGTCGGCGCAACGTCGGCCAGCACTCCACCTTCGCGGACTTTCAGCGGGCGTTTGCCGAAATAAATGAACGGTACCGGCTCGGAGGTGTGGGCAGTGTGAGCCTGGCCTGTCGAGTCGTCGGTCATCTGCTCGACGTTGCCGTGGTCTGCGGTAATCAGCGCTTCGCCGCCGACCTTGGCCAGGGCTTCGGTGATGCGGCCGACGCACAGGTCCAGGCACTCCACGGCCTTGATTGCCGCCGACATGACGCCGCTGTGGCCAACCATGTCACCGTTGGCGTAGTTGACGACAATCACGTCGTAACGCTGGTTTTCGATGGCGTCGACAATCTTGTCGGTGACTTCCGGGGCGCTCATTTCCGGCTGCAGGTCGTAGGTGGCGACTTTTGGCGATGGAATCAGAATGCGTTCTTCGCCCGGGAACGGCTCTTCGCGGCCGCCGGAGAAGAAGAAAGTGACGTGGGCGTACTTCTCGGTTTCGGCGATGCGCAGTTGCGTCTTGCCGTTATCGGCCAGGAACTGGCCCAGCACGTTCTTCAGGCTGCCGGCCGCAAATGCCGAGGGCGCGGGAATGCTGGCGGCGTACTGGGTCAGCATCACGTAATTGACCTTCGGCTGACGGGCACGCTCGAAGTCCTTGAAATCGTCTTCGACGAAAACGCGGGTCAGCTCGCGGGCACGGTCGGCGCGGAAGTTCATGAACACCACGGCATCGCCGTCTTCGACCCTGACCGGCTCACCAATGCGCGTGGCCTTGACGAATTCGTCGTTCTCGTCGCGTGCATAGGCGGCTTCCAGGCCGGCAACGCCGGACTCTGCCTGGAACTCGGCGGTGCTGTCGACAATCAGGTTGTAGGCGGTGGAGACGCGGTCCCAGCGGTTGTCGCGGTCCATGGCGAAGTAACGACCGATGATCGTCGCGGTGCGGCCCTTGCCCAGACGGGCGAAGGCTTCGTCCATCAGCTCAAGCGCGCCTTTCGCACTGCGTGGCGGCGTATCGCGACCATCGAGGAAGGCGTGCAGGTAGATCTTGTCGGCGCCACGCTTTACCGCCAGCTCGGCCATGGCCACCAGGTGATCCTGATGGCTGTGCACGCCGCCGTCGGACAGCAGGCCCATGATATGCACGGCCTTGCCAGCGCTTACCGCCTTGTCCACGGCATTGCAGATGATCGGGTTTTCAAAGAACTCGCCGTCGCGAATGGATTTGGTCACCCGAGTGAAGTCCTGATAAACCACACGCCCGGCGCCCAGGTTCATATGGCCGACTTCGGAGTTGCCCATCTGTCCGTCCGGCAGGCCCACATCCATGCCCGAGCCTGAAATCAGGCCGTGGGGCATGGTTTTGTAGAGGCGCTCCATGACTGGCATCTTGGCGGCCAGAATGGCGTTGCCTTCAGGGTTTTCGCTGTGTCCGAAGCCATCCAGGATGATAAGGACCAGAGGTTTTGGCGTGGCAGTCATAGAACCCACTCGAGGCTGGTTGAAGAAAGTACAAAAAAGATCCGCATTTTAGGGGCAAGTTCAAACGGCGTCACTGCCGTGCGGACTTTGGCCCACCATGGGTGCTGTGTATACTGGCCGACATTTTAACGCCCTGGAACCTACCGATGGTTGCTCATCTGCTTGAATTCGCCACTAACCACTACCTGATCACCGGCGCTTTCGTCATCCTGCTGGCCCTGTTGATTGCCTATGAATTGAGCAAGGGCGGTCGCAGCCTGAGCTCTCGCGAGCTGACCGCGCTGGTCAACAGCGAGCAGGCCGTGGTTATCGACGTGCGCTCCACCAAGGATTTTGCGACAGGTCATATCGTCGGCTCCCTGAACTTTCCGCAGGACAAAGTGCTGACTCGCACTGCCGAACTGCAGAAACACAAGGACAAGACATTGATCATAGTCGATGCATTCGGGCAGCATGCAGGCAGTACAGCCCGCGAGCTTCTCAAGTCGGGTTTCAAGGCGGCCAAACTGTCTGGCGGTATTTCCAGCTGGCGCTCCGATAATTTGCCTCTGGTGAAATAAATGCCCGAAGTCATCGTCTACTCCAGCGACTATTGCCCTTATTGCACGCGTGCCAAGCAGTTGCTGCAAAGCAAGCGGGTTGCCTTCAACGAGATCAGAGTCGATGGCAAACCGCAGGTTCGCGCCGAAATGGTTGCAAAGGCCGGTCGCACCTCTGTTCCGCAGATCTGGATCGGTTCCAGCCATGTCGGCGGCTGCGATGACCTTTTTGCCCTTGAGCGTGCAGGCAAGCTCGACCAGTTACTGGAAAGCTGAGTTCAACTTCACACCCTATTTTTCATAAGGATTCGACATGACCGAGCAATCGACCAACGGCGTTACCAACGAAGAAAACTCCCCTCAGTTTTCCTTGCAACGTATTTATGTTCGCGACCTGTCGTTTGAAGCGCCAAAAAGCCCTGCCATTTTCCGCCAGGAGTGGACCCCAAGCGTCAGCCTGGACCTCAACACCCGTCAGAAGCAGCTGGAAGGCGATTTCTACGAAGTCGTGCTGACCCTGTCCGTGACCGTCAACAACGGTGACGAAGTTGCCTTCATCGTTGAAGTCCAGCAAGCCGGTATCTTCCTGATCAAGGGCCTGGACGACTCTTCCCTGAGCCACACTCTGGGCGCGTTCTGCCCGAACATCCTGTTCCCGTACGCTCGCGAAGCGATCGACAACCTGGTTGTTCGTGGTTCGTTCCCGGCGCTGATGCTGTCTCCGGTGAACTTCGATGCGCTGTACGCTCAAGAGCTGCAACGCATGCAGGAAGCGGGCGAAACGCCGACTGTGCAGTAAACAGAAAAAGCGCCTCCAGAGGCGCTTTTTTGTGTGTGTAGGAGCGAATTTATTCGCGAAGCATCGCGAATGAATTCGCTCCTACTGGTCACCCTTTGCCTTTGGTCCGCGTCATATGCGGCCCGCTGTTTTTTTCCAGATACTCGATGATCATCCCGGCCACATCCTTGCTGGTCGTCACCTCAATACCTTCCAGGCCTGGCGAGGAGTTCACCTCCATCACCAGCGGACCATGGTTGGAGCGCAGAATATCGACCCCCGCGACACTCAGGCCCATGACCTTGGCAGCCCGCAAGGCAGTCATGCGTTCCTGCGGAGTGATCTTGATCAGGCTGGCACTGCCGCCGCGATGCAGGTTGGAACGGAATTCTCCCGGTTTTGCCTGACGCTTCATCGAGGCGATGACCTTGTCGCCGACCACGAAGCAGCGGATATCCGCGCCACCCGCTTCCTTTATGTACTCCTGGACCATGATGTCCTGCTTGAGGCCCATGAAGGCTTCGATCACCGATTCGGCAGCCGTCGCCGTTTCACAGAGCACCACACCGATGCCCTGGGTGCCTTCGAGCACCTTGATGACCAGCGGCGCGCCGTTGACCATCTGGATCAGGTCGGGAATATCGTCCGGCGAGTGGGCGAAGCCGGTGACCGGCAAGCCGATTCCACGGCGTGACAGTAATTGCAGCGAGCGCAGCTTGTCCCGTGAACGGGCAATGGCTACCGACTCGTTGAGCGGAAACACGCCCATCATTTCAAACTGGCGCAACACCGCACAGCCATAGAACGTTACCGAAGCGCCGATCCGCGGAATGACCGCGTCGAAGCCTTCCAGCGGCTTGCCACGATAATGGATCTGCGGCTTGTGGCTGGCGATGTTCATATAGGCGCGCAAGGTGTCGATCACCACCATCTCATGGCCACGCTCGATACCAGCTTCGACCAGACGACGGGTGGAATACAGACGCGGGTTACGCGAAAGCACAGCGATCTTCATGCAGCACCTGAGGAAGTAGAGGCCGGGAACACCGGCTTGTCTTGAACGTAAGTTATGCCCGGATTGACCACCAGCTGGCCGTCGATCAAGGCGTTGGAACCCAATAGCAGTCGATAACGCATCGACTTGCGGCAGGCCAGCGTGAATTCCACGGGCCATATGCGATCACCCAGGGCCAGCGTGGTGCGAATCACATAGCGCACCTGCGCCTGGCCGTTGGAGCTTTTGATGGTCTTCATGGCCACCAGTTGCGCTTCGCAGCGGCGATGGCGCAACTGAACCACGGTACCCAGGTGAGCGTTGAAACGAACCCATTTCTGGCCATCGCGTTCAAAAGGTTCGATCTCGGTGGCATGCAGGCTTGAAGTGCTTGCCCCGGTATCGATTTTTGCCCGCAGGCCGGCTACCCCCAGATCGGGTAGCGCCACCCACTCGCGCAGGCCGATAACTGTCAGATGATCGAATGTCTTCAAGGCGATTCCATAGGCTCAAGACTTCTGCCAGACACCAGGATCAACCTGGGCCAGTGCTTTGAACGCAGGCCGGGCGAACCAGTAGCCTTGCATCAGGAAAATTCCGCAGTCAGCGAGAAAGTCCCGCTCTTCGGCATGTTCGATGCCCTCGGCGATCACTGTAACCCCCAACTCCACACACATTGTGACAACACCACGAACGATAGCCTGACGTGCACGATCCAGATGGATATTGCGGATCAAATCCATGTCGAGTTTTATCAGGTCGGGCTGGAAATTGGCCAGCAGTGTCAGCCCGGAATAACCGGCGCCAAAATCGTCGATGGCCGTCATGAAACCGAATTCGCGATATTCGCGCAGAATATTGCTCAAATGGCCATAGTTATCTACATGCTCGTTTTCGAGCGTCTCGAAAATCAGGCGTTCCAGCGGGAAATTGTGCTCCCGTGCCGCCTCCAGCGTACTGCGAATACACAGCTCGGGACGATATACGGCATTGGGCAGAAAGTTGATCGATAAACGTTCGGTCATCCCCAGTTGCGCCGCGCCAGCAATGGCCTTGGTGCGGCAACCCTGATCGAAGCGATAACGGTTGCTGTCCGTCACCTTGCTCAGGACTGAATAGGCGCTCTCGCCGTTGGAACCTCTGACCAGCGCCTCATGGGCGAAGATCGATTGATCGCGCAGATCCACGATCGGCTGGTAGGCGAACTCGAACGAGAAATCCAGCGCGGGACTGCCTGTGCAGCCTTCGCAGCCCTTTCTGGGCGCAGTCAATGAGGCTGGAAAATCTGTCATGGCGCACTTCCATTGTGAGTGTGAGAACAAAGTCGCACTGACCTGCCATGACAGGCAAGGATCGATTGCTTCATGTCCGGGGGATGTACGAAGATCGGCGACCGCATGCAGTCACTTTTATACTGAGCCTGGAGGTTCTGACTGTTTCAGGAATGAGGAATTCAAATGGCCAAAAAAACCGAAGAAGACGATGACAAGGTTCGTCTGGACAAATGGCTTTGGGCGGCGCGCTTTTTCAAGACCCGGGCGCTGGCCAAGGCCGCAATAGAAAGCGGCAAGGTGCATTGTCGTGGCGAACGCTGCAAGCCGGGTAAGGAGCCGCATATCGGTGACCAGATTCTGGTTCGCACCGGCTTCGACGAGCGCACTGTAGTGGTCGAGGCCTTGTCCGTCGTGCGCCGCGGCGCGCCCGAGGCGCAAACGCTATATAGCGAAACCCCGGACAGCATTGCCAGACGCGAGCAGGCTGCCGCGCAACGCAAGGCGGGTAACCTGGGCGTCACCACCGATGGGCGACCGACCAAGAAACAGCGCCGGCAACTGTTCGAGTTTCGTGGCAGCAGTCACAACGATTGATTCAAGGCGCGCCAGTAATCAGCCCGAATCGCCATGCGGCTTGGAAGAGGACCGCCGAGCCCATAAAATGCCTGCAACGGTATGGCAGAGTGCATCCATGGATGCTCAACGGTGTTCAAGCCGACTGCCATCAATTGTCATCCCCTGAGATACCTTTCTTCTTATGCATGATTTTCCGGACATCGACTTCACCCAGCGCTTTATCTTTGACGAAAGCGACGTTCGTGGAGAACTGGTCGCGCTGGAGCGCAGCTACGCCGAAGTGCTTGCCAAACATCCTTACCCGGAACCGGTCGCACAACTGCTCGGCGAGTTGATGGCGGCTGCGGCCCTGCTGGTCGGCACACTGAAATTCGATGGGTTGCTGATTCTGCAGGCGCGCTCCAGCGGCGCCGTACCGTTGCTGATGGTCGAGTGCTCCAGTGAGCGCGAATTGCGCGGCATTGCCCGCTACGACGAATCGCTGATCGTGCCCGGCGCCGGCCTGCAAGACCTGATGCCCGATGGCTCGCTGACCCTGACCGTGGACCCGCGCAAGGGCAAGCGTTATCAGGGCATCGTGGCCCTGGATGGCGTCGACCTTTCGGAAAGCCTCTCCAGCTATTTCGTGATGTCCGAACAGCTGGGCACGCGCTTCTGGCTCAAGGCTGACGGGCATCGCGCTCGTGGCCTGCTGTTGCAGCAACTTCCCGTGGCGCAGATCACCGATCCCGAAGAGCGCGACGCCAGCTGGGAGCACGTGATCACCCTGGCCAACACCCTTTCGGCCGAGGAAATGCTGGGGCTGGACAACGCGACCATCCTGCATCGCCTGTACCACGAAGACCCGGTTCGCCTGTTCGATATCCAGCCTATCTGCTTCCGTTGCAGTTGCTCACGCGAACGTTCTGCCAATGCTCTGGTCAGTCTCGGTCTGGAGGATGCGCAGCAACTGGTTCAGGAGCATGACGGCACGATCGAGATCGATTGCCAGTTCTGCAATGAGCGCTATTTGTTCGATGCCGCTGACGTCGCCCAGCTGTTTGCTGGCGGTGGTGTCGATTCTCCATCTGACACGCGCCACTAAACGCTGGCGAAACTGTCTCAGAACATCGTGTGGGCGGTCGTAATGCGGTTCTGACAGGAGGGTCCTACCATTTTTGGGCTTTTCTGGCATAATCCCGGCCACTTTTCCGCTGTAGTAGTGGTTGTTTTTTTACTACAAAACCGTTTGAAGCACTCGGCCACTGGCCGACGGGGACCCTGATGACGCAAGCAAACAACGCTGTGTACACCGATCTGAGCATCGACGAACTGGTCAAGGAAGCCCTTGCCCGTGGTGAAGGCGAGCTTTCCGACACCGGCGCACTGGTTGTGCAAACTGGCCATCGCACTGGTCGTTCGCCAGCAGACCGTTTCATCGTTGAAGAGCCGAGCACTCAGGACGCAATTGCCTGGGGCCCGATCAACCGCAAGTTCCCGGCTGACAAGTTCGATGCCCTGTGGGATCGCGTTGCGGCCTACCTGAGCGAGCGTGAGCGTTTTGTCTCCCACGTCCATGTAGGTTCCGATCCTGCGCACTACCTGCCAGTGAAGATGACCACCGAGACTGCGTGGCACAACCTGTTTGGCCGTTGCCTGTTCATCAACCCTGAGCAGTACAACCCGGCTGGCAAGGACGAGTGGCAGATCCAGAACGCACCATGGTTCGTCTGCGAACCAGAGCGTGACGGCACCAACTCCGACGGCACCGTCATCATCAACTTCGCGGCCAAGAAAGTGCTGATCGCTGGCATGCGCTATGCCGGCGAAATGAAGAAAGCCCTGTTCTCGGTACAGAACTTCCTGCTGCCAGCAGTCGACGTTCTGCCGATGCACTGCGCTGCCAACATGGGCGAAGAGGGCGACGTGACCCTGTTCTTCGGCCTGTCCGGCACCGGCAAGACCACCCTGTCCGCTGACGAAAGCCGCTACCTGATCGGCGACGACGAACACGGCTGGGGCGTGGGCGTGGTGTTCAACATCGAAGGCGGCTGCTATGCCAAGTGCATCGACCTGTCCGAGAAGAACGAGCCTGTAATCTGGAAAGCCATCCAGCACGGCGCAGTACTGGAAAACGTCGTTCTGGACCCGGCTACCAAGAAAGCCGACTACGCCGACGACAGCCTGACCCAGAACAGCCGCGCAGCCTACCCGCGTGAACTGATCGAAAAACGCGCACCGCTGAACCTGGGCGGCGAGCCGAACGCTGTGATCTTCCTGACCTGCGACCTGACCGGCGTGCTGCCACCTGTGTCGATCCTCAGCGAAGAACAAGCGGCCTACCACTTCCTGTCGGGCTACACCGCTCTGGTTGGCTCCACTGAAATGGGTTCGGGCGCTGGCATCAAGTCCACCTTCTCCACCTGCTTCGGCGCACCGTTCTTCCCGCGTCCGGCTGGCGAATACGCAGAGCTGCTGATCAAGCGCATCCGCGGCTTCGGTTCCAAGGTCTACCTGGTCAACACCGGCTGGACCGGCGGCGGCTACGGCGTTGGCAAACGCTTCAACATCCCGACCACTCGTGGCGTGATTGCAGCGATCCAGAGCGGCGCGTTGATCGGTGCCGAAACCGAGCACCTGGACACCATCAACCTCGACGTACCGAAGCTGGTACCAGGCGTTGAAACCGTCCTGCTGAACCCGCGCAACACCTGGGCTGACAAGGCTGCCTACGATGAAGCGGCCAAAGGCCTGGCTGGCCTGTTCATCGAGAACTTCAAGAAGTTCGACGTGAGCGACGCAATCAAGGCTGCGGGTCCGAAGTTGTAATACGGACCTGTTGTACGGAAAACCGCCCTTCGGGGCGGTTTTTTGTTTTGCGGTGCGGCCTTTCGCGGATGAATCCGCTCCCACTCGGTCAGTGAACTGCCCACAAGAAATGTGACGATTCCGAAGGACCGATCCGTATCTTCTGCACGAAACTTCCCTGACAATCCAACCCGCTTGTGCCTGCCAAATTCGGGAACTAGTCTGCGGCGGTCGCTGCAAAATCAGCGACCGGGTGTGAGAACCCGTTCTTTTAGCAGGCACATTGTCTCGTCAGTGCGTCGTCTATTTTGGCGTACGTTTCATGGCGGCTGTGTGCAGGCAGACTTCGGTCTGGCCGGGGTCCTGCTGTCCGGTTTCTCACCCTGTACACAGTTGCCACCCTTTGCCGTGTGAGAACGGCAAACGATGGCTCCGACCAATCAGCGGGAGAAATCGCAATGCTAAAAATAACCCCCGATCCACCCATCCAGCTCGAAGAAACCCTTCTGCGCGTTTCTGACCTCTTGCGTTGCGCATCGGCTGCCGCGTACGAAACCGGTGACTAGCTAGATGGCCAGAAGCGTGACCTGGCGTTTTCGGTGATGTACCTGATCGAGATGGCCCATGCTCTGGTCGAGCGTTCACTGGAGAGTGCCGAGGTTGCTGCCTGAGTTTTTCGCGGATGAATCCGCTCCCACGGAATTGTGTGTGGGAGCGGATTCATCCGCGAAAATGCAGGTCCTTGCGCAGGCTTTCGACGCAAAAATCCACAAACGAACGTACCTTGGAAGAGCCACGGCGTCCTTCCGGATAGACCACATGCACCGGCTCCGGGGGGATCTCGAAAGCTTCCAGCACGTATTCGAGGCTTCCGTCGTCCAGATACTCGTTGACCTGATAGGACGGCACCTGGGTCAATCCTCCATCGTGCAGCGCAGCGCGAATGGCGGCATTGAAGGAGGTCAGGCGCAGCCTGGAGCCGACGTCCACCGAGTAGTCACGCCCATCGACCCGAAAAGGCCATTTGTGCGGGCGTTCGGAGGCGGAGGTTGAAATGGTCGAGTGCAGTTGCAAGTCGTCCGGATGTCGCGGGCTGCCATGTGCGGCCAGGTAGGCGGGTGATGCGCAGACCATGCGTCGCACGCTGCCTACCGGGATCGCCGTCAGCGAGGAGTCGGGCAGGGCGCCGATGCGTACGGCCACATCGACTCCTTCATCCAGCATGGACACGACTCGATCTTCGAGAATGGCGCGCACCTCCACGGCCGGGTGCTGGCTGAGGAAGCGGGTCAATACCGGGGTGACATGCAATGCGCCGAACATCTGTGGCGCCGTTACGGTCAGCAAGCCGCTGGGAGTGGCGTGCACACCGGCTGCCGTGCTTTCGGCCTCATTGAGGTCCGCAAGCAAGCGACGGCAATCCATGGCAAAACGTTGCCCGGCTTCTGTGAGCCGCAGGCTGCGTGTGGTGCGCACGACCAGCAGAATCCCCAGGCGACTTTCCAGTTGTGCGATGGCCCGCGTGACCGTCGCGGTAGATAAGCCGAAATGACGAGCCACACTGGCGAAGCTGGCTTGCTCACCCACCGCGACGAAAAGGGCCATTTCCTGAATGCGATCCATAGGCTTCCTGACGCTGATGATCAACCTGATGGCTGAAATATGCCTGGAAACGCCGGGCAGCGTTGCAATAACTGCAATGGTCAATTGATGAGTGTGGTGATTCTCGGCACATGCTGCAATGCCTAGTATGAACCTCACTATTTCCCTGTTCGAGGTTTCACCATGAACCATTCCGATCCATTTGCGGCCGCCACTGGCGATGCCGCATTTGAAGTCAGCCGGCGTAAAGTGCTGCTGGCCTCTGCGCTGGGTGCCGCTTCTGCGCTGGCCGCGTCGTCAGCAAGCGCAGTCGATTTTTCCGGCAGCGGTTCGGTAGCCAAGGGAAAGGCGGTGCCGACTGACGATACTGCGCGCATCAGGTTCAACACGCAGAAAGTGGGCGATGTCGAAGTGTTCTATCGCGAGGCTGGCCGCAAGGATGCGCCGGTGTTGCTGCTGTTGCACGGTTTCCCGACCTCCAGCCACATGTTCCGTGACCTGATGCCGCTACTGGCTAGCCAGTACCGCCTGATTGCGCCAGACCTGCCGGGCTTCGGCAACACCAAGGCCCCGCCGCGCGGGCAGTTCGATTACACCTTTGAAAATCTCTACAAGGTGATCGAAGGTTTCACCGAAGCGCTGAAACTGGACAAGTACAGCCTTTACATCTTCGACTACGGCGCACCTACCGGCTTGCGTCTGGCGGCCGCCAATCCGGAAAAGGTTACGGCAATCATCAGCCAGAACGGCAACGCCTACATGGAAGGCTTCAGCGATCAATGGGGGCCGTGGCAAGCCTATTGGCGTGAACCGACAGCGGCCAACCGCGAAGCCTGCCGTGCCTCGCTGTCGCCGGAAACGATTCGTGACTGGCAATACGGCACGGGTGCCGATCTGAAGAAGCTGTCGCCAGACGGGTACAACCTCGACATATTTTATATGGCGCGGCCGGGTGCAGAGGAAATCCAGCTCGACCTGATTCTCGACTACCGCAGCAACGTGGCGGCCTATCCGGCTTTCCAGCAGTATTTGCGCCAGTATCAGCCGCCCTTGCTGGCGGTCTGGGGCAAGCATGATCCAGCCTTCATCCCGCCGGGAGCCGAGGCATACCGCAAGGATATTCCGACTGCCGAAGTGCATTTGCTGGACGCCGGGCACTTTGCGCTGGAAACCCATGCAGCGGAGGTTGCCGGCTACATCAGCGATTTTCTTGGGCGAAAGCTGAAAGGTTGATGCGCCGGGCAAGCGCGCTCCTACAGTGGTTATGAGAGGGGTTCACCCAAGCGGATTGAACCCTTCTCCGGCACTGCAATAGCGTTGCTGCGCGGCTCTGCTTGAATCAGCATGAGCTCTGTCCCACTGCTTGCCCCAGCTTTTGCATTGTTCCCTGAAATACACTTTCGCGCCTTTGCGGCACTCGCGATATTCAATCGAGCCCTTGCGCCAGTTGCTGCACACGCTGCTGCCGTCGATACGGTTATCGGTGATGCTCCAGAGTGCGCGATAAGTGCGTTTCCTGTCCCATTGCGCAACGGTTGCCCATTCGATGCTTTGCATCCTGGTATGTGCGGTTTGCGGTTTTTGCTGATCAGCCTTGTATTGCGCCATATACCGTTCAGACACCATGCCTCTGGCATCGGGGTTGCGGGTGGTTTTGGGGAGCTGGCCAAAGCGGCAGGTGGCCACAGCTTCGTTGATGAGGTTGTCCGGGCCTATGCAATCGGCCAATGGCTGAGGCTGTTGTGCAGAGGAGGTCATCGGCGGCAAGACAGGAAGGTTCGCGGGTTCGTTGATTCCATGAATTTCAGGTGCCGCAGGCTTGCCTGCAATGGGGCTGAGTGTGTTGTTGTAATAAAACACACCATAGCCGACCGCGCCGATGAGTATCAGCAGGACCCCTACATTGCGGTAGAACGTTGAAGCGCTCGCCGGGTTACGCTGCCGCACATAATACGTGGCGTCGTCTTCGTCAGCGCTTAAGTGTTCATGAGTGCGCCGATTCTTATGCATGACAACTCATCAAGACTTCAGACTATTCTCGGCTTGAGCAGAACTACGGTTTGCCTGCTGGTTGAATATGTCCAGCGCATTACTGTCGCCAGAAGTCAGGCTGGCTACATAGTTGGCGGGATATTGAGCCTTTTCAATCGGGGGAAGCTCGTTGTAATGCGCAAGCATCTCGATCAGTGTATTGGTGCTTTTGCCGGTTTCGTTGTATTCATCTACATACTTTTTCGCCATTGCCCTGTTCCATACTTCTTCCTGGGCATAGTTTTCGGAAAAGGCAGCACTTCGTTCATTGACAGTGAAGTCACCGCTTTCATCGTAGATGATGAGTCTCAACTGATCCTGAGACAGACCGGCAAACGGGTTTGCCCCGGTTCCGTTCTTGAATTGGGTTGCCTGCCTGGCTCTTTCCAGTAGTTCGGGATCATTGGTATCCGGAACTTCGGCATCGTGGATCTTCCGGTTCTCGTGGTATTCAGTGCCCGCGACTTTATAAATGATGCCGAGGCCCTGCTTACCCAGATCCCTGGTGTTGACCGTCGAGTCGCGAGACTCGGCGCGAGCCGCGCTATCATTCAGCTGTTTGGCCAGGGTTGAAAGAGTCGCACTGTCGGCGTTCGGGCTGGCGGCAGTCAGGGTTTTCGGATCGACACTCTCCGTCACGACGGAAGCCGTTTTGGCGACGGTCTTGATCGTGTTGCTGGCAAGAAAAGCCGAGATGGAATTGGTATCGATCATATGTGCATCCTCGCAGCGCGGACCCTATCCATGGTTCTGTCACCAGTGTGTCGGCAGGCGAACTGCAGGCTTTAGCTTTATATCGCGGCAGCGTGTGCATCAGGTGCTGATGCACACGCTTACAGCCTTACTTCATGGTGAATTCAGCGGCCCAGGCGTAGGTGGACAGGTTGGTCACACCCGAGGTCGCGGTGCAGACGGCGCCACCGCTAGGGGTTGCTGTGCGGGTCCATTTAGGTACTTTGACCCCGCCTGTCGAAATGATGTTGGTGAAGGTCGTGGAAAATACACAGACCTTGTTGCCAATGGCGTAACGCACGCTGGCATAACCGGCGTCAGGCGAGATGGTGCTTTGCACGACATACGTGTTGCTGGCGCCAGCCTCGACAACCGGAGCGATCGGCGATTTTGCATTCAGCTTGGTCGAGGATTCATTGGTGGTAACCACCTTGTATTCGGCCGGTGCAGTGCCCAGGTTCTTGAATGTAACAGTAACCGGTGGGCCGGCATGCGCTGTTGCCGCAACAGTCATGGCAGTGAATGCAACGGAAGACAGCAGCAGTCTGGAAAATTTCATACAGGTAAAGCTCCTTGAGAAAAAGTGTCAACTTCTTGTTGTGTTGTTGTATGAAAAACTAAAGCGGTGGCCCGCAGTTACGCCGGTTTTTTCATGTTGCTACAGGTATGGATTTAGAGGCGGGAAAAGTGCTGAGGTAAAACGGCGGGCCACGAAACATGCACATTTCCCTGTGCTGACGTTGATATAGGATTCAACATCCCTTTCTTTCCATGATGGCGTTTGTATCATGGCCAATACAAAAGCGGTAGCCAATAAGATAGTTTCCTGAAGAAATAAAGTAATAAGAATTTTTTGTTTCACCGGTTGCTGCTGCGCTCTTGATCAGGGTAAAGAGCGCAGGCTTGTTAGTTTCAGGTCACCGCATAAAACTTGCGTACATAAACCTTGCTGGTCCACTTGCAGGGAACGCCCTGGGCCACGAATACGCTATCGCCGGGTTTGACGTTCAAGGTCGGGCCGTTCTCCAGATGTAACTCCACGCTGCCTTCGATCAGGTGCATCAGCTCATGGATCTTGTGCGGGCGGGCGAAACGCTCGTAAGGGGTGGAATCCCAGACGCCGATGCGCAAGCTGCTGGCGGTGTCTTCAAACAGGTTGTTGCTGCGGCATTGCGGCATCGGGCCGATCAGGATCCCGGCTTCCGGTGGCGCTGACGGCGTGAGCTGGGCGCACCGGTCAATCAGGGTCAGGCCGGGTTTGTCCGGGCCTGCGGCCTGGGTGGCGGCGCAGAACGCCCACAGGCTGTTCGGTTGGGCTTCGATGTGCAGCGCCGTGCCGCGGCCAATCACCGCGCTTTCGCCAACGCTGAGAAGGATGCTGTCGTCGCCCGAGCGCAGGGTAATTGTCCCGCGATGGACCACCAGCATTTCGGTGTAGGGATAAGCCTGCACGCTCAACGATTCGCTGAGGAGCACGACCCCGGCAGCAATGCCCTGCTCATCGATGAAGGCAGTGCGGCGGCCTTGGCCAAACGGGTCGTTCGGGCTCAATGGGCCGCTGGTGAATTCGGTGTCTACAGGGCTGTTATCGGCATGGGCCAGCAACAAGGCAGTGGCGTGTGACATGAGGTGCAATCTCCGCAAAGCTAGCCGATGGCCTGAGTGATGAGGGCAAACTGACGAACGCCTTGTGATGGCTGGGGCACGGCACCCATGCTCATGCAGGTGACGTTGTCCACGCGCTTGAGCCCGGCTTCTTCCAGCCATTGCGGCAGGCCGCTGTCCACCGGAATGTCGATACGCACAAAGGCATAAGGCACCTTGGCCAGCAGTTGCTCGATCATGTGTCTGGCCTGTTCGACGTCCTGGGCGATAACCGGACCAATACACAAGCCACGGCCAAAGGGCCGCATGACGGCGAAGGCTTGAAGCTGGCCGTCACGCTCGATACCCACCGCATGTTCAACGTTGTTCAGGACGTCGCCCAGCGTGACGGTACGATCCAGGCCGCTACCGGCATTGGCCAGTTTCAGCAGGTGTGGCTTGTCGGCATCGGTCAACGAGCGGCAGTGTTCGCCGGTTTTCAATGCCGTTGGCGGCGGCAGTTGCGCCTGGCCCTGGCGTTGCTCGATCTCGCCAAAGCTGACAAAGCCCATCTTGGCGTACAGCGGCGCTCCGGCCAGTGTGGCATTGAGGATGGCAGTGCGTGGCGCGACGCTGCCCACCGCCATTTCCATCAGTTTGCGGCCCACACCCTTGCCCTGATAGTCATCGCTGACGATCACCAGCCCGATAGTGGAATAGTCGCCTTGATGACAGGCAAATGCGCTGCCGATCAGCCTGCCATTGTGAATCGCGACAAAGCCTTGGGCGACACGTTGCAGCATGGCCCAGTCTTCCAGGCGATGGGGCCATTTCAGGTCCAGCGACAGGTTATGCGCATGGCCGACATCGTCTGCGGTCATGGGGCGATATTCATAGTCGATGCGTTGTTGGGCGAGCATGAGGTATCTCCGTCAAAAGGGGATGCACAAGCGATAAAAGTCTGCGGCAGGCTTGCTGTATCCCACCTGTGAAGAAGGGTGACAAGAGGTGCGCGAGCATTCGGCAGATTCAATAATCGCAGGCGCTTCAGACCGCAGTTACTTCTTAAACGGGGTAAAAGGTCGGCAGCAAATGCTTGCGGTTTTTTTCTAGCATGGACACCTCGCTTTTCATTGGCTGGAGTCCTTCATGGATAGCTTCGATCCTCGTGTCATTGCTGTGCGCAGCGCTCATTTCATTGCCGGCCAATACCGCGATGCCCAGTCGGGGATGGAGGTTTCCCGTCCCTCCGATGGCCAGGTCTATGCCGAGCTACCGATTGCCGATGCCGCGATGGTCGATGAAGCTGTCAGCACCGCCTGGCAGGCATTCAAGCGCAGCGACTGGGCCAGCCGTCCGCCTCGCGAGCGTGCCCGGGCCATGCGCCGCTGGGCCGATCTGATCGAGGCCGACGGCGCGATTCTGGGGCCGCTGGAAGCGGTGGGCTCCACGCGCCCGCACAAGGACGTGCTGGCCTGGGATATTCCTTATGTGGCCGAAGGCATTCGTTTCTTCGCTGAGCTGGCGGACAAGCATGGCGGGGAAGTCGCGGCGACCCAGACTGACCGGCTGGGCATGCAGATCGCCGAGCCTTATGGTGTGATCGCCGCCATCGCACCGTGGAATTTTCCGCTGAGCATGGCTTCATGGAAAGTCGCACCGGCCCTGGCGGCCGGTAATGCGGTGGTGCTCAAGCCTTCGGAACTAACCCCGTTTTCAGCCTTGCGCTATGCCGAGCTGGCCGTGCAGGCGGGGATTCCGGCGGGCATCTTCAATGTGGTGCAGGGCGACGGACGTACCACCGGCGATGCCTTGTGCCGGCATCCGCAGGTGTCGAAAGTGACCTTTACCGGATCGACAGCGACCGGGTCGAGCATCATGTCCACCTGCGCTCTGGTCGGCCCCAAGCCGGTGACCCTGGAACTGGGCGGCAAAAGCCCGCAACTGGTGTTCGCCGATATTCCGGATATCGCCAGGACTGCACGCACCGTGGCGCTGGCGATTACCGGGAATGCCGGGCAGGTCTGTGTGTCGGGCTCGCGGTTGATCATCGAACGTTCGATCATGGCGCCTTTCGTCGAGCACCTGCAGGCGTACTTCAAGAGCTTGCGCCCTGGTGCGACCTGGTCGCCGGAGAGCAGCCTGTCACCGATCATCTCCCGCTTGCAGGCCTCGCGCATCGACAACATCGTGCAGCGCTCCCGCGAAGCCGGGGCCGAGGTGTTGGCCGGTGGCGGGCTGTTCGAGGGCATGGGCGGAGCCTATTACCAGCCGACTCTGTTGACGGGGCTGGACAACCGCAATCCGGCGGTCTGCGAAGAAATCTTCGGGCCGGTGCTGACCATTCAGGCCTTCGATGATGAAGAGCAGGCCTTGAGCCTGGCCGAGCATGACACCTATGGTCTGGCAGCCGGGCTGCACACGGCTGACCTGAACCGGGCGCTGCGCTTGATTCGTCGCCTGGAGGCCGGGACGGTGTGGGTGAACCGTTATGGCCGCAGCAACGATTACATCCTGCCGACCGGGGGCTACAAGCGTTCCGGTATCGGCAAGGATCTGGGCCGCGAGGCATTCGAGGCCAATCTGCGCTTCAAGAGTGTGTTGATCGATATTGCCAACTGATCATTTCAGGGTTTGCAGAGCGGGCGCTTCCTGAGAAGGAAGCGCCCGTTTCTGTTTGGGGTTTTCGCGAATGAATTGGCTCCCACACGAATCTGTGGAGCGAATTCATTCGCGAAAGGCCAACGCAGTTTCTGCGGCGCAAACCCGCGTGTTTGAGCGATTTGCCCTGAAACGGGTCATAAAAGCGCCTGAAAACGGGGTTTGCCCAAGCCTGGAGCGCCCCGCAAAGTCTGCTGAGCACGCACCTCAAAACGGTGCTTTCTATCAAGCAGCCAGCGCTTTTAACGCCATCTGCTGATTTCACGGTGGTGTAATGAAGATGTGCTTCAGCGTGCATCAACGAACTTTTCGGGCTGCTTGATTGCGCGTCATGCCATGACCTCAACGAACTTCAGGACCGCACAAAATGAGCTTTCTTCGACCAAAATTCATTACGTTCGACTGCTACGGCACGTTGACCAATTTCCACATGGGCACCATGACCCGCGAGCTGTTCGCCGATCGTGTTCCTGCCGGGCAGATGGACCAGTTCGTGAAGGATTTTTCGGCCTATCGTCTGGATCAGGTCATGGGTGAGTGGATGCCGTATGACGAAATCCTCAAGGTCGCCCTGGCACGCACCTGCAAGCGCTGGAACGTTGAATACCGTGGCGAAGGCCAGCTCTATTACGACGCCGTTCCAACCTGGGGGCCGCATGCCGATGTGCCGGCCGGTCTGGCGAAGATTGCCGACAAGATTCCACTGGTGATTTTCTCCAACGCCAGCGACAGCCAGATCATGTCCAACGTCGACAAGCTCGGCGCACCTTTCCACAAGGTCTTCACGGCTGAACAGGCGCAGGTCTACAAGCCACGTCTTGCGGCGTTCGAGTACATGCTCGATAACCTCGGCTGTGGCCCGGAAGACATCTTGCATGTGTCCTCCAGCTTCCGTTACGACCTGTTCTCGGCCCACGACATGAAGATCAGGAACAAGGCATTCGTGGCCCGTGGTCACGAACAGCCAGCCAACAGTTTCTACGAGTATCACCAGATTCCGGACATCGGTGGTCTGGCCGGGCTGGTCGGTCTGTAAGCGCAGCACGTTCAAGGTGCTTTCCATCAAGCGACAAGGAGAACGAGATGCACAGTGAGTCTTACTGGCTCGATACTGCTCCGGCCTTTACCGGCGCCCAGCAGGGCGCGGTGGAAGGGCAGGCAGATGTGGTGATTGTCGGCGGTGGTTTCACCGGACTTGCGGCAGCTCGTGCCTTGGCCTTGAAAGGCGCCAGTGTGGTGGTTGTGGAAGCCGGGCGGGTGATCGGTGAAGCGTCCGGGCGCAACGGCGGGCAGTGCAATACCGGCGTTGCCCAGGATTACGCGGCCCTGAGCGCCAGCCTTGGCGCCGATCAGGCCCGCGAGTACTACAAGGCTTATGAAAGCGCCGTGCAGAGTGTCGTCGATGTGATCGAGCAGGAGAACATCGCCTGTGACATCAAGCGCAACGGCAAACTCAAGCTGGCCGCCAAGCCCGGGCATTACGAAGGGCTGGCGCGGACCTGCGAGCTGATTCGTCGTGAGGTCGATGCCGATGTCGAGCTGCTTTCTGCGCAGGAGGTGCGTTCCGAGATCGACTCGGCGGAATTCCATGGCGGCCTGTTGCAGCGCAACGGCATACAGATCCATGTCGGACGTTTTGGCCTGGGCCTGGCCGATGCTGCCGTAAAACACGGAGCGCGGGTTTATCAGGACACCGTGGTCAAGGACTGGAAAGCCGACAAGAGCGGCTTTGTGGTCAATACGTCCAGAGGCTCGATCAGGGCCGGGCAAGTGCTGCTGGCCACTGGTGCCTGCCAGCATGGCGGGCTGGGCTGGTATCGGCGCAGGATCGTTCCGGTCGGCAGTTTCGTGATTGCCACCGAGGTGCTGCCTCAGGAACTCATCGACCGGCTGTTTCCCAACCAGCGCGCTTATGTCACCAGCCGGCTGATCGGCAACTATTTCCGTCTCACGCCGGATAACCGCCTGCTGTTCGGTGGCCGTGCGCGTTTTGCGATGTCCAACAGCAGTTCCGACGCCAAGAGCGGCAAGGTGCTGCAAGCGGCCATGGTGCAGATGTTCCCGCAACTGGCCCATGTGAAGATCGATTACTGCTGGGGCGGGCTGGTGGACATGACCTCCGACCGGCTGCCGCGTGCAGGTGAGCACGGCGGGGTTTTCTATTCGATGGGCTACAGCGGCCATGGCGTGCAGATGTCGGTGCACATGGGCCAGGTCATGGCCCAGGTCATGGAAGGCAAGGCACAGGCCAACCCCTGGCGCGACCTGAGCTGGCCGGCGATTCCCGGACATTTCGGCAAACCATGGTTCCTGCCGCTGGTGGGCGCGTATTACCGCTATCAGGACAGTCGCTACTGAGTTTTTGTTTCACCGTCGTCGTGTGTGCTTAAAGGACGCTCCGGCCAACCGTGAGCAACTCGGACATTCCCTTTTTCGACAGGTAGAACTGATATGGCTGACAAGAAAACCGATTCCCCGTTGATTTCAGGTCAAGACAGCCTGCGGGTTTTCGAGGGGCTCAACCGGGGTCTTTCGCGCCGCGATGCGTTGCGCATGCTGGGCGTCGCGGGTGTCGTGGCAGCAGGCTCCAGCAGCCTGTTTGGTGCTGCGGGCAAAGTGTTTGCCGATGACGCAGCAGCCCCGGTCAAGGGCAAGCCTGGCGGACGTATCCGGGTTGCGGGCATGTCCAGCTCCACCGCCGATACTCTTGATCCGGCCAAAGGTGCACTGTCCACCGACTATGTCCGTCACTTCATGTTCTACAACGGCCTGACCCGTTTCGACAGCCATCTGGTGCCGCACCCGGAATTGGCCGAGAAGATCGAAAGCAACAACGCAACGGTCTGGACCATCACCTTGCGCAAGGACGTCACCTTCCACAATGGCAAGCCGCTGAGCGCCGCCGATGTAGTGTTCTCCCTGTCGCGCCACAAGGACCCGGCCACCGGCTCCAAGGTCATGCCGCTGATGGCGCAGTTCTCCGAGATCAAGGCCAGCGGGCCGCTGGAAGTTCAGATCACCCTGAGTTCGCCAAACGCCGAGCTGCCGTCGATTCTCGCGGTTTCACATCTGTTGATCGTGCCCGAAGGCACCACCGATTTCAGCAAGGGCATCGGCACCGGCCCGTTCACGGTCAAGGAGTTCACGCCGGGCGTGCGTTCCGTTAGCGCCCGCAACCCGAACTACTGGAAACCGGGCCTGCCGTATCTGGACGAGATCGAATTCATCGCCATCGGCGATGAGCCTTCGCGGGTCAATGCGCTGCTGTCCGGCGACGTGCACATGATCAACGAGGTCAACCCGCGTTCCACCACGCGGATTGCTGCCAGCGCCGGGCACCGCGTGGTCGACGCGCCTTCGGGCAACTACACCGACCTGATCATCCGCCAGGACCAGATGCCCGGCAAAAGCCCGGAATTCACCGAGGCCATGAAGTATCTGCTGGATCGCGAGCAGGTCAAATCCGCGGTGTTCCGTGGCTATGCCCGGGTCGGTAACGACCATCCGATCGCGCCCGGCTCGCGCTACTTCAATGCCGATCTGCCGCAACGTCCCTACGATCCCGAGAAAGCCAGGTTCCTGCTCAAGAAAGCCGGGATGGAAAAGATCACCATGCCGGTGGCCGCGTCGCCCGCTGCGACCGGTTCGGTGGACATTGCCGTGCTGTTGCAACAGTCGGCCAGGCAGGCCGGACTGACCCTCAACGTCAACCGTTTGCCCAGCGATGGCTACTGGTCCAACCACTGGATGAAGCACCCGCTGAGTTTCGGCAACATCAACCCGCGCCCGAATGCCGACGTGATCTTCTCGCAGTTCTTCCAGTCTTCTGCGCCGTGGAACGAGTCGGCCTGGAAGAACGAACAGTTCGACCAGTTGCTGATGCTGGCCCGTGGTGAAACCGACGACGAAAAGCGCGGCAAGATGTATGGCGACATGCAGGCGCTGGTCAGCCAGAACTGCGGGATCGGCATTCCGGTGTTCATCAGCAACATCGATGGCGTGGACAAGCGTGTCCAGGGCTACGCCAGCAACCCGCTGGGTGGCTTCATGGGTTACATGTTCAGCGAGCAGGTGTGGCTGGACGCGTGACAACGGCTGTGGACTGATGCGGGAGCAGGCAGATGAATAGCAACACATTCTGGCTGATCGTCCAGCGCCTGGGCGCAGCGATCGTGACCTTGTTGATTGTTTCCGTGGTGGTGTTCGCCATCACCGCAGTGCTGCCCGGCGATGCGGCGCAGGCCGCTCTCGGGCAATTCGCGACCCCCGAACAGGTCGCGGCCCTGCGTATCAAGCTGGGTCTGGATCAGCCGGGTGTGGTGCGTTACCTGCAATGGCTGATGAACCTGCTGGGCGGCAACATGGGTGAGTCGGTGTCCAATGCCATGCCGGTCACCGAACTGATTGCCGGGCGCTTCCCCAATACCCTGATGCTGGCGGCCACCACGGCGCTGGTGTCGGTGCCGGTTGCCCTGATTCTGGGGATCGGTTCGGCAATGGGCCGTGGCGGACGTCTGGACAGCGCCCTGAGCTTCATCACCCTGGCGCTGGTGGCGGTGCCGGAGTTTCTGGTGGCGACCCTCGCGGTGCTGATCTTTGCCGTCAATCTGGGTTGGCTGTCGGCGTTGTCCTATGCCAGCGATGTCAGCTCGCCGTGGCAGTTCATCCGTACCTATGCATTGCCGGTGATGACCCTGTGCTGCGTCATCGTGGCCCAGATGGCGCGCATGACCCGTGCTGCGGTCATCGACCAGCTCGACAGCCCGTATGTGGAGATGGCCAGGCTCAAGGGCGTAAGCCCGACGCGCATCGTCCTGCAGCATGCCTTGCCCAATGCCATCGGGCCGATTGCCAATGCTGTCGCCTTGAGCCTTTCCTACCTGCTGGGCGGGGTGGTGATTGTCGAGACCATCTTCAACTATCCCGGCATCGCCAGCCTGATGGTCGATGCCGTGACCAACCGGGACATGGCATTGGTGCAGGCCTGCACCATGCTGTTCTGCTCGGCGTATCTGGGGTTGGTGTTGCTTGCTGACCTGTGTGCAATCCTTTCCAATCCGAGGCTGAGAACCCAATGACCGATATCATTGTGAAGTCGACGCCAGCCGCGCCGGACCTGGCGCTTGGCAAAGTGTCCCATGGACCTTCCTGGCTGGGCCTGACCGGCGCGGCGATGTGTTTCATATGGCTGCTGGTCGCGCTGTTCGGTCCATCGCTGGCGCCGTATTCGGTGGGCGAAGTGGTTTCCGACAACGTGTTCGATGCCATCAGCGCCACTCACTTGTTCGGCACCGATTATCTGGGCCGCGACATGCTCAGCCGGGTGCTGGTCGGTGCGCGCTTCACCATCGGCCTGGCGCTGGTCGCCGCGTTACTGGCCAGCGGCATCGGTACGCTCTGCGCGCTGCTTTCGGTGGTCGCGCCGAAATGGCTGGACGAGGTGATCAGCCGCCTGATGGACGCCTTCATTTCGATTCCGAGCAAGATGCTTGCGCTGATCATGGTGTCGGCCTTCGGTTCGTCCATCACCTTGCTGATCTGCACGGCTGTGCTGAGCTTTATGCCCGGCGCCTTTCGGATTGCCCGCAGTCTGGCGGTGAATATCGAGGCGCTGGAATACGTTCAGGTGGCGCGCACTCGCGGCGAAGGGCGTGTCTACATTGCCTGCCGGGAGATCCTGCCCAACATGCTCAACCCGGTAATGACCGATCTGGGTCTGCGCTTCGGTTTCATCGTGCTGCTGCTCAGCGGCATGAGCTTTCTGGGATTGGGCGTGCAACCGCCTGACGCCGACCTGGGCTCGCTGGTACGCGAGAACATTGGCGGCCTCAATCAGGGCGCGCCGGCCATCGTGATCCCGGCAGTGGCCATCGGTACGCTGACCATCGGCGTCAACCTGTTCATCGACCGGCTTGCCTCACGGCGCAGTCGCCGTCCGGGAGGTCGTTGAGATGAGTGAATTGATCCGGGTCCAAGACCTTCGGGTGGTCGCCAGCGGCGAGCAGGGTGAAACCGAAATCGTCAAAGGCGTGAGTTTCGCCCTGAAAAAAGGTGAAGTGCTGGCGCTGATCGGTGAGTCCGGCTCCGGCAAGACCACCATCGCCCTGGCGCTGCTGGGCTATGCACGGCGTGGCTGTCGTCTGGCCAGCGGTGTGGTGCAGATCGGCGAACATGACATGCTCAGCCTGCCGGAAAGCCAGTTGCAGTCTTTGCGCGGCAACCGGGTTTCCTACATTGCGCAGAGCGCGGCTGCGGCGTTCAACCCGGCCAAGAAACTGATCGATCAGGTCATCGAGGGCGCGCTGATTCACGGTCTGGGCAGCCGCATTGATCTGGAAGCCAAGGCGGTCGGGCTGTTTCGTGATCTGGCGTTGCCCAATCCGGAGCAGATCGGCCAGCGTTATCCGCATCAGGTGTCGGGCGGTCAGTTGCAGCGGGTCATGGCGGCCATGGCGATGATCAGCGACCCTCTGCTGGTGATCCTCGATGAGCCGACCACGGCGCTGGACGTGACTACCCAGATCGATGTGCTACGGGCTTTCAAGCGAGTGGTGCACGAACGGGGTGCGACGGCGGTGTATGTCTCCCATGACCTGGCGGTCGTGGCGCAGATGGCGGATCAGATTGTTGTGCTCAATGGCGGGCAGGTGATCGAGCAAAGCAGCACCGCGGCACTGCTCAAAGGCCCGAAGGAAGCCTATACCCGCAGCCTGCTGGCCGCTGCCCGACCGGATGCGACATTGAGCCCGGTCAGCGATGTGGCCGAGGACACGACGCTGCTGACCATCAAGGGCATGACTGCAGGCTACGGCAAAAAGAACCTGCAAGGCCTGCCGATGATTCGCGTGCTCGAAGACATCGACCTGACCATCCGCCGCGGTCAGGCGATTGGCGTGATCGGTGAGTCCGGCTCGGGGAAATCGACCCTGGCGCGGGTCGTCGCGGGTCTGCTGGAGCCGGCTCGCGGCAGTCTGTCATTCGACGGTGGCGAACTGTCCGGCACCCTTGCCGGGCGCACCCAGGAACAGTTTCGACGGATCCAGATGGTGTTCCAGAATGCCGATACGGCGCTCAATCCGATGCACAGCGTGAGTACGATTCTGGCCCGGCCGCTGAAAATGTATTTCGGCCTCAAGGGCCAGGCCTTGCACCAGCGTATCGATGAACTGATGGACCTGGTGCGTTTGCCGCGTGAACTGGCCGAACGTCGCCCCAACGAACTGTCGGGCGGACAGAAGCAGCGGATCAATCTGGCCCGTGCCCTGGCGGCCAAACCGGACCTGATTCTCTGCGATGAAGTGACCTCGGCGCTGGACACCGTGGTCGGTGCCGCGATTCTTGAACTGTTGAGCGATCTGCGCCGCGAGCTGGGGGTTTCCTATCTGTTCATCAGCCATGACATTTCCACGGTCCGTGCGCTGTGCGACGACATTGTGGTGATGTACAGCGGCCATAAAGTCGAAGAGGGCAGTTGCGAATCCTTCAGCAAGGCACCTTTTCATCCTTACACCGATTTGCTGGTCAGCTCGGTGCCGGAGCTGCGGCAGGGCTGGCTGGAAAGCTGTTCTTCGACCTGCGGCAAGCTGCCGTCGATCAGTTCGGTGGCCGGTGACTCGCAGCTGTGTACGTTCCTCAATCGCTGTCCTGTCCGCGTCGAAGGTGTGTGCAACAAGGTCCCGCCGGGACGCCATCCGATCCGGGGCGGCAGCGAAATTCTTTGTCATCGGGAAAGCGCCGAATTGCTCGGCGCGAACAATATGACCGTGGGAGCCTATGCATGAAAGGGCGTTTCGTAAGGTTGGGCGAGCGTGACCGACCGATTGTCCACCTGACAGTCGATGGCCTGTCCGTCGAAGCATTGCAGGGCGATACCTTGATGGTCGCCTTGCTGACCAAGGCTGCAACGTTGCGCCAGTCCGAGTTCGATTCGGGCCGTCGCGCAGGCTTCTGCCTGATGGGCGCCTGTCAGGACTGCTGGGTCTGGACCCGCAGCGGCGAACGCTTGCGCGCCTGCTCCAACGAAGTCCGCGACGGGCTGGACATCGTTACCACACAACCGGAGGCGACATGGCCACTTCACGGTTAGACGTTGCAGACCCGGCGGCCGACAGGGTCGTCATCATCGGTGCCGGACCGGCCGGAACCCGTTGTGCAGAAACCCTGCTGGCGGCCGGCATCAAGCCGATTCTGATCGATGAAAACCGGCGCGATGGCGGGCAGATCTATCGTCGCCAGCCGGAAGGTTTCAAGCGTGACTACCCGGCGCTATACGGCAGCGAAGCGTCCAAGGCCCGTGACCTGCACCAAAGCTTCGACCGCCTGCGCAGCCGGATCGACTACCGTCCCGACACCCTGGCCTGGAACCTGACTCCCGGCCAGTTGTGTTGCGTCAGCCAGGGGCTGCATAGCGTGCAGGACTTCGATGCGCTGATCCTCTGTACCGGCGCCACCGACCGTTTGATGCCGATCAAGGGCTGGCAACTGGCAGGCGCCTACAGCCTGGGCGGCGCGCAGATTGCACTCAAGGCGCAGTCGGTTTCGATTGGCAGCCGGGTGGTATTCATGGGCAGCGGGCCTTTGCTGTATCTGGTCGCCAGCCAGTACGTCAAAGCCGGGGCCGAAGTGGCGGCAGTGCTCGATACATCGCCGTTCAGCAAACGGATCGGCGCACTGCCCAAGCTGATGGCGCGTCCCGGTCTGCTGTTCAATGGCATGAAATTGCTGGCCTTGTTGTATCGCGCCAGAGTGCCGGTGCACATGGGTGTTCAGCCTGAACAGATACTGGGTGATGCGCAGCAAGGTGTCAGCGGCGTGCAGGTGCGCCTGGCGAACGGCAGCTCGTTACAGGTCGAATGCGATGCGCTTGCCCTGGGTTATCACTTGCGTCCTGAAACCCAACTGGCCGATCTGGCCGGTTGCCAATTGCGTTTCGACGAGGCTTCCGGTCAATGGCTGCTGGCCGTCGATGAAGAAGGCCGGACCTCGGTCAAAGGCGTCTACGCCGCAGGCGATGGCGCGAAGATTCGTGGGGCCGATGCTGCCGAACAGGCCGGACGCCTGGCTGCGCTGGCCTTGCTGGAGGATCTGGGCAAGCCGGTGGATGCGGCGCGGCAGGACGACCTGCGCAAGGATCTGCTGGTCATGGACCGTTTCCGGGTCGGCTTGAGCGAAGCCTTTCCGTGGCCCGCAGCCCAGGCTGGCGCGTTGCCCGACGATGCGATTGTCTGCCGCTGCGAAATGATCAGCGCTGGCGAACTGCGCGGTGTGGTGCGTGAAAAAGGCGCCTGCGAAGTCAATCGCGCCAAGGCCTTCAGCCGGGTCGGCATGGGCCGTTGCCAGGGCCGTTATTGCTCGCAGGCGGGCGCGGAAGTCATTGCTGCCGCTGCCGGCGTGGCAGTCGAACAGGTGGGGCGCCAGCGCGGTCAGGCTCCGGTCAAACCGTTGTCGATGCTCACAGATGAGGTGGTGTCATGAAGCAGCCGAAAGTCGATGTACTGATTATTGGCGGCGGGATCATGGGCGCGGCTTCGGCCTTTTTCCTGCGTCAGCGCGGCCAGTCGGTCACCCTGCTGGAGCGCGACATGATCGGCCAGTACGCCAGTGGCGTTAACTTTGGCAATGTCCGTCGTCAGGGCCGTTTTCTCGGCCAGCTGGAGTTGTCCAACCGTTCCTGGGCGTTGTGGAAACGCCTGCCGGAACTGATCGACGACGATCTGGAATTCATTGCCAGTGGCCATATGCGGGTCTGTTATCGCGAAGATGAAATTCCGGAACTGGAAGCCTATGCCGCGGCTCCCGAAGCCCGTCAGCTGGACCTGCGCATCTATAGCGGCAAGGAACTGCATGAGCGCTTTCCGTTTCTGGGGCCGGACGTGAAGGGCGGTTCCTATGCGCCCCACGACGGACATGCCAACCCGCGCCTCGCCGCGCCAGCCTTTGCCCGTGCTGCGGTGCGCGCCGGAGCGCGGGTCGAGGAGCGTACCGAAGTTGCCCATGTGCAAAAGGTCGGCGCTGAGTTCGAGGTCACCACTACCGACGGGCGGATTTTCACTGCCGACAACCTGTTGATCACCGCAGGCGCCTGGGGCGCGAAACTGTCCGAACAGTTCGGTGAGCCGGTTCCGCTGGATACCCACGGCCCGCAAATGGCCGTCACGGAGCCGGTGCCTTACGCGCTGCCGACGGTGATCGGCGTCTACACCAGGATTGCCCATGAAGTGATTTATTTCCGGCAGATTCCGCGCGGCAACATCATCATCGGCGGTGGCTTTCGCAGCAAACCGGACATGATCAACCGGCGCGCTCATGTCGAGCCGCGCAGCATCATCAATCAGGTGCAGCAGATGCGCCGCCTGCTGCCGGGCGTGGCTAACCTGAACATCATCAGGGTCTGGAGCGGTATCGAAAGCTATACGCCGGATTCGCTGCCGATCATGGGTCGCAGCGGCACGGTCGACGGATTGTTCTATGCCTTCGGCTTCTGCGGTCACGGCTTCCAGCTCGGTCCGGGCGTGGGTGACGTGATGGCCGAGATGATCAGCACCGGCAGCACCACGACGTCCATCAGCCCTTTCGACATTCGCCGTTTCGCCATGGCGAGCGCACCCGCGAGTAAAGCCTCATGACGCCACGTGCACTGGATATCCTCAAGCGCCTGATTGCCTTCGACACGGTGTCGTCGGAATCGAACATGGCGCTGATCGAATACGTTCGCGACCTGCTGGCGGGCAAGGGCATCGAGTCGCTGATCGTCAAGGACGAGACTGGCAAGAAGGCCAACCTGTTTGCCAGCACCGGTCCGCGTGAGCAGCCTGGCGTATTGCTTTCCGGGCATACCGATGTGGTGCCCGCCGCCGGGCAGGCGTGGACCATGCCGCCGTTTCAGGCAACGCAACGCGACGGGCGCATTTACGGGCGCGGCACCTGCGACATGAAGGGCTTCATTGCCTTGGCCATCGACGCGATGCTCGATGCGGCGGACATGACCCTGAGCCGCCCGCTGCAACTGGCGCTGTCTCATGATGAAGAGATTGGCTGCGTTGGCGTACGACGCTTGCTGGACGTTCTGCATCTTGCACCGTTGCGGCCTTTCCTGTGTGTGGTCGGCGAGCCGACGCTGATGCAGTTCGCCATTGGCCACAAGGGCAAAAGCTCCTATCGCACCTATTGCCGTGGCCAGGAAGCGCATTCCTCGCTGGCGCCGCGGGCGGTCAATGCGATTCACCTGGCCAGCGATTTCATTGCCGAGCTGCGCAAGAGCCAGGCACTGGTCGAGCAGCAGGGTACACGCGACGAGGGCTACGACATTCCTTACAGCACTGTGCATATCGGCCGTATCGACGGCGGCAAGGCACTGAACATCGTGCCGAACCTCTGCACTCTGGAATTCGAGTACCGCAACCTGCCGGGCGACGATCCGGATCTGCTGCTGGCGCAATTGCGTGAGCGGGCCGAAGTGCTGGTGCGCGAAGCCAGGCAGCTTTCCGGGGTAGCGGATATCGAGATTGAAATCATGAACGAGTATCCGGCGCTGGAAACCCATCCCAGTGTCGAAGCCGTGCGCCTGTTGCATGCTTTCGCCGAGCCGGGCACCCGGCACATCAAGGTGTCGTATGGCACCGAAGGCGGTTTGTTTGCCGGGCGGCTCAATGTGCCGGTGGTGGTCTGCGGGCCGGGCTCAATCGAGCAGGCGCACAAGCCCGATGAGTTTATCGAGGAAAGCCAGATGACGGCGGGCGGGCGTTTTCTGCACAGTCTGCTGGGTTCGCTGAAGCAGTAGAGGCTGCCGTGGCGCGGCGAATTTCAGCATCCGACGCTGCTGGTTCGCCGCTTTCAGCATCCTGGACTGCACGGGCTGCTTAGACTGGCAGTCATCCCGGAACAGGACTTGATCATGCTCAAGAATCAGTTGAAAGACCCCAGCCTGCTGGTAGAACGCGCCTATGTCGACGGGCAGTGGATCAGTGCCGATGACGGCGCGACATTGACCGTCAGCGACCCGGCAACCGGCGAAAGCCTGGCGCATGTTCCGGCTCTGCAAGGCGTTGAAACACGTCGCGCCATCGAGGCTGCCGAGCGCGCCTGGCCGGCCTGGCGGGCGCGTCCTGCCGCCGAGCGGGCGGTATTGCTGGAGCGCTGGTGTCAGGCCATGCTCGACAACCTTGAGGATCTGGCGCTGATCATGACCCTTGAGCAGGGCAAGCCGCTCAACGAGTCGCGGGGTGAAATCCGCTACGGTGCCAGTTTCGTCAAATGGTTCGCCGAAGAGGCGCGCCGCTCCTACGGTGAAACCATTCCCACGCCCAGTGCCGACCGACGCTTGATGACCCTCAAGCAGCCGGTGGGTGTCTGCGCAGCGATTACGCCGTGGAATTTCCCCAATGCGATGATCACCCGCAAATGTGCGCCGGCATTGGCGGCGGGCTGTCCGATCATCGTCAAACCTTCGGACCTGACCCCGCTGTCGGCGCTGGCGCTGGCGGTGCTGGCCGAGCGCGTGGGCATTCCGGCCGGCGTGTTCAATGTGGTCACCGGCATGCCGACCGGGATTGGCGAAGAACTGACCGGCAACCCGGCGGTGCGCAAGATTTCCTTTACTGGCTCGACGCCTGTCGGCCGCCTGCTGATGCGCCAGAGTGCCGAGCACATCAAGCGTCTCAGCCTGGAACTGGGCGGCAACGCGCCGTTTATCGTGTTCGACGATGCCGATCTGGAGCAGGCGGTGGCCGGCATCATGCTCAGCAAATTCCGTAACGCCGGACAGACCTGCGTCTGCGCCAATCGCATTCTGGTGCAGGACGGCATCTATGAGCGTTTTGCCCGGCGGCTGGTGGAAGAGGTCGGCAAGCTCAAGGTCGGCAACGGTCTGCAGGACGGCGTGACCATCGGTCCGCTGATCAACCCGGCAGCGGTCAGCAAGGTCGCCCGGCATATCGACGATGCCTTGAGCCAGGGCGCGACATTGCTGCACGGCAGCATTCCCGAGGGCGATAGCCAGTTCGTGCAACCGGTCGTGCTGGGCGATACCCATGCCGGAATGCTGCTGGCCAATGAAGAAACCTTCGGTCCGGTCGCGCCGCTGATGCGCTTCAGCGATGAAGCCGAGGCACTGGCGCTGGCCAACGCCACGCCTTATGGCCTGGGCGCGTATTACTTCACTCAGGATATGCGCCGCTCATGGCGTTTCGGCGAAGCGCTGGAGTTCGGCATGGTCGGGCTCAATACCGGAATCATCTCCATGGAAGTTGCGCCCTTTGGCGGGATCAAACAGTCAGGCCTGGGCCGTGAAGGCTCCAGCTACGGACTGGATGAATATCTGGAAGTGAAGGCGTTTCATGTGGGCGGCCTGTAGGTTCGCTGAGGATTCAGCGTAGGTGCGAGCCGGTTTGCAATAACCGCTCAACTCAACGGTTGCAGGTGCTCTGAGCAGTGAGTGATAGTGCGTCTCCATGGATTCAGGAGACGCTTCACCCATGCTCAAGACACTGGCTGTCGCCAACTATCGCTCGATCAATAATCTGGTGGTGGCCCTCGGGCCGCTCAATCTCATTACCGGCGATAACGGCAGCGGCAAGTCGAACCTCTACAAGGCGCTGCGCCTGTTGGCGGAAACGGCGCAGGGTGGTGTCATCGAGGCGCTGGCCAGTGAAGGCGGGCTGAATTCAACCTGGTGGGCCGGCCCCGAAGTGGTGAGCCGGCGCATGAAAAACGGCGAAGTGCCGGTCGAGGCCACACAGCGTCAAGACGCCCGGCGCCTGCGACTGGGTTTTGCCACCGAGGATTTCGGCTTTGCCATTTCGCTGGGCCTGCCGGAGCCACTTCCTTATCCCACAGCCTTCATGCTTGATCCCGAGATCAAGCGCGAGTGCATCTGGGCGGGAGAATGGTACAGGCCTGCATCCTTGCTGATCGACCGCAAGGGGCCAATGATCCGTGCGCGTCAGGGCCGGGACTGGGAAATCCTCCAGCAACACGGCCAGTCGTTCGACAGTCTGTTCGAGCAACTGGGGATTTCGCGAAGCTACCCTGAAATCGCCGACATGCGTGCGCTGATCAAGGGCTGGCGTTTTTACGACCATTTCCGCATCGACCGGGACGCCCCGGTTCGCCAACCCCAGCTGGGCACCCGCACGCCGGTGTTGAACCACGATGGCCGGAACCTGGCAGCGGCCTTGCAGACCATTATTGAAGTGGGCGAAGTCGAGGATTTGCAGGAAGCGCTGACCGATGCGTTTCCGGGAAGCCGCCTGGAAATCGACGCCACACCCGGAGGACTGTTCAGTTTGCGGTTGCACCAGAGCGGACTGCTGCGCCCGCTGACCGCAGCCGAACTCTCGGATGGCACGCTGCGCTATCTGCTGCTGATGGCTGCACTGCTGACACCGCGCCCGCCTTCAATGATGGTCCTGAACGAACCGGAAACCAGCCTGCACGTGGATCTTTTGCCAGCCCTGGCACGCTTGATTATCCGCATTTCACAGCGCTGCCAGGTATGGGTGGTGTCCCACTCAGGCATCCTGATCCGCGAACTGAGCCGCCATGAAGACTGCCGCACGATCGTCCTGAAAAAGACCCTGGGCCAGACCGAAGTGCAAGGTCAAAAACCTTTGGAGGCACCGGTCTGGCATTGGCATGATTGAAGGTTCGCGAATGAATTCACTCCTGCCGATGGCCATGTTTACAGGTGTGTAGCAGCCAATTCATTCGCGAAATCCTGCCCGACTCAATACCCCTGCCCGCGATCCACTTGTCCTTCCATATGCTCGCCGCGCTCGAAGCGGCGGATGTTTTCCAGTAATCCGGCAAACGCGCTTTCCGGTTGGGTCATGGCGGCTATATGCGGGGTCAGCAGGATCTTCGGGTGTTTCCAGAACGGATGATCGGCCGCCGCCGGTTCCTTGTGCAGCACATCCAGCACGGCGCCGCTGAGCTGGCCGCTGTCCAGGGCCTGGAGCAAATCTTCTTCCACCAGATGCCCGCCACGGCCCATGTTGATCAGCGCTGCACCCTGCGGCAACTGGCTGAACAGCTCGCGATCAAGGATGCCTTCGGTTTGCTCTGTCAGTGGCAGCACGCACAGCAGAATGTCGCACTGGGCGAGAAAGGCGGGCAGTTGTTCGGCCCCGGCATGGCATTCGACGCCGTCAACGTGATGCACGCTGCGCGCCCAGCCTGACAAGGCAAAACCGAAGCCCTTCAGGCTCGACAGAATGTGCTGCGCCTGCAGGCCCAGCCCCATCACGCCAACCCGGCGCTGGTGCGCCGGCACCAGTGGATAAGCCTTCCACAGGCCTTCGAGCTGCTGCTGGCGATAACGCAACATTTCCCGATGCAGGCTCAGCACGGCAAAGCAGGCGTATTCGCACATGCCCTGGCTGATGCCCGGATCCAGCAATCGCACCACCGGCAGCGCCGGCGGTATGCGGCTCAGGTCCAGTTGATCGACCCCCGCCGACAGGGCGAACAGCACCTTCAGGTTAGGCAGGACCTGCTCCAGATCGTCGGGTGCCAGCCAGGCTGCCAGATAGTGGATGTCCTGCGGATCGCCAATGTCCGGCCATGCGCGCCATTCGATATCGGGAGCATGCTCGGCAAACAAGGCTTTCCAGCGCTCGGCGCGGGCAGGATCGGCTTTATAGAGCAGGGCGGGCATGGGCATTTCCTGAGCATGAAAGTGGGCCTCCATCATGCCTCAAGGCTGGAGCAGGATCTGTTGAAAGAGACACTGCAAAAGCGCGGCACAGCCTTTAAACAGGGCGTTGCACGGCAGATTGCATGGCGTGTTTGCGGGCAGAAGGAATCTGCCGTTTGCGAGGGGTAAAACAGTGGATATGGGCATCTGGGGAGCCAAGTTCGGCTTAGATCGTTTCGCTGAACGCTTAACCTGAACAGCATTGCAACCACGTGCCGGTTGTCCGGCTCACTACAGGTAAAGCCATGAACAGCAAAGTCGACGAAACACCTCATCTGCTCCGTCAGCGCGATCAGTTCGTACCCCGTGGCGTGGTCACTGCTCATCCATTGGTCATCGAGCGCGCCCAGGGTTCCGAATTGTGGGATATCGATGGCAAACGCTATCTGGATTTCGTCGGCGGCATCGGTGTGTTGAACATCGGCCACAACCATCCCAACGTCGTCAAGGCGGTGCAGGCGCAACTGACAAAGGTTACCCATGCCTGTTTCCAGGTGGTTGCCTATCAACCCTATCTGGATCTGGCCAAGCGCCTGAGCAATATCGTGGCGGGTGATGGCGGCATCGAGCACAAGGCAGTGTTTTTCACTTCTGGCGCCGAAGCTGTGGAGAACGCCGTGAAGATCGCCCGCGCCCACACCAATCGTCCGGCGATCATCTCGTTTCGTGGCGGCTTCCATGGGCGCACCTTGCTTGGCACCACCCTGACCGGGATGAGCCAGCCCTACAAACAGAATTTCGGGCCGATGGCGCCGGAAGTTTTCCACACCCCGTACCCCAACGAATACCGTGGTTTCACCGGCGAAATGGCCCTGGCCGCGCTGCATGAGCTGCTGGCCACTCAGGTTGCGGCGGATCGCGTAGCAGCGATCATCATCGAGCCGGTGCAAGGCGATGGCGGTTTCCTGGCCGCGCCGGTGGAATTCCTCAAGGCCTTGCGTGCCCTGACCGAGCAACACGGGATTGTGTTGATCCTCGATGAAATCCAGACCGGTTTTGGCCGTACCGGCAAATGGTTCGGTTTCCAGCATGCAGGGATTCAGCCCGATCTGGTGACGGTCGCCAAGAGTCTGGCGGGCGGCCTGCCGCTTTCAGGTGTGGTCGGGCGTGCCGCGATCATGGATGCACCGCTTCCGGGCGGTCTGGGCGGCACTTATGGCGGCAATGCGCTGGCCTGTGCCGCGGCCCTGGCGGTGATCGATACCTACGAAGAGGAAAAACTCCTGGAGCGGGGCGAGCAACTGGGTCAATACCTGCGGGCCGGCCTGCTCAAGCTTCAGTCTCGTTATTCCTGCATTGGTGACGTGCGCGGTCCGGGGTTCATGCTGGCGATGGAAATCGTCAAGGATGACGCCGAACGCAGCCCTGACGCAGACCTCAATCAGCAATTGATCGACCAGGCCCGTGCCGGTGGCCTGCTGGTCATCAAGTGCGGTGTCTACCGCAACGTGCTGCGCTTCCTGGCGCCACTGGTCACGACGCAGGCACAGATCGACGAAGCCTTGACCATTCTCGATGCGGCCTTGGCACGAGTATTGAAGTCCAAGTAGTCGCTCAAGCCCGGTCGCGCAGGTTTCACGCTGCGCGACCGTTGGGACTGAATGTTTAAGGGAGGCTTGACCTGTCATGGGGCTGACTGATTACCGGGCGCTGCTGATCGACTGCGATGAAGTTCTGGTGGACCGCGACTCAGGTGTCTGGGCGGCGTTGCAACCGTTGCTGGAGCACAGCGCGAACAGACCCGAAAGGGAACAGGTACTGGCCGCCTTCAGCGACGCCGTGAACGGGCTTTACCCGCGCTTTGGCGAGCTGGGCTTCAGCGGTTTGCTGTGTTTTGCCCATCGACAACTGGCCGAGCATTTCGGGGTCAGGGCCAGTTGGGAGGAGGGCATGGCATTTGCGCGGTCGGTGGCGGGCTGGACATTGTTCGAGGATGCGCCGGGCGCCATGCTGTACCTGCGCAAGTTTTACCGGTTGCTGGTCTATGCCGACCGCGATGTGCAGGATCGCAATGCCTTGTGCGAACGTCTGGGGCTGGAATCCGACAGCCTGTTGTCGCTGACCACTCATCCACTGGATGACCCGCGCTGGCTGGCCGACATGGATCTGGATCCGAGCGACACCCTGTTGGTGTCACGCCCTCCGGCATCGGCGCTGGCCACTGGCGGTCTGTGTCTGATCCGTCGCGAGCGTGCCGAACATCGCCAACCTTGCCCGGCCGACCTGTGTATCAACAGCATGGCCGACCTGGTGGCGCAGCATCAGTTGTCTTTAAGGCGCTGATTTTGCTAGAAGAGAGCTTTGGTAAATGGCACTCGAGAGGTAGCGGATGGAAGGCCTGGTCAAACTGGATCGCATTGATATCAACATCCTGGTCGAGTTGCAGAAAGACGGGCGCATGACCAACGTCAGCCTGGCCGATGCGGTAGGGCTGTCGGCCAGCCCCTGCCTGCAAAGGGTCAAGCGCCTGGAGTCGGCCGGTTACATCTCCAGCTACAAGGCGCACCTGAACCTCGCGAAGATCACCGAATCGGTCACGGTGTTCACGGAAATTTCCCTCAGCGACCACAAGCGTGAAGATTTTGCCAAGTTCGAGGCCAATATCCGGCATGTGGATGAAGTGCTTGAATGCCACCTGATCAGTGGCGGTTACGACTATCTGGTGCGCTTCATGACCCGCAGCATCCAGCACTATCAGGAAGTGATCGAAGAGCTGTTGGACAAGAACATCGGTATCTCCAAGTACTTCAGCTACATCGTCATCAAGTCGCCAGTCATGAAGGACGGCGTGCCGTTGCGCAAACTTTTGCGTCACTAATGGCTAAATGCCAATAACAGAGTTGCGCAAGCTCATCGATTTGACACATTCTCTTGCGTGCCTTCGAGTCATCCTATGACTTGGCCGGGCTTTTGCTCGGTCAGGGGGATAATCATGGTGCTGTCTGCCTGCCGTTTTATCCCTCCATAAGGAAGTGTCTGATGTCTTCAGCTCCTCGTTTTCTTGAGCATTACCGCAAGGCCGACCGAATAATGCTCGGCCTGATCTGGCTGCTGTTCGTGTATTCGGTCGGGTTGGCGTTCTGGCACGACACCTTTACCCAGGCAATGCTGGTCGGCGGTGGCACTGCATTGGTGCTGACGGCACTGTATCGCGCCATCAGCGGTTCCCGATTGATGCGCTGCTGCTTTGCGGTTGGCCTGATGGTCATGGCTGCACTGCACATCAACCAGGCTCAGGGGCTGGTGGAAATACACTTCGGCATCTTCGTCTTCCTGGCCGTGCTGACTTTCTATCGGGACTGGCTGCCTATTCTGGTCGCCGCTGTGGCCATCGCCGTCCATCACGTGGTGTTCCATGCGCTTCAGCATTCGGGCTTCCCGGTGTATGTCATGCACCATGCCGGCGGCTGGGGCATGGTGATGGTGCATGCCGTATACGTGGTCGTGGAAACCGTGATCCTGATGTACCTCGCAGTGCAGAACCAGGCCGAGGCGGTCGAGAACCAGGACATGCTCGACAAGATGCTCGCTACAGCCTTGCAGCTCACGACCGAGACGCGGACTGGCGAGCGAGCCGTCAAGTTGTCCCTGACCCAGCGTTTCGAGAGCTTTCTGGCGCAGATCACCGGGCTGGTCGATGGCGTAGTGCGTGACACTCGCGGCCTGGGCGAACTGGGCCATGACCTGGCCAGGGCCAGCGGCACTCTGGAAACCGGGGCTCAGCACCAACTGAGTGAAATTGCCCGCATGACCGATGCAATGCAGCGCATGGGCGATGCCATGAATGACATTTCCGGGCATGTTGCGCAGGCCGTGCAACGTGCCGGCGATGCCAGCGAGCAGGTCGCCCACGGACGTGAAAGTGTCGACCGGGCGCAGAGTGAAATCACCCGGTTGGCCGAGCGCATCAATACTACCGATGAAACCGTGCAGGCCCTTGCCGAACAGTCGGAACAGATCGGCAAGGTGCTGGACGTGATCGGCAGCATCGCCGAGCAGACCAACCTGCTGGCGCTCAATGCCGCCATCGAAGCCGCCCGGGCGGGCGAGCAGGGCCGCGGCTTTGCCGTGGTAGCCGATGAAGTCCGCAACCTGGCCCAGCGCACCGCATCGTCGACCAAGGAAATCCAGGACATCATCCACGGCCTGCAACAAGGCAGCCGCGAAGCTGCAGCGGCCATGCTCGATAGTCGCGCAGGCGTCGGACGCTGCGTCGAGGACAGCCAGCGCGCCTCCGCATCGCTGCGTGCCGTGGGCGACGGGATTGGCCATATCACCCAACTCAACGGCCTGATCGCGACCACCACCGACGAGCAGTCCACCGCCAGCCGTGAAATCGCCGATCAACTGCGCTCGGTACAAGGCATAGCAGAGCACACCGCCGCCAATATCGACGTACTGGCGCAAAGCAGCCAACGGCTGCCACCGCTGGCGATGCGCCTTGAGGCGTTGGGCAAGACCTTTCACAAATAGGCCAAGGGGGGCGATGCGCTTTTTGGTCTGACATCTGAAGGCAGCAGTATCCGTATAGGGGTGCTGCTGTGCTGTCTTTTCCGCAAAAAATACTGTGCGCCTGTAGCCAAAAAATATCCGAATAAAAATCCGAAAAAAAGCGCCTGAAAAATAGCGTCTTCTCTAACCGAGCCCAGGCTTTATAAGCCTTTGGTTAATCTGGCTTTCCGAAAAAAAATCCGAATACCAATCAATTCGCTACCTGATACTTGCGGGGTTATCCCCTTACCTGCCTGTCCGAGTTTTTCAGGGGCTGCGGCAGAGTCGACTCCAGCATTTGCAGGGAACCGTGAGTGGCCGAATGACACTCATCAGCACTTAACGTGCATGGAGCGCTCTGAAATGGTCAACTTGTTCGCAGGTGTGCTGGGCAATATCAGTGTCAGGTCGAAATTGACCCTGGGGTTTGTCAGTGTCTTGTTGCTGACGACCCTGATCGCCGCTTTCAGCTGGATGGAAATCAATATCCTGCGCGAGCGGGGTCAGAAACTGGCGTCCATTTCTCAGCTCAATGAAATGGTGCGCGACATGCGCATTGCGAAGTTGGGCTACGCGCTTCATCCGGGCACGGATCGAGCCGCTGCGGTGCTCAAGGCGAACGACAAGCTGGAGTCGCATTACGAAGAGGTCCGGGCCTTGCTCAGTGCGCCTGCGGATTTGACTCTGGTCTATCGCGCCATGGAGACGACCCTGCGCTATCGCAATCATTTCCAGGATTTTGTCCAGGCTACCCAGATCCATGACGAAGCGAAGCTCAAGCTGGCGCAAAGTGGCCTGGATTCGGAGGTTGCCAGTCTGTTTGAAGCCAGCAGGCAATTGCAGGTCAATCAGACCACCAAGCGTGATGAGGATGTGGCAGAGGCCAAGTTCCTGCTGATCGTTTTTACCAGCATTGCTCTCACCCTCGGTGCATTGGCGGCCTGGTTGATTACTCGGATGATCGTCGTGCCGCTGATGGAAACCCTGAGTGCTGCCGAGCGAGTGGCGGCTGGAGACTTGAGTGTCGACATTCCTGTCAGTCGCAAGGATGAACTGGGGCTTCTGCAAACCAGCATGCAACGCATGACAATCAATCTGCGTGAACTGATCGGCGGGATTCGTGACGGTGTTGTGCAGTTGGCCAGCGCTTCTGAGCAGTTGTCGGCGGTCACCGAGCAAACCACCGCCGGGGTTACCAGCCAGAAAAGCGAGACGGACCAGGTCGCGGTCGCCATGAACGAGATGGCCGCGACCGTGCAGGAAGTTGCGCGTAATGCCGAAGATGCTTCCATCGCAGCGATTGCGGCCAATGATGAAGCGCGTAAAAGCGATGAGGTCGTGGTCCAGGCCTTGGATCAGATCGGGCGTCTGGCTGAAGAGGTCAACCACTCGACTCAGGCCATGAGCGATCTGAGCCGTGAAAGCGACAAGATCGGCACGGTGCTGGATGTGATCAAGTCGGTCGCCCAGCAGACCAACCTGCTTGCCTTGAACGCGGCCATTGAAGCGGCTCGTGCCGGCGCTGCCGGTCGCGGTTTCGCCGTGGTCGCTGACGAAGTCCGCAGTCTGGCGCAACGCACCCAGGCTTCCACAGAGGAAATCGAAGGGATGGTCAGCAGCCTGCAGAGCGGCACCCGGAAAGTAGCCTCGATTCTGGACAGCAGCCGTGCGCTGACCGAAAGCAGCGTCGAGTTGACCCGCCGTGCAGGTTCATCGCTGATGAGCATCAGCCGTTCGGTGTCCACGGTGGAGCAGATGAACACCCAGATCGCTGCCGCTGCCGAACAGCAGAGTATCGTCGCCGATGAAATCAACCGTCGGGTCGTGAACGTACGGGTGATCTCGGATCAGACCTTCGTCGCCAGCGGCGAAACCGCGATGTCCAGCACTGAACTGGCCAGGCTGGGCGGGAGCCTGCAGGCGAGCGTAGGCCGCTTCAGGTTCTGAACGAATCGCTATATGTAGAGCGCTGGATATTCAGTTATTGCTGTGCCCGGGCTGGGCCTGTTCATCAGGCACCAGCCCGATTCGTTTGCGCCACAACCAGGTGAGCATCAGCACACCGCCGACCACGATGGGCGTCATCAGATAGAGAGGCATCATGCTGTGGCTGATTATCGACACCACAGCCATGATCACCAGCATCGAACCGGCACCTGTAACCTTGGCCCAATAACGGGCGCGGTAGAACTTCAGATAGTATTTTTGCAGATTGAGTCGCTGCTGCTCACGCAGGCGTTGAGATTTGGCGGAGCGCTTTTTTACGTTCATTGTGTTGGCCATCCATGGTCTGGTCAGGCACACAACATCGTGGCCTGAGCGCCATAGCTTCAGGGATGCAGACGTTTTTATCAATCATGGTCTGCAAGGGTATGACTGGTCGTCTGCCCTGCGTATTATCGGTGCCCTGTTGCCGGGCGGAGCTGCGTAGTATCGGTGTACAATCGCCCGAGAATGCGTTACCTGGGGATGGCAAAAGAGCACTACGCGCCCGGGTACCGAACTTCGGATGTCATAGTGGGTGTTTTTTGATCAATGGAATGGAGATGCCGCAATTCATGAGTGTTTCGACCAAAAGGGTGCAGTGGGTGCTGGAAATTCGCCGGATGGATAATTCCGGATTTGAGCCAGTTAACCGCTCTGGAAGAAGAATCACTGATGCTTTTATGGTCCTCGATCTGTCGTTGCCGTGGCTGCGAGCTGCTTGATGAAATCGTTTTTCAAGCTCTTTATTTCTATGGTCAATCTCGGTGATTTTTTATACACCGCCAATGAGAAAATACAGCGGAGCATGTTGAAGTGAGCATGATTAAATGGATTGACTTCCCCAGTCTGGGCGATGAAAGAGGGGGGTTGGTCGCTCTGGAAATTGGCATGGAAAAGGCCATACCTTTTGATATCAAGCGTGTTTATTATATTTATCGAACCGCTGAAGGTGTCAGCCGCGGGTTTCATGCTCACCGTAACTTGAAACAAGTTGCCATCTGTGTATCCGGAAAGTTCAAAATGGTCCTGGATGATGGTGTGGTTCGCGAAGAGACCTGGATGGACAGCCCGACCCGTGGACTGTTGATCGAAAGCATGGTCTGGCGTGAAATGCATGAGTTCAGTGACGATTGCATACTGTTGGTGCTGGCGAGCGAGCACTATGACGAGTCCGATTATATTCGCGACTACAGCCGCTTCCTCGCGGAGATGAACAATGCCTGAGATTCATGCTCTTGCCGATGTCAAAAGTTCAAACATCGGTAGTTCGACGCGCGTCTGGCAATACAGTGTTGTACTTGCAGGCGCGGTCATCGGTCGTAACTGTAATATCTGTGCACACACGCTGATCGAAGGCGATGTTGTCGTCGGTGATAATGTGACCGTTAAATCGGGTGTTTTCCTGTGGAGCGGCACCCGTATAGAGGACAACGTTTTCATCGGTCCGAACGCCACGTTTACCAACGATCTGATGCCCAGGTCAAAAGTCTATCCTGATGCTTTCAGTGGGATCACTGTCAAGGCCGGTGCGAGCATTGGTGCCAATGCGACCTTGCTGCCGGGCATCACCATTGGGTGCAATGCAATGGTCGGGGCAGGCTCTGTCGTTACCAGGGACGTCCCCGAAAACGCTGTTGTAGTAGGCAACCCGGCAAGAATTATCAGGTATCTCGATAAATGATCAGCTTTCTCGATTTAAAGAAAATCAATTCGACCATGCGCGACGAGTTGATGGAATCATGTGCCCGTGTCATTGATTCAGGCTGGTACATCGGTGGTCATGAACTATCGAGCTTTGAAGAAAAGTTTGCAGCCTACAGCGGCAGTCGGTATTGCATCGGCGTGGCAAATGGTCTTGACGCCCTGAACCTGACATTGCGTGCCTGGAAAGAGCTGGGAAAACTCAAGGACGGTGATGAAGTCATCGTTCCGGCCAATACCTACATCGCCAGTGTGCTTGCCATCACCGAAAATCGTCTGGTGCCGGTTCTGGTCGAGCCCGATGCGGCCACCTATAACCTGTGCCCTGTGAATGCCCGGGCTGCGGTGACTTCCAGGACTCGCGCCATAATGCCTGTCCACTTGTATGGGCAGTTGTCCGACATGCCAGCATTAATGGCCCTGGCTGAAGAAAAAGGTCTTCTTGTTCTGGAAGACTCCGCCCAGGCGCATGGCGCCAGCTTCAATGGTCGTCGGGCCGGGAGCTGGGGCAATGCTTCGGGCTTCAGTTTCTATCCAGGGAAAAACCTTGGTGCGTTGGGCGATGCTGGCGCGATCACTACCGACGATGACGAGCTGGCCAAGGTGCTGCGCGCGCTGCGCAACTATGGTTCCCATGAGAAGTACAAGAACCTCTATCAGGGCGTGAACAGCCGTCTGGATGAGATTCAGGCAGCCATGCTGAGCGTCAAACTCAAGTATCTGGATGACCAGACTGCCCGGCGCAGACAGGTTGCCAAAATGTACATGGATGGCATCCGCAACCCTGCCGTAGAGCTGCCGCTCTCAGCGGACACATGCCCTTTGTCCCTGACCAGCCATGTATGGCACTTGTTCGTGGTTCGTTGCCAGCAGCGTGATGCATTGCAACAGCATCTGGCCGGGCAAGGCATTCAAACCATCATCCACTATCCGATTCCGGTTCATCAGCAGCAGGCTTACAAAGAACTCAATGGCGAAAGTTATCCGTTGACTGAGCAGATCCATCAGCAAGTCTTGAGTTTGCCGATGAGTCCTGAAATGACCTTGGCTGAAGTCGAGCTGGTCATCGCAGCCGTTAATAACTTTACTTGCGAAGAGTGACTCAATGATTCAGTTGCTAGGCCGTCTTTGGAAGTGTTTTACACTTAAAAGAAAGCTGCAGTTCTTTGTAATCCTCGGCCTCATGGTGGTTGCATCGCTTGCAGAAATAGTCAGTATCGGGGCCATCGTTCCGTTCCTGGCTGTTTTGATCAACCCCGAGAAGCTTCTGAGTCAGCCGCTGGTGGGGAACCTCTTTGCGGCAATGGGTATCGATTCTGCCAACGGACTCCTGTTGCCGCTGACCGTTATCTTCGCTGTGGCTGCCATCTTTTCCGGCGTCAGTCGTTTTGTCCTGATGTGGGCACAGAACAGACTCAGTTCGGCAGTCGGTGGCGATCTGGCAGGCGATATCTACAAGACGGTCATCCATCAGCCATACAGCAAGCACATCTCGAGAAATAGCAGTGAAGTGATCACGGCTATTTTCAACAAGGTCGACACGGTAGTACGGGAGTTCCTGTTCCCGTCTTTGACGATTGTCAGTTCGGCTTTCATGATGCTGGCAATACTTGTCATTGTCCTGGCCATCCAGCCGGTCGTTGCTTTTCTCGCGTTTGCAAGCTTTGGCGGGGTTTACCTGATTGTGGTGCTGGCGACCAGAAGGCAGTTGAGAAAAGACAGTCTGGTGGTGAGTGTCAGTTCCGATCGGCAACTGAAGTTGATGAGTGAAAGTCTCGAGGGTATTCGAGATGTGATCATTGACTCCTCGCAGCAGACCTACCGCAAGGATTTTGACCGCGTCGATTACAAATTGCGGCGTGCCAAGGCCAACATTCAGATCATCGCGAACTCGCCACGCTTTGCTATCGAATCGTTTGGCATGTTGATGATTGCGATTTTTGCGTATTGGCTTGCACAGTTACCCGGTGGATTGCTTGCATCCATCCCCATGTTGGGCGCGCTGGCGCTGGCGGCGCAACGTTTGTTGCCGGTTTTGCAGCAGTCTTATGCGGCCTGGGCTTGCATCAGTGGTGCGCAGGATTCATTGCGAGATGTATTGGACCTTCTTCCGGAAGAGCGTAACCACGTTGAAATCGAATCGACGCGGACCCCCCTCGACTTCAATGATCGTGTGTCGCTGGATCAAGTGTCGTATCGCTACAACAGCGATGCTCCATGGGTATTGAAAAATATCAGCCTGAATATTCCCAAAGGCTCCCGAGTTGGATTGATGGGCGCTACAGGCAGTGGCAAAAGTACCCTTATCGATATTCTGATGGGGCTGCTGACGCCAACTGACGGCGTATTTGCGGTCGACGGTGTCGAGGTAAATACGGGCAACAGCCGGAACTGGCAGGCGAACATTGCTCATGTGCCACAACAGATCTTCCTGTCTGACGCGTCAGTTGCCGAAAACATTGCTTTTGGTGTGCCTTACGAAGATATCGACTTTGACCGTGTCCGCCGTGCCGCCGCCAAGGCCCAGATTTCCGATGTGATTGAGTCATGGGCTGGCGGTTATGACACGCCAGTCGGAGAGCGAGGCGTATTTCTCTCCGGTGGTCAACGCCAGCGCATCGCGATAGCTCGCGCTTTTTATAAAGAGGCGAGGGTAATTATTCTGGATGAAGCTACCAGTGCGCTGGACAGTAAAACCGAACAGGAAGTGATGCGTGCCGTCGATGATCTGGGTGAGGACACGACGCTGATTGTCATTGCGCACCGGCTTAATACCCTGGAAACGTGTGATACTGTCATCGAGATCGAAGGTGGAACGGTGGTAAGGTACGGCTCCTACGAGTCGGTGTGCTGTGCTGTGCTGTCCGTTAGCCGGGAGCTTTGAGAAAGGCTTGCTGATGAGCTGTCCACCTGCGCGCATTGTGTTTGCCAAATGGATTCATGCGCTCAGGTGATGACGTCATTGGTGCATAGGTGTGCCTGTCATGCAGGAAATAGTCGCTATGCTTGTAGCGGCTGAAAACACAGAGTTGAGCGAAGCGATCGTTTTTGATCGTTCGCTGCTTTGAAAATCAGGGCGGCAGTCAGAAAACCATGATTATTTCGACTGCACCCGGTGTTTTACGATGGAGTGGGGCATGAGTGGCAGTGTAGGCAGGGTCAGCGGAAAAGATTGCACTATAATTGTCAACTCGTGTGATAGTTACGAAGACGTGTGGCTCCCTTTCTTTTGTTCACTCAAAGAGATGTGGCCGGAGTGCGACTGCCGGATCATCTTGAACACCGAGCGTAAAAGTTTCGACTTTGATGGTTTCCAGATCAGTACCTTGAACCTGTCGGCCGATGAGGCCAAAAGGCCTTGGGGATGGCGGCTGCGCAAGGCCTTGTCTCTGGTCGAAACCGAATTTGTTATTACACTGTTTGATGATTTCATTCTGGAGTCTCCCGTCAATCAGCAGAAAATAGCTGAGTGCATTCGGGCCATGAAGGAACGCTCTGAGATAGCGGTTTTTTATTTTAGCAATATCCCCGGAATCAATAGGGTTGCAGGGCCTTACGACGGTTTTGAAGTGGTAGGCGCCAGAGACGATTACCGGTTGAACTCTGCACCGGCTATCTGGAGAACCAGGAAGCTTGTCGAGTTTACCGGTGAGCTTGATTCGCCCTGGGCCTGGGAGTTCTTCGGTAGTGCGCGGACCTATGGCGGTGGCGAAACCTTCTATTGTGCCCAGCCTGACCGGGAAGATACGTTTGTCTATAACTACACGCTGGGTGGCGCTATCCGTCGTGGAAAGTGGGTACCGAGCGTTATTGTGCCGGTTCTGAAAAAGTACAACTTGCCGATAGACATCAATAAAAGAGGTGTGGCAAGTGAGTCGTTGTCCGATGGAAAGTACAGCTTGAAGTGGAAGATTGATTTTTTCCTGCTGGGTTTCAAGATGGTGGGCTTCAAGGCTTTCATATTCTTGTACAGGGTTTTGGCAAAAAAGCTAAGCGAAGGTGTTTCTCGTGGTTAATAAAAGATTTACGTTTGGTGTGTTGACGTATAACCATGAGATGTATGTTGTTGAACACCTCGAAAGTATAAGGTTTTTGATCGAAAACTACGGTGCTGATTACGATTTTGGCTTGATCATCGCGGATGATGGCTCTCGCGACCAGACCCTCGAGCTGGTCAATCGCTGGCTGCTTGTTCATGGCAGCCTGTTTTGTGACGTCAAGGTGCTGGGCGATGGCTCGAACAACGGCACCTGCTTCAACTACACCCGCATGTGGCCCCTGGTGGAGGGGACCTTGTTCAAGATTACCGCGGGTGATGATGTCTATTCATATGTAAATATCTTTGAAGAAGCCGAACAGTTATCGGCCAATGACTTCTTTTCCGGGTTGCCGTTGTTGTTGATTGACGGGGAGATTCTCAGCTCGCGATCAACGGCCTTTCATATTCTGGCAACGGACGTTATCTATAAAAACAAGCCTCTCATGGAACGCTTGAAGAATATCAGTAGCATCAATACGCCAAACCTGTTTTGCAATAAGAAGTTTTTCCTGGATGAAGAGCTCTCAGACTATATCAAAAGCTACAGTGTGACTGAAGACTTTCCGATGCTCGTGAAAATTGCCGAGCGCTATCGGGATGTGAGCTTTTACCAGTCCAGTAAAGTCTATGTGTATTATCGCCGGACGTCGGGTTCGACCTACCTTGTCAGAGGTTCGGATTTTGACAAGGACAAGCTGAGGGTTTTTAACCACATGCTTGCTCTGGAACAGAGCAAGGTCGGGCGTTTTCTTCTGAAGAATCGACTGTTCTGCTACAACCTCAATAACAAGTATTTGAAGGTTCTGTGTAACCTGAACTATTACGTCTACCTGTTCAGGGTGATTACCAATTATGGGGCGATCTCAAGGCGCGCTTCTGAAGCGACCCCCGATGTTGCGCAGCACAAGTCCCACTATGACCTGCTCTGCAAAAGGGCAGCAGATTTTTGCGCAGGCCAGGATAAGCCATGAATGATCGTTCAGGGTTCACTGAACCGTATGGTTGATGTTGAGTAGACTCAGGTTTCACAAGGCTGACAGGTTTAATATTTTCGGTGGATTGGATGAAAACGGCTAAGTTATATCTACCCCTCTTGTTTGTTGAGAGCTACCTGCTTTTCACGTTGTGGTTATTCTTTTTTGGTCCGGTAGTCTGGCCTGCCGAGAATAAGCTGGAGTTTCTCTTCTTTATTTTTCTGTATCATGCCTGTTTCATATTTGGCTATCTGCTGTCTTGTCGTTTTTCGCTTAAGCGATCTGCCGGTAGTGTTGGATTACCATGTGATAGTCTCTTTCTGAAGTATTTCTGGGTCATTCTCTGCTTTGCCTTTGTTGCGATCGTGATTCTTCATCGTAATACAACGCTTACCATATCCTATATACCCTCTGATTTTTTTGTCCAGCTGGCTAAAGGCTTGCTGGCACCGGCGGAAGTTCGAGCTTTTTATGCCTCGGATGCTTCAAGAGCAGGTTTTTCGGCCAATCCGCCTGTAACCGCATTGCTCCTGTTTTTCGGAGTATTCAAATACATCCTGCTACCCGGCCTGGTTTTTTACTGGGACAAACTGAGTGTGACGCGCAAGGTGGCAGGCTTTGTGGTGGTCATGATTCCGTTGTGCACGGGCATCATTGCCAGTCTCAGTGCGATAAACTTCTATTATTTCTTTGTCGTGTCAGTTTGTCTGGGTTGCGTAGTTGCCTCAGATAAATCGACGGGTTTCTTCGCCGAGCTTTTCAAACGCAAGACTTTTCTGGTCTTTGTGGTCTTTATATTTCTGTTTTCGTTTTGGCAGTTTTACAGCGTCAAGTCGGGAACGTCGCCTTATAAAGTACTCTTTGAAAACCAGACACCTGTTTCATTCAACTATTTGAGTGAAACCGGCAGTGTATTCAAAAGCGATCTGGACAAGGAAGAAAAGCCTGGCGTTGCGCCGGAGCCTGAAAAGACCAATATTGCCGCCTTGCCAGAGCCGGTTAAAATCGCAGAGCTGTCTGCGAAAACAACTGCTGTAACTTCGCCCCCATCGACCAAAGTGGCAAGTGGACCAGCGAAGAGTCATGCTGACGCTGCGCATGAGCCGGTCAAGATTATCGAGCTTCCCGCCCAGGTAAACGTCGTTACCTTGCCTGAGCCGGTAAAGATTGCAGATCTGCCCGTGGAGCCAAGCGTTGTAGCGGCGCCTCAAAAGTCCAACCTGACGGATTTCTACGAGAAGCTGACGGTTTATCTGGTTCAGGGCTATCAGGGGGTTTCTATCTCCTTGGGAGAGAAATTCGATAGCTCCTACGGCATTGGCCATTCGGTCTTCCTGCAAAGAATCTTTGCCGAGCATCTGGGCATCGATGTCAGAGACAAGACGTATCAACGTAAAATCACGGCGCGCTGGGATGAGAATGTTTATTGGCATTCCTTCTACAGCTATATCGCAAATGATGTCAGCTTCTTCGGTGTGGCTATCGTCATGTTGATTCTCGGCTGGTATTTCGCAAGCATTTATCTCTCGGCAATCATTTCCGATGACTTCTTTGCGAAAATGCTGCTTCCGTTGTTCGCCATCCTGTTTTTGTACATCCCCGCGAATAATCAGGTTTTCAGCTTCCTGGAAACCATGATGTCCTTCTGGATTCTCACTGCCCTGTTTTTCTTCAACAAGTATCGCTCGGCTGCGCGACGCACCGAGAGCTTCGTTGAGGTGAGCGCCGCCGAAGGTGCTCTTAAATAGGGCCAGGACTCCAGTAGCAGCGCCACGATGCCCTTGCTGCAGGGCATCGTACGAGGCGCGGGTTGGAGGCTTGCTGCCACCATAACCAAAGACCCCGGCCTGTTTATCAGGACGATGTAATCCTCAGTCTTACAAGGACTTCATGGTGGGAAGCAGCCCGCGATGCATCGCGGGTGAGGTCGGTTGCACGCTCCCTCAATGCTTCCCAGCAGATGTGCGCGTCTAGCTAAATGGCTCGGAAATTAGCCAGAAACTTCACTGATCTGGCTTTTGCCGGTTGCAGTATTTCCAGCCAAGGTCGCGAAAACCTGCACGGTAATTTTTATCGGGCTGACACACTGCTGGGCGTGCGGTGACAGAAATTTTCATGGTGTGGAGAGATGTCTGGCAGATATGCCAATCCCTTTGGAGCCAAAGGGGAAAAGAAGATGGCGCACTCGGCGGGATTCGAACCCACGACCCCTGCCTTCGGAGGGCAATGCGGTACAGGAATTTTGATCGTCGCTGAGTGCGCTCAAATGCCGCTAAGCGCCGTACGTAAAGGTCTGCAGTCTACCCAGCTCTTATCGCATTGTGGTCATTTACAGCGAATAAGATCCATCAGGTATGGCACAAAAGACGAAATCACTGAAATCGGTTTTTGACCACTAGCTAATCGTGCGTCAACAACTCTGAAGCGATGTGTGAGGGCGATGAACAGAAAGTGCTCGCCGGGGGAGGCAACAGCAAACTTCCACCGAGCAGACGCTAGCGATGCGTTTCTGGTGAAAGACTCTATCCTCGAACGTGCCTAGGCGTGCAGCATGCTTCGAGATAGCCCCCGTGGCTGCACTGGATCGCCGCAGCATGCCAATGGCAGTCCTGCACCACTGAGCCGCCACATGCTCTCACTGGGACCTCTTCGCCGAACTAGCCAAATACACCCTCGTGATGGTGGAGCCCTCCGCCAAATCGCCAATATCCAGTGCGCGCCCCCCCCCCGGAAATATATCGCTAACTCCCCGGCTGGTTTGGTCCTTCACTAACTCTAATTCGAATGACGCAGCCCCTGTGGACCATTAAATGGAGCCCACCCGCCAGGACAAATACGTATTATGAGGCACCGGGCTAGCTTGGTAAGCTCGCTCTCAGACAACCTTTGTCAATGTGGCCGTCATGGAAGAAAGCGCGCAACAGCGTTCAGAACGCTATGTATCCGCCCGCAGCCAACACCCTGCGTGGCTTTTGCTCGCCTCGCGCCGTGCTCCGCTCGTATTGGGCTGCCTGCGGACACTGCTCGAGCGGGCGCATGATGGGACCCCTATGGAGGATGCGCTGCAAGCGTTGTCCGACATGCTGGCTGCTTATGCCAGCCAGGAGCTTTACGAGATCGACCCGGATGCAACGCATCTCCAGGCAGGTCGTGAACTTCGTGAGTGGATTAAGCGGCGTCTGGTCGTAGAACGAGAGGGTCGTATCTACGCAACCGATGCGTTGGAGTCCGCCATCCAATTCGTCGATTCGCTGGATAGTCGGATCATGACCTCCACTGCATCCCGCCTTTCGGTGGTCCAGCGCGAGATCGAGAACCTTGAAATGGGTCTGAACCCCAGCCCAACTGGCCGCATTGTCAGCCTGCGCCGCAGAATCCAGGATTTGGAGCACGAGCTAGCGCAGGTAGAGGCTGGCCACATCATCGTGCTGGATGAAGCGCATGCGATAGAGGGAATACGCGAGGTATATAACCTGGCCGCCAGCTTGCGCGCAGACTTTCGACGAGTTGAAGACTCTTGGCGCGAGGCGGATCGCGCCCTTCGACAATCCATCATTAGCGAACAGTCTCATCGTGGAGAGATCGTCGATCGGCTGTTGGATGGGCAAGATGCTCTACTCAATACTCCGGAAGGACGTGTCTTTGAAAGCTTCCAGCAGCAACTAAGGCAGTCCGCTGAGCTGGAAACCATGCGTGAGCGCTTGCGCGCCATCCTACGTCATCCCGCGGTTCCAAAGGCGCTTAGTCGTCCCCAGCAACGTGAGCTTCGTTGGCTGGCGTTACGCTTGGTTCGGGAGTCGCAGGCTGTGCTCCAAGCGCGCGCCCGAAGCGAGCGCGATGTTCGTGGTTTCATGAAAACGGGGCTGGCTGCCGAGCATCATCGCGTCGGACAGTTACTCAACGACTTCTTCAATCTAGCTCTCAGCGTCGACTGGCAACGCCAGTCAGAACGTCGTAAGCCTGCCTGTATACCACCGGTTGGTGTAGCCATTACTGGTGTCCCGGCAATCGAGCGTCTCCGCTTCAAGAATCTGGATGAAGATGATGCGGGCGAGCCGGATCTGAGTTTAAAGCCTGCTGGGTTGGACCAGATTGAGGATGACTTCTGGGATGCCTTCGACGGGCTGGATCGTGAAGCGCTGATTCATGACACCCTGGCTGTACTGGTAGAGCAGGGTTGCCCTCTGAGTCTCGTGGAGCTTGCGTCTTTGCTTCCACCTGTTCACGACTTGGAAACCTTTGCGCTCTGGCTGGCGATGGCGCGCGAGGCTGGTATCGAGGTTCTGACAGAGGAGCGTCAACTCGTGGAGCTAGTTGACGAGGATGAACAACGCTGGCGTTTCAATCTGCCTTATGTCGGACTCGACCACGAGGCACTCAAGGACATCAATTGGGAGTTGTGAGTATGGCAGGGATCTTCGATCGAATTGCAGGTACCTCTGGCGCCGACAAAACAGATCTGACTGTGGAGCCGATGGCGCTGGAAGACGGCATGGATGAGGAACAGTCTTCCATGAGTGTCGCTTTAGAGGTCGATGAGCGCCGGACCCCGCAACGGGTACGTGAGGCCGTACAGGAAATGCTCAAGTACGGGCTGCTGGAAGAAAGTCACAAGCCCAACCTTTATCGCTCAGCGCTTTCCAATCTTGAGGCGGTCGACAGAACCTTGGAGCCTCTCGACCTTGCCATGGGGGTCGACGAGGTTCGGGGGCTGGTGTTTGTTACCGTTCGCCAGGGCGAGGTATCCGAGCAAGACGACTGGTCGCACCCCCTCGTGCGTCGGCAAAGACTGAATCTGGAGCAATCCCTGCTGATAGCCATTTTGAGACAGCATTTCATTGTGTATGAACAGGAAAGCGGTACAGGTGCCAGTCAGGCACTGATCGCGGTTGATGAGCTGATTCCCCAATTGCAGGTTTACCTGGGCGAATTGGGCAGTGAAGCGAAGGAGCGAAATCGCATCATCACACTGCTGGATCAGCTCAAGGGACATGGTTTGGTGTCGGCTCTGGATGCACATGATCGCGTCATCATCCGCCCTATAATCACTCACTTGGCCAATCCGGAAAATCTGCAGGCACTGGTGGCATGGCTGCGAGAGCAGATGGAGTACCCGGCTACGTCTGCTGCCGATGGTGAGGAGGACGTGGCGTGAAGCAAGAACTCCTCTGGCGTGACAGCGAGACCTTCATTCTCAGCAGCATCGAGCTCTATAACTGGGGCGGCTTTCAGGGCTATCACCATGCCGAGATCGATCCTTCCGGTACCGCCGTGATCGGCCCGACGGGGAGCGGTAAAACGACGTTGGTGGACGCGTTGATGACCTTGCTATGCGCCAGTCCGCGCTACAACTTGGCATCCACGGGAGGACATGAAAGCGACCGGGATCTAGTGTCCTATGTGCGGGGAGTCACCGGTCCTGGAGACGGCGGTTTAGAGCAATCTCATATCGCTCGTCAGGGTAAGACGGTAACCGCCATTGCAGCCACGCTCGAGCGTGATGGTACCCAGGTTCGACTAGGTGCCGTGCTCTGGTTCGAGGGCACAAGCTCCTCGGCATCGGATCTGAAAAAACTTTGGCTGTTAAGCGAGTCCCCCGAGCAGACTATCGAGCATTGGCTATCCCAGCATCACTCAGGAGGCATGCGGGCTCTGCGTCATATGGAGAAGGATGGGACGGGCATCTGGCCTTACCCAAGCAAGAAAGCTTTCTTGGCCAGACTCCGGGATTACTTCGAGGTTGGTGAAAACGCCTTCACGTTGCTCAATCGCGCTGCCGGCCTGAAGCAGCTCAACAGCATTGATGAGATCTTTCGAGAACTGGTACTGGATGACCGCTCCGCCTTCGAGCGGGCTACCGAGGTCGCCGACAGCTTCGATGATCTAACTGACATTCACCGAGAGCTGGAAACCGCTAAAAAGCAGCAGCGCTCATTGCAACCGGTCGCCGATGGCTGGGAGCGTTATAGGGCCTTGCAAGAACAGTTGCAGGATAAACAGGCTCTCGAAGGCATTCTTCCGATCTGGTTCGCCGAACAGGGGTATCACCTGTGGTTCGCTGAAACCAACAGGCTTGAGAAGGCGCACAAACAGGCCGAACAGGATCAGGAGCAATGCAGGGGTCAGCTTGAGATCCAGAGGGGGGTGGTGGATCAACATCGTCAGAGCTATCTGCGAGTAGGTGGCGCAGGGATAGATCAATTACGCGGGCGCATCGCTGATTGGGTCAGGGAGTGTGATAAGCGGCGTCTGAAAGCTGAGCAATACCAACGCTTGGCCAAGGGGCTTGAGCTAGCGAATGATTTATCGGCCGCTGCCCTCAAGGAGAATCAGCAGCAAATCGCGGCACGCAAGGAAATACTGACCCAGCAAATTACTGACGCGCGTCAAAAGGCATTCAATTCAGGTCTCATTCAGCAGGAGCTCAATGGCCGCCTGCAGAGCTTACAGCATGAACATGCTGAGGTTGAGAGACGGCCAGGCTCAAATCTGCCTGGGCATTTTCATGCTTTTCGAGGTGATCTGGCGCAGGAGCTTGGCGTCGATGAGTCGGCCCTGCCTTTCATTGCCGAGTTGGTGCAGGTCAAGCCAGAGGAACTCGCCTGGCGTGGTGCCATCGAGCGGGCAATCGGTAGTCATCGGCTTCGTATCTTGGTGCCGCATGGCTCATCCCAGAAAGCACTGCGTTGGGTGAACCAACGGCATAACCGCTTGCATGTCCGCTTGTTGGAGGTAAAGGAGCCGTCGTCACGCCCTGTGTTCTTCGACGATGGGTTTACCCGCAAGCTGAGCTTTAAGGAACATTCGTATCGAGAAGCGGCAAAGGCACTACTGGCGGACAATGACCGCCACTGCGTCGAAAGCACGGAGCAATTGCGTCACACCCCTCACGCCATGACTGCCCAGGGGCTGATGTCGGGTAAAGAACGCTTCTTCGACAAGCAGGACCAGAAGCGCCTAGATGAAGACTGGCTGACCGGCTTCGATAACCGCGACCGTATGGCGTTCCTGGCTGAGCAGATTCGAAAGGTTAATGAACAGCTCGCGCCTGCCAAGCTGGCCTTGGATGTTGCTCAGGGCGATGTCCGTCAGTTGGAGAGTCAAGCTACGCTACTGCAACGCGTCGAAGAGCTGCAGTTCGAGGATATTGATCTGCCAGGTGCTGAGAGTCAGCTGGAGTCGCTGCGTTCACAGTTGGACACTCTGACCCGTCCCGATTCCGACCTTGCCATGATCAAGGCCGAACTGGATGAAGCCGAAACCCAGCGAGAGTCTCTGGACCAAAAGCTGGAACGACTGATCGAGCAGTGCGTTCAGTTGAGAGTTCAGTTCGAGCAGGCCGCATCCGCTACCCGTAAGGCCTATCGCGGCGCCGAAAAGGGGCTGAACGATACACAGCGGAAACTGGCGCAAGCGCACTTCCCGACCCTGACCGCAGATTACCTCGGCGATGTTGACGAGCTGGAGCGCAAGCATACGCGTGAGCTTCAAGGGCAACTCAAAACACTCGGCGAGAAACTGGGCGACCAGAAATCAGAGCTTGCCAAACGTATGTCTGACGCTCTGAAGGTGGACACTGGGGCGCTTGCAGAGGTCGGGCGAGAGCTGAGGGACGTACCCAGTTATCTGGAGCGTCTACGTGTGCTGACTGAGGAAGCCCTGCCCGAGAAACTCAAGCGTTTCTTGGAATACCTCAATCGTTCCTCAGATGATGGTGTCACCCAACTGCTCAGCTATATCGACCATGAAGTCTCGATGATTGAGGAGCGCCTGGATGATCTGAACAGTACGATGCAGCGTGTCGACTTTCAGCCCGGACGCTATCTGCGCTTGGTTGCGAAAAAGGTGATCCATGAAAGTCTCCGTACCTTGCAACACGCTCAGCGCCAACTGAACTCGGCGCGTTTCATTGATGATGAAGGCGAGAGCCATTATAAGGCATTGCTGGAGCTCGTTGGGCTGCTCAAAAACGCCTGCGAGCACAGCAGGAATCAGGGAGCGAAGGCACTTCTGGATCCGCGCTTCCGTCTGGAGTTCGCGGTATCGGTGATCGATCGAGAAAGCAGGAATGTCATCGAGACCCGAACAGGCTCTCAAGGCGGTAGTGGTGGCGAGAAGGAGATCATTGCCTCCTATGTGCTGACCGCTTCCCTGAGCTATGCGCTCTGTCCCGACGGCAGCAGTCGACCATTGTTCGGCACCATCGTGCTTGACGAGGCGTTCTCGCGCAGCTCCCATGCGGTTGCAAGTCGGATCATCGCGGCGCTGAGGGAGTTCGGCCTGCACGCTGTATTCATTACGCCCAACAAGGAAATGCGCCTGTTGCGCCACCATACGCGTTCGGCTGTCGTCGTTCATCGGCGCGGCGTGGAGTCCAGTTTGGTTTCCCTGAGCTGGGAAGCGTTGGATGAGCATCATCAGCAGCGTATCAAGGCTATGCATGAAGTCGCCCACTGAAATCAGCCGCAACCTAGCGAGACAATGGCAGCGCTCTAGCGTCCGCTTAGAACGCTTGCTCAATCCCGCTAGCTGGCCTCAAAGCCTCAGTATTGGCAAGCCTTCGGCACGCCTGTCTACTGACAATATCCAGGCGCTGCTCTGCCATGTGGAGAACTGGCGGAGCGTGAACGTGGGTGAGGTCGACTGGAAACCCGTCAGCTACCGATCAGGGCTGGATGCCATTTCCCTGCCGATGCGCTGGCATCTGCGCACCCCCTCAGAATGGATTGCCGCGATCAACGATCCAAGAGTCAGCGAGGAATATGCCCAACTCGAGCATCTGGTCGAGCAGGTCGACAGTACATTTCATACTTTGTTGGTGGCACAGCGGAGCTTGTGGTTGGCGAAGACACCTGAAGAAGTTGTGGCCACGGCTCAACTCGCCACCCGGTTGTCTCCAGGCTGTGCCCGAGGCCGTCCACTGCGCCTGCTTGCAGAGCACGGCGTAGACACCAAGTTTTTTGAGCGCAACGCCAGTTTGCTAACTAGGTTCCTTGACGAGCTCTTCGAAGGTGCAGCGTCCGATCAAGGCCTGACGACGTTTTTGGATGCTTTTGAAGAAAGCAGTCACTGGGTTCTAGTCGTTCCCCTTCAGCCTGAGCTGCTGCCTTTCAAGCGGCTTAGGCTGACTACTTCGGAACTAGCCACAACCTCACTTCCCGGTTCACGATTGCTTGTGGTGGAAAATGAACAATGTGTCCACTTGCTGCCAGAAACGTTGCCTGACACCTTGGCTGTGCTGGGAGCTGGACTCGATTTGCAGTGGTTGGCATCTGCTAACTTGGCCGGGAAACAGATTGCTTACTGGGGCGATATGGATACTTGGGGCTTGCTGATGCTTGCGCGAGCGAGGCTCCATCAACCAGCAGTACAAGCACTATTGATGGAGCGGGAGCTATTTGAGCAACACTCTCCGCGTAATGCCGTCGTTGAACCGACCAAGGCTCTAGAGTCGGCCCCACCTGAGTTGCTGGCTGATGAAGCGGATTTCTATCGGCATCTGCTGGTGCAAGAACGAGGGCGTCTCGAGCAGGAGTACCTGCCAAAGGCACAAGTTGAGCACGCTATCGAACAGTGGGCTCGAAAGATCGTTATATAGAGCTGCTGGCGGTGACTTTAAGCACTTTTTAGGCCTTCGCCGTAAGCGTTCGGCGAATTCACCTTCCGAACTCCAGCATTAAGAGCGATGGTGTCCGCGTATTTTAAGCGGACGCGATCGCCCTTATCGCCAGGATTTCCATGCGCCAACGAAGCTCTTATCCAAAACCATTCAAAGCCCAAGTCGTTCAAGAATGCCTGCAACCTGGCGCAACCGTGTCCAATGTCGCCATCAGCCACGGCATCAACGTCAATGTCATTCGCAAATGGGTGCCGCTTTATCGAGACCAGCCCGCCCCAACTTCCCTACCAGCCTTTGTCCTGCTGAAGACCGCCCCTAAACGGCCAGCCGAAGCCTCAGTGATCATTGAGCTGCCCATGGTCGGACAAGTGATCACGGTGAAATGGCCAGCTTCAGATCCCAAGGGCTGCGCGCAATTTATTCGGGCTGTCGCTCAATGATCCGCATCGATGCGATCTGGCTGGCCACCGAGCCGATGGATATGCGCGCCGGTACCGAGACGGCATTGGCTCGGGTGATCGCGGTGTTCGGTGCGGCGAAGCCGCACTGCGCTTAGCTCTTCGCCAATCGCCGGGCCAACCGGATGAAGGTGCTGGTGCACTATGGCGTGGGAGTCTGGCTCGCCGCGAGACGACTGAACCAAGGCAAGTTCCACTGGCCAGGCATTCGTCACGGCGGTGAGGTCGAACTCGACAGCGAACAACTCCAGGCATTGGTGCTGGGCCTGCCGTGGCAGCGCGTCGGCGCAGGCGGTGTGATCAGCATGCTGTAAACGCCGGCCATTTGGCCGGTCTACTTGTCGTCGCATCGTGCCTGCTCTGGCACAATCGGCGGTATGACTTCCTCGCCCAACCTCGACCAGATGACCCCGGAACAGCTTCGTGCCTTGGCGGCACAGGCGTTGCAGTTGCAGTCCCGGGTCGAGGCGATGAGCAGGAAGATCCAGAACGATGAAACCATCATCGAACAGCTCACTTACGAAATCGCCCTGCTCAAACGGCACAAGTTTGCCAAGCGCAGCGAGCAAATCAGCCCTGCGCAAAGCAGCTTGCTGGATGACCTACTCGACACAGACCTTGAAGCTATCGAGGCCGAGCTGAAACAGCTCCTCCCAGTTGCGCCACAGGCCGAGCCACGGCAGTCCCCGAAACGTGCGCCATTGCCGCCGCAGTTTCCACGCACGGTGATTCGTCACGAACCCGAAAACACCCAGTGCGCCTGTGGCTGCCAACTTCAACGCATCGGCGAAGACGTCAGCGAGAAGCTGGATTACACGCCGTGCGTGTTTACCGTCGAGCAACATGTGCGTGGTAAGTGGGCCTGCCGTCAGTGCGAAACACCGATTCAAGCGCCGGTACCAGCCCAAGTTATCGACAAAGGTATCCCGACAGCAGGCCTACTGGCCCACGTGATGGTGGCCAAGTTTGCCGATCACTTGACGCTGTACCGGCAGGAGAAAATCTTTGGTCGCGCCGGGCTGGCCATTGCTCGCTCGACCTTGGCTCAATGGGTCGGGCAAACCGGCGTACGTCTCCAGCCTCTGGTCGATGCACTGCGTGAAACTGTGCTGAACCAGAGCGTAATTCACGCCGATGAAACACCGGTGCAAATGCTTGCGCCGGGCGAGAAGAAAACCCACCCGGCCTATGTCTAGGCCTACAGCACGACGCTGTTTTCGGCGCTCAAGGCGGTGGTGTATGACTTCAGCTCAAGCCGTGCAGGCGAACACGCACGCAACTTCTTGGGCGACTGGAACGGCAAGCTAGTCTGCGATGATTTCGCTTGCTACAAGGCTGAATTTGAGCAAGGTATCACTGAAATCGGCTGCATGGCTCATGCTCGCCGCAAGTTCTTCGACCTGCATGTCGCTAACAAAAGCCAGCTGGCCGAACAGGTGCTGCACTCGATTGGCGGTTTGTACGAGGTTGAACGCCAGGCTCGGGACATGAGCAACGAAGACCGTTGGCGAATACGTCAAGAAATGGCGGTACCGATCATCAAAACACTGCATGACTGGATGTTGGCCCAGCGCGACCTGGTGCCCAACGGATCAGCCACGGCCAAAGCCCTCGATTACAGCCTGAAACGCTGGGTAGCGCTGACGCGCTACCTGGACGATTGAGCTGTGCCCATCGACAACAACCAAGTTGAAAACCAGATACGGCCATGGGCGCTTGGCCGCTCGAACTGGCTGTTTGCCGGGTCGCTGCGCAGTGGCAAGCGGGCGGCTGCAATCATGAGTCTGATCCAGTCAGTGCGCATGAATGGGCATGATCCGTATGCCTATCTCAAGGATGTGCTGACGCGGCTGCTGACGCAGCGGGCCAGTGAGATCACTGATTTTTTGCCGCAGAACTGGGTAAATAGTCTGACTGATCTTACAGCCGCTTCTCCATAACGATGGTGCGCTCCGCTCCATGAAACTCGTCGCGGATTTTCTGATAACCCAACGCGGTATAAAACCTTTCAGCTGTAATCGACGATGGCACACGTATAGCTCCAATTCCTGCGCTGGCAGCAGTTGTATGAATGACATCCATCAAGTGCCCCCCGATACCGCCTTTCTGGTGAGCTGGGTCAACAAAAACACTTCTGACGACATCACTGTCGAGACTGGCAGTGCCAATAATGTTTTCGCCCAATAAGGCAACGAAGACCCTACGCTTCGTAAACTGCGTGGTGATGGCTTCAGGAGAAAAGCTCTGTTCAACCTGAGCGATCACGTCAGGTGGATAGTCCTGTGAATTTGACTCACGCAGGGCTGCTATAACTACGCGGCTTATCGCTGCTGCATCTCTGCTCGTGGCGGGACGAACGTGGCATTCCATGCTGAGACCTCAATCCTAAAGGATTACAGCTTAGCGCATCGCAATGCGCCTTCCCCGGACGCTTACCTCGGATGAAACCTGTATCCGACAGGAATTTGCTTGGCGTAGAGAGATGTCTGGCAGATATGCCAATCCCTTTGGAGCCAAAGGGGAAAAGAAGATGGCGCACTCGGCGGGATTCGAACCCACGACCCCTGCCTTCGGAGGGCAGTACTCTATCCAGCTGAGCTACGAGTGCAGCGCGGGCGCCATGATACTCATCTGATGGGCGGGCGTCCATGCTGGCTTTAGCCTCTTGCGGCAAATCGCGGCTTTTGCTTCTCCGGTTTCACAACTATGCTCATCTGGCGCGCCTGAAATGGCTCGGCGCTGTTCAACTTCCTTGAGTAGCCAGCCACTGCTGCGTGATCGGCATGTTCTTTTTTTTGAACGGCCTATTGTCCTTTACCCCCGCAGTCCCTAGGATTCGTTTGAGATTTCAAACGCTCTTGGTCGGTCTTCCTGTTTCTGGCGATGTGAATCGCCCAGACCGATGGAATGTTTTCCTGGCGATGGCTTCCAAACGGGGTACATCGATAGTCAATAGTTCGCTCCGCCGTTGTGCGGTGCTGTTTAGGAGGCCGACATGCAGCTCAAAGATTCCAAACTGTTCCGCCAGCAAGCCTATATCAACGGCCAGTGGCTGGATGCGGACGGTGGTCAGACGATCAAGGTCAACAACCCTGCAACCAATGAAATTCTCGGTACTGTGCCAAAAATGGGCGCAGCCGAAACCCGCCGTGCCATCGAGGCTGCCGACAAGGCGCTGCCGGCCTGGCGTGCGCTGACCGCCAAGGAACGTGGCAACAAGCTGCGTCGCTGGTTCGAGTTGATGATCGAAAACCAGGATGACCTGGGCCGCCTGATGACGCTGGAGCAAGGCAAGCCACTGGCCGAAGCCAAGGGCGAGATTGCTTATGCGGCTTCCTTTATCGAATGGTTCGCCGAAGAAGCCAAGCGCGTCTATGGCGACGTGATTCCGGGCCATCAGCCGGACAAGCGCCTGATCGTGCTCAAGCAGCCGATTGGCGTGACGGCGGCCATCACGCCGTGGAACTTCCCGGCGGCGATGATCACCCGCAAGGCTGGCCCGGCGCTGGCTGCCGGCTGCACCATGGTCCTCAAGCCCGCTTCGCAAACGCCTTACTCGGCGCTGGCTCTGGCTGAGCTGGCCGAGCGTGCAGGTATCCCGGCTGGCGTGTTCAGCGTGGTGACCGGCAGCGCTGGCGACATCGGCAGCGAACTGACCGGCAACCCGATCGTGCGCAAGCTGTCCTTTACCGGCTCGACCGAAATCGGTCGCCAGTTGATGGCCGAATGCGCGCAGGACATCAAGAAAGTGTCGCTGGAACTGGGCGGCAACGCGCCTTTCATCGTGTTCGACGATGCCGATCTGGACAAGGCGGTCGACGGCGCAATCATCTCCAAGTACCGCAACAACGGCCAGACCTGCGTCTGTGCCAACCGTATCTACGTGCAGGACGCGGTCTACGATGCGTTTGCCGAGAAGCTCCAGGCTGCAGTGGCCAAGCTCAAGATCGGCAACGGCCTGGAAGAGGGCGTTACCACCGGCCCGCTGATCGACGAAAAAGCCGTGGCCAAGGTCAAGGAACACATTGCCGATGCCGTTGGCAAAGGCGCGAAAGTGCTGTTCGGTGGCAACAGCCTGGAAGGCACCTTCTTCGAGCCGACCATCCTGGTCAACGTGCCGAAGGATGCCGCCGTGGCCAAGGAAGAAACCTTCGGCCCGCTGGCGCCGCTGTTCCGCTTCAAGGACGAGGACGAAGTGATCGCGATGGCCAACGACACCGAATTCGGTCTGGCATCGTACTTCTACGCGCAGAACATGAGTCGCGTGTTCCGTGTGGCCGAAGCGCTGGAATACGGCATGGTGGGTATCAACACCGGGCTGATCTCCAACGAACTGGCGCCGTTCGGTGGCATCAAGTCTTCGGGCCTGGGCCGCGAGGGCTCCAAGTATGGCATCGAAGACTACCTGGAAATCAAATACCTGTGCCTGAGCGTCTGACGCCACGCACCTGCTTGTGAAACACTGAAATATCCCACCCGGTAGCCGGGCGTTGCAGCAGTCGATCATCGTATGCTGCTGCAACCCACCCCGGCTGCTTAATCCTTGAACTACGCCGACCGATGAGCGGCGAATGAGGAATACATGAGCAATACAAACGAATCCTTGATGCAACGCCGCCAGAACGCTGTGCCACGTGGCGTTGGTCAGATCCACCCGATCTTTGCCGCATCGGCGAAGAACGCTACCGTGACTGACGTCGAAGGTCGTGAATTCATCGACTTCGCGGGCGGTATCGCGGTACTCAACACCGGTCACCTGCACCCGAAAATCATTGCCGCCGTGCAAGAGCAATTGACCAAGCTGACGCACACCTGCTTCCAGGTGCTGGCCTACGAGCCATATGTCGAGCTGTGCGAAAAAATCAACGCACGGGTTCCAGGCGATTTCGCCAAGAAAACCCTGTTGGTAACCACCGGTTCCGAAGCCGTTGAAAACGCCGTCAAGGTAGCTCGCGCTGCGACTGGCCGTGCCGGTGTGATCGCCTTCACTGGCGCCTATCACGGCCGCACCATGATGACCCTGGGCCTGACCGGCAAGGTGGTGCCGTACTCGGCCGGCATGGGCCTGATGCCGGGCGGCATTTTCCGGGCTCTTTACCCGTGCGAACTGCATGGCGTGAGCGTGGATGATTCCATCGCCAGCATCGAACGCATCTTCAAGAACGATGCCGAAGCCAAGGATATCGCCGCGATCATCATCGAGCCTGTGCAGGGCGAAGGTGGTTTCTACGTGGCGCCGAAGGCGTTCATGCTGCGTCTGCGCGAGCTGTGCGACAAGCACGGCATCCTGTTGATCGCTGACGAAGTGCAGACCGGTGCTGGACGTACCGGCACGTTCTTCGCCATGGAGCAGATGGGCGTTGCTGCCGACCTGACCACTTTTGCCAAGTCGATTGCCGGTGGCTTCCCGCTGGCGGGCGTGTGTGGCAAGGCCGAATACATGGACGCCATCGCTCCGGGTGGCCTGGGCGGTACTTATGCCGGTAGCCCGGTGGCCTGTGCTGCTGCGCTGGCCGTGCTGGACGTGTTTGAAGAAGAAAACCTGCTGGAGCGCTGCAAGTCGGTGGGTGAGCGTCTGGTGTCCGGCCTGCAGGCCATCCAGGCCAAATATCCGGTGATCGGTGAAGTTCGTGCTCTGGGGGCAATGATCGCTGTCGAGCTTTTTGAAGACGGTGACAGCCACAAGCCAAACGCTGCGGCCGTGGCTCAGGTTGTGGCCAAGGCGCGCGACAAGGGCCTGATCCTGCTGTCCTGCGGTACTTATGGCAACGTCTTGCGCGTGCTGGTGCCGTTGACCGCTGACGATGAGTTGCTCAACAAGGGTCTGGCGATTCTGGAAGAGTGCTTCGCAGAGATTGCATGAGAATGCATGGGTCACAAATTGAGTGATTTGTGACCAGACAGACAGAAAAAACCCTGCCTCGGCAGGGTTTTTTCGTCTTGAGAGGTGGATTTCTCACTTGTAGCTATATATCCGAACGAAGGCTTTGGCTAAGGTGAGCGAATCGATGTCGGAGAGTTCTGATGACTGCTGTAGATATGCCTGCGATACCTCGCGTATTGATTGCCGAATCTGATCCGTGGGTTCGGGAAACGCTCAGTGATCTGGTGCTGAGTGTACGGGCTGATGTCGAACTGGATATGTGCAGCGATGGCAAGCAGGCTGTCGAAGGGATAAAAAAACACCTGCCGGATCTGGTTGTAGCCGCCAGAGAGTTGCCTGTCATCGATGGTTTGAGCCTGTTGCGCGGTATTCGCGCGTTGCGCCGCCAGCCGCCGATTCCCTTCATTCTGCTCAGCAACCGCAGCGACAGCGCCAGCGTGCGTGAAGTCCTGCCGTTGGCGCCTACAGCCTATCTGACCAAACCCCTGAACACCGAAGGGCTGCGCCAGCGCCTTGAAGGTCTGCTGCTGGAGCGTCGGGCTCCGGTTCCTGGCGAGATGCCCGCGCTGACGCCGGGATTGACCCTGACCAAGTTTCTCGAAAAACGCCGGGATGTTGCCGACGGTGCGCCACTGTTTGTCGATGTCGAGACGGCACTCAAACTCAGCCAGAGTGCTGGCGTACTTGATGCTGCCTTGCTGGAGCAGGAACTGCGCAAGGATCCGCATATCACGGCGGTCTTGATCGCGGCGGCCAACAGCGCGGCGCAGCATCTGGGCAAGCCGGTCCAGACTCTGGTTGGGGCGATTGGTGTGCTGGGGCCAGTGCAGAGCGGCACTATCGTTACCGGGCTGGCGAAAAAGCGCATGGCGGTATTGACCGACGATGCGTTGCTGGCCGAGGCCAGTCAGCTCTGGACCATGTCGCAGCGCACCGCTGACTACGCACGTATTCTGGGCGGCATGCTGGAGCTGGATGTCGAGCGCTGCTTCTGCGCTGGCCTGCTGCAATCACTGGGCGATCTGGCGGTGCTCGGTTGTTTGCAGGAGTGGTTGCTGGCGGGCGGTCACTTGAACGAAGAAGTGATCAAGCAATCCCTGGAGCAGTATTCCGCCGCATTCGGCTCAGCCTTGCGTACCCGTTGGCGTCTGCCGCTTGAGCTGCGTGAGCTGATTGCCGCTGTGTACCAGTACAACACCGGCATCTATACACGCGAAGTGCTGGCCATGAACCTCGCTGGGCAAATGGCCCGTCTGGGCGAGCACGAAAGTGTCACGACCCTGGTCAAGACCAAGTCCGCCAAGCTGTTGAAGTTGAGCGTCGGCGACCTGCAGCGCCTGCGCAAGAAGCTCACCGGTGTTATCGATCCAAGCCTGCTGGTGCCGGTTGCGGCAGAAGTGGCAGAGCCTGAGCAAGAGCCGGAAGGCGAGACGGATCTGCTGGATATCAGCGCAGAGCCAGTGGACGCGGGCATTGCCAATGCAGAGGATCCCGCTGTCGGGGTTCAGGACCTGCCCAAGACCTGAGTGTTTTCGCGAATGAATTGGTTCCTACAACAGGAGCCAATTCATTCGCGAAAAAGACAGTACGTCACACCAACACAATCTGATTCTTGCCCTGGCGCTTGGCCTGATACATGGCCGCGTCGGCGCGGGCATAGAGCGCTTCCAGGCTGTGATCGTCCGGGCCGAGGTTGGTCAGGCCCTGGCTGGCGGTAATGCCGAAGGTCTTGTTGCTGCACTGAAAGCTCTGGCGCTGGATTTCCCGTTGCAGACGCTCGGCGATCTGCATGGCCATTTCCGGGGCACAGCCCGGAAATACCGCTGCAAACTCTTCTCCACCGATACGCCCGAACAGATCGCCGCGCCTTAATGCCGAGCGACCGCTTTCGGCAATTCGTTGCAGCACCAGATCGCCTTCCTGATGGCCGTAGGTATCGTTGACCAGTTTGAAGTCATCGACATCCAGGAGCAGAAAAGACATTGGCGTGCCGTTCAGCCGGGCCAGTTCAAATTCGCGCTGGGCGCATTCAAAGAAGTGGCGACGGTTGCTGCTCTGGGTCAGCACGTCGGTGGTGGCCAGGCGTTGCAGTTCGTCTTCGAGGTGTTTTTTCTCGGTGATGTCTTCGGCAATCCCGACCACGATCAGGCGCTGGCTGGGGTCGGTCCGATGGCTGACGAAGCATTTGTCGCTCAACCAGCGAATTTCACCATCGGCACGGATGATCCGGTATTCGCGATCTTCGATGGAGCCTTTCTCGATGACGTCGCTCAAGCTGCGCTCGGCGTAGTTCAGGTCGTCCGGGTAGATGCTGTCGCGCCACTCCGAGAAGTCAGCCAGCAACAGACCCGCCGAGCGACCGAAAATGCTCTCGTAGGCCGGGCTGACGTAGATCATGCGCTGGGTTTCCCAATCGAATGCCCAGAGGACGGCATTGACGCTCACCAGCAATGAACTGAAAAGTTGTTCGCGCTCGCTCAGGCGCGCGACCTCTGCCTGGGCATGCATCAATGCCAGCAGGGTTTCGGCTGCTGCGGGCATCTCGCCCATCTGGGCTGCGGTGGGTAGCGCGATTACGGTCTGTTTTTCCATGAGGCTGCATCTCGAATGACGCGCGACCAGAGCCGCAGCATCTACCCAAACTGATTATCGGGAAGCTGTTCAGATCGAATTTGCAGGGGGAAGTTCCGGTATCGGCGCGCCCGCGGGAGGCGCGCCGATCAACGGTGTCAGGCTTGTGCGGGGCGCAGCGAGTAGGTTTTCAGCTGGTCTGCGAAGTCGCGCAGGGACTGGATACCGCTGGCCTCGGCTTCCTGTACCCAATCCTTGATGGCGCTCAGCATGTCATGGCCGTTGCTGCTGGTCTTGAGCCAGATCTGTTGCAGGGCCAGGCGCTTCTCGTAGATCACTTTCAGGGCATGGCTGTGTTCGAGCATGGCCTGGATGCGCACGTGATGCTTGTCTTCCAGCAGGCTGGTTTCCCGGGAAAGCAGACGCTTGGCGCGGTGGAATTGATGGCGGACCGATGCGTCGGCCTTGGCCAGTTCCTGGGCAACCAGCGGGCCGATCACCAGCTTGCGGTACTGTGCCATGATCTGGAAGCGGTTGTTAAGGATCGCCATGGCGGTGTCCATGTCCATGTGGCCCTTGCCTTCGACCCGGTGGGCAATCGGCGCGACCCGCTGGACCTTGGCCAGACGCAGGGCGCTGAAGACCTTGATCCACGCCCAGCCCATGTCGAATTCCCATGGCTTGACCGACAGCTTGGCCGAGTTGGGATAGGTGTGATGGTTGTTGTGCAGTTCTTCACCGCCGATCACGATGCCCCACGGCACCAGATTGGTCGCGGCATCACGGCACTCGAAGTTGCGATAGCCCACGGCATGCCCGAGGCCATTGACCACACCGGCAGCCCAGAACGGAATCCACATCATCTGCACGGCCCAGACCGTGATGCCGATGACCCCGAACAGTGCCAGGTCGATAACCGCCATCAGTGCTATACCGAGCATCTTGTAGCGCGAATACAGGTTGCGTTCGATCCAGTCCTCGGGGCAGTTTTTCCCGTAGATGCGCAGCGTATCCTGATTTTGTGCCTCGGTACGGTACAGTTCTGCACCTTTGCGCAGGACCGTGGACAGACCCTTGACGACCGGGCTGTGCGGGTCGTCGACGGTTTCGCATTTGGCGTGGTGCTTGCGGTGGATGGCTGTCCACTCGCGGGTGTTCTGCGCCGTGGTCAGCCACAGCCAGAAACGGAAGAAGTGCTTGAGACCCGCGTTGAGCTCCAGGGAGCGGTGGGCCGAGTAGCGATGCAGATAAACCGTAACGCCGATGATGGTTATATGGGTCATGACCAGCGTGACCGCAATTACCTGCCAGACGGAAAGGTCGAGCAAACCGTTGTACCACATAGGCTGTTTGGCCCTCGTAGAGACACATGTGAAGAAAAAAGTAACAGAGCGCATTATCACTGAGCGCACACAGAAAACCAGTCGCTCTTTTAGATAAGAGTCGCAGGATGTTTCTTGCTTTATAATCCGGTCATTTTGTAAGGTTTTGTGCATTCTTATGATCAAATCTTCCTGGGACGCCCTGCGTGCGGCTCTTTTGTACGGGCTGCTGTCTCTTCTATGGTTCGTGGCGTGCGATTACCTGCTGCCGCATTTGATCGAAGAACCGGCTCAATTGACCGTCTGGCAACAGGTATGCGGCTACCTGTGGGTGATCCTCAGCGCGGTGATGATTTTCATCGCCCGTGGCAGGTTGCTCAGGTTCATGGGCATCGATGCGCAGTTGCGGCGTCAGCAGGAAGACGACCAGGACCGCCTGCGGCTGGCTTCGGCGGTGTTCGACAGTACCCGCGAAGGAGTATTGGTGACCGATGCCAGGGGGCTGATCGTTCACGTCAACCGGGCCTTCATGGAAATCACCGGCTATCAGGCCGATGAAGTGCTGGGTTTCAACCCGAGCAAGTTCAAGTCGGGCCGGCACGGCCCCGAGTTCTATCGGCAGATGTATCGTTCCATTCTCAGCGCCGGACAATGGAGCGGAGAAATCTGGAACCGGCGCAAAAGCGGTGATATTTACCCGCAATGGCAAAGTATCCGCGGCATCAAGGGCCCGGATGGCCAGATCAGGCATTTCGTGGCGGTGTTTTCGGACATCACGGTCATCAAGCGCTCCGAGCAGGAGTTGAGTCAGCTGGCTCATTACGACGCCCTGACGCAACTGCCCAACCGTCTGCTGTTCACCGATCGTGCGACTCAGGCACTGGCTCATGCCCGCTCCAGCAAGCGCGGCTGTGCCATGCTGCTCATCGATCTCGACCACTTCAAGAATATCAATGACAGCCTTGGCCACAGCGTGGGCGATCAGGTGCTCAAAGCGGTGGCCGAACGTCTCAAGAGTCTGTTCGACAGCGAGTTGACCCTGGCACGGCTCGGCGGCGATGAGTTCGCCTTGCTGGTCAAGAACTGTCAGCAGGCCGTGCAGGCAGCGGCCCTGGCGCAGCAGGTCATAGACAGTTTCAAGAAGCCCTTTCTGCTCGACGACCAGCAACTGTTCATTACTGCCAGCATTGGTATCAGCCTGTTTCCCGGCGATGCGCTGACGGTCGTGCAACTGTTGCGCAATGCCGACTCCGCCTTGTTCAAGGCCAAGAGCGACGGGCGCGAAGGCTATGCGCTGTACACCGAAGAACTCACCGCGCATGCCCAGCAGCGGGTCGAACTGGCCAGTGAGTTGCACCGGGCTATCGAGCAGCAGGAATTGCGCGTGTTCTACCAGCCGATCCATGACCTGGAAAACAGCCATATCAAGGGCGTCGAAGCCCTGGTGCGCTGGGAGCATCCAAGGCGAGGCATGGTGTCGCCGGGAGAGTTCATCCCGATTGCCGAGCAAAGCGGGCTGATCGCCGATATCGATGCCTGGGTATTGAACACGGCCTGTCGGCAGATGCGTGCCTGGCTGGACGCGGGAGTGAACCTGTCCTTTGTCGCGGTGAATATTTCCAGTCGGTTGTTCAGCCATGGCGACCTGGATCGACAAGTGGCCCAGGTGCTGCGCGATACCGGGCTGAACCCTGCCTTTCTGGAGCTGGAGGTCACCGAAAGCGCGGTGATGGATGACCCTGAACAGGCCATCGAGCAACTGCATCGGCTGCGCAATCTGGGCCTGAGCCTGGCCATCGATGACTTCGGCACCGGTTATTCATCGCTGTTACGGCTCAAGCGCATGCCGGTCCAGAAACTGAAAATCGATCAGGGCTTCGTCGCCGGGCTGCCCGGCGATGACGATGATATTGCCATCGTGCGGATTATCATCGCGCTGGCCAAGAGCATGGGCATGCGGGTGCTGGCCGAAGGCATCGAGCACGCCGATCAGGCGGGATTCCTGCTGGATAATGGTTGCCAGCTCGGTCAGGGCTACTGGTTTGCCCGTCCGATGCCGGCTGAAAAGATCGATTGGTTGCGTGCACCGGACTTTCGTCAGCCCGTGATCTGAAGGATTTCTGCTTCTGAAATCCAGGCCCGCCGTGGCGTGCAATGCGCTCCGTCGGGCTGTCGTGGTCCTAAATGACTTTTGGTTATATCTGCATTCTTAAATAGTCTTTTTAAGAATAACTCTGCCTATCTACTATTGCCTCACCGCCATGAGCCATCGCCCCCAGTCGCGACAGGCAGGCCTCTCAAATTTCAAGGAATACGATTATGAGCGCATCTCTACGTAGTGTTGACGGTCAGGACGAAGCAGCAATTCTGCGTGAAATTCAGAGTGCGTTGCGTGACCTGCGTTTTGGAGCCGTCGAAATCACCGTGCACAACGCGCAAGTGGTGCAGATCGAGCGTAAGGAAAAGTTTCGTTTGCAGAACTCCGGCGCCAAGCCGAGCTGATTCCGCACCCGACTGGTTAACCGGAGGGCTTCATCTTGACTCCTGATTCACCCCTGAACAGCAACGCACCCTTCCGAATGCGGTCGTGATGCGCCAAGAAAAACAGAAAAAAGCCAACACACAGAATTTCCAGGAGCTTCACCTTATGTCCATTCGCCGTTTTGCCCTGGCCGCTCTCGCCAGTGCTGTTTTTGCCGGTTCCGCTGTTGCCAAGGATTATGAATTGCTCAACGTGTCCTATGATCCGACACGCGAGCTGTATCAGGAGTACAACGCCGAGTTCGCCAGCCACTGGAAGAAGACTCACCCGGACGACACCGTTACCGTCAAGCAATCCCACGGCGGTTCGGGCAAGCAGGGCCGGGCGGTCATCGACGGCCTGCGCGCTGACGTGGTGACTCTGGCGCTGGCCGGTGACATCGACGAAATCGCCAAGCTGGGCAAGAGCCTTCCGGAAAACTGGCAGACCCGCCTGCCGGATGCGAGCACGCCATACACCTCGACCATCGTATTCCTGGTGCGCAAGGGCAACCCCAAGGGCATCAAGGACTGGGGCGACCTGATCAAGCCTGATGTCTCGGTCATTACCCCGAACCCGAAAACCAGTGGCGGCGCCCGCTGGAACTTCCTGGCAGCCTGGGCCTATGGCCTGAAGTCCGGCGGCAGCGAAGCCAAGGCCAAGGAATATGTGCAGACCCTGTTCAAGCATGTGCCGATTCTGGATACCGGCGCACGCGGTTCGACCATTACCTTCGTCAACAACGGTCAGGGTGACGTGTTGCTGGCCTGGGAAAACGAAGCGTTCCTGGCCCTGAAGGAAGACGGTGGTACCGACAAGTTCGAGATCGTCGTGCCTTCGCTGTCGATCCTGGCCGAGCCGCCAGTCGCGGTAGTCGACAAGAACGCCGAGAAGAAGGGCAATACCGAAGTCGCAACCGAATACCTGAAGCACCTGTACAGCAAGGCTGGTCAGGAAATCGCGGCCAAGAACTTCTATCGCCCGCGTGATGCTGAAGTCGCTGCCAAATACGAGAAGCAATTCCCCAAACTGGAGCTGGTGACTATCGACAAAGACTTTGGCGGCTGGAAAACTGCGCAGCCGAAATTTTTCAATGACGGTGGTGTGTTCGACCAGATTTACCAGGCGCAGTAATAATCTGTGCAACCTGGCGGCATTGCCGACAAGGCTCTGCCGCCAGGACACGTTCATTAGCCCGGATTCGATTCCGGGCTTTGTGCAAGCGTAACCAAGGACTTTTATGTCGCGTCGTATCTCCCCCGTCATACCCGGCTTCGGGCTGACGCTGGGTTACACCTTGGTGTACCTCAGTCTGATTGTGCTTATACCGCTGGCGGCCATGTTCGTGCATGCCGCGCAGCTTACCTGGGATCAGTTCTGGACCATCATCACCGCTCCACGGGTGATCGCGGCCTTGAAGCTGAGTTTCGGCACCGCGTTCTATGCAGCCCTGATCAACGGCGTCATCGGTACGCTGCTGGCCTGGGTGCTGGTGCGCTATACCTTCCCCGGACGCAAGATCATCGATGCGATGATCGATCTGCCGTTCGCCCTGCCCACTGCCGTGGCCGGTATTGCGCTGACCGCGCTGTATGCGCCCAACGGGCTGGTCGGGCAGTTCGCCACGGACCTGGGTTTCAAGATCGCCTACACCCCGTTGGGTATCACCCTGGCGCTGACCTTCGTGACCATGCCGTTTGTGGTGCGGACCGTGCAGCCGGTGCTGGCCGATATCCCGCGTGAGGTGGAAGAAGCGGCGGCCTGCCTGGGCGCTCGTCCGCTGCAGGTGTTCCGCTACATTCTGGTGCCTGCCTTGTTGCCTGCGTGGCTGACCGGTTTTGCCCTGGCGTTTGCCCGTGGTGTCGGCGAGTACGGCTCGGTGATTTTCATCGCGGGCAACATGCCGATGAAAACCGAGATCCTGCCGCTGCTGATCATGGTCAAGCTCGACCAGTATGACTACACCGGCGCGACGGCTATCGGCGTGATGATGCTGGTGGTTTCCTTCATTCTGCTGCTGCTGATCAACTTGTTGCAGCGGCGCATCGAAACCCCATCCTGAGGAGGCGCGCATGTCTTATTCATCTGTTTCTGCCGCCGCCGATGCCAATGCTGCACGCCGTGGCAACTCGGTTGCACGCCGGGTCCTGATCGGTCTTGGCTGGCTGATCTTTGCCCTGTTCCTGGGGTTGCCGCTGTTCATCGTGGTTTCTCAAGGCCTGAAAAACGGCCTGGGTGCGTTCTTCTCGGCAATTCTTGAGCCCGATGCGCTGTCGGCGCTCAAGCTCACGGTGATTGCGGTGCTGATCTCGGTGCCGCTCAACGTGATATTCGGAGTCAGCGCGGCCTGGTGCGTGAGTAAATACTCGTTCCGCGGCAAGAGCATTCTGGTAACCCTGATCGACCTGCCGTTTTCGGTGTCGCCGGTCATCGCCGGTCTGGTGTATGTGCTGATGTTCGGTGCCCAGGGCTTTTTCGGGCCATGGCTACAGGATCACGATATCCAGATCGTATTTGCCTTGCCGGGCATCGTACTGGCGACCATCTTCGTGACCGTGCCGTTCGTGGCGCGTGAGCTGATCCCGCTGATGCAGGAGCAGGGCACGCAGGAAGAAGAAGCTGCGCGCCTGCTGGGCGCCAACGGCTGGCAAATGTTCTGGCACGTCACGGTGCCCAATATCAAATGGGGCCTGATCTACGGCGTGGTGCTCTGTACCGCACGGGCCATGGGTGAGTTCGGTGCGGTGTCGGTGGTTTCCGGCCACATCCGCGGCGTCACCAACACCTTGCCGCTGCACGTCGAAATCCTCTACAACGAGTACAACCACGTCGCAGCCTTTGCCGTGGCAAGCCTGTTGCTGATCCTGGCGCTGTTCATCCTGCTGCTCAAGCAGTGGAGCGAATCCCGCATTAACCGTCTGCGCCAAAGCGCGGCGGAGGAATAAATCATGTCGATCGAAGTCCGTAACGTCAGCAAGAACTTCAACGCCTTCAAGGCCCTGAACAACATCACTCTGGATATCCAGAGTGGCGAACTGGTTGCCTTGCTCGGCCCGTCAGGCTGCGGCAAGACTACCTTGTTGCGCATCATTGCCGGTCTGGAAACCCCGGATAACGGCAGCATCGTGTTCCACGGCGAAGACGTCTCCGGGCACGATGTACGTGACCGCAACGTCGGGTTCGTATTCCAGCATTACGCGCTGTTCCGGCACATGACGGTGTTCGACAACGTCGCGTTTGGCCTGCGCATGAAGCCCAAGAATCAGCGCCCGAACGAAACCCAGATCGCCGCCAAGGTTCATGAGCTGTTGAACATGGTGCAACTGGACTGGCTGGCCGACCGTTACCCCGAGCAGCTTTCCGGTGGTCAGCGTCAGCGTATTGCCCTGGCGCGTGCCCTGGCGGTCGAGCCCAAGGTGTTGCTGCTGGACGAACCGTTCGGTGCGCTGGATGCCAAGGTGCGTAAGGAGCTGCGTCGCTGGCTGGCGCGCCTGCACGAAGACATCAACCTGACTTCGGTGTTCGTGACCCACGACCAGGAAGAGGCCATGGAAGTGGCTGACCGCATCGTGGTGATGAACAAGGGTGTGATCGAGCAGATCGGCTCGCCTGGAGAGGTTTACGAGGCACCGTCCAACGACTTCGTCTACCACTTCCTTGGCGACTCGAACCGCTTGAGCCTCGGTGATGGCCAGGTGTTGTTCCGCCCGCACGAAGTATCGCTGTCACGGCAGGAGCTGGAAGACCACCATGCCGCCGAAGTCCGCGACATCCGCCCGTTGGGCGCCACCACGCGAGTGACCCTCAAGGCTGAAGGTCAGAGCGAGCTGATCGAAGTCGAAGTGGTGAAGGATCACGACAGCCTGGTCGGTCTGGCGCGGGGCGAGACGCTGTTCTTCAAGCCCAAGGTCTGGCAGAAGCTCCAGGGCGTCTAGCCGCCACCTGTAGAGCGAATTCATTCGCGAATGAATTCGCTCCTACGCAGGCTTTACACTGCTGCTTTTGGCGTGTTGCGCCTGACCGGGCCGACACGCTCTTCGATGCTGTGCTGCAACGCCTTGCGCATGCCCATCAGAAACGCCAGTTCCGCGACCACGAACAGGGGGCCGATGATCAGGCCCATCACGTCATCCACGAACGCCGGTTTGCGGCCTTCGTAATAGTGGCCGATGAACTGGATGATCCAGCCGATCACGAACAGCCCGACACCCGCACTCAGCCAGACCATGGTCGCTTGTTGCGCCAGGTTTGCGCCCGCCCAGATACAAAGTCCCAGCATCACCGCCATCACTACGCCCAGCACCCGGTCGAGCCTGAGGTAGAACACGGTCGAAGCCAGCGCCACCAGCGCCGCAGGCGACAGCCAGAACCCGGCCACTTCCCAGCCCGGACGCGACAGCAACACCGCTACAGCAAGCACAATCAGCGGAATACCTACGAAGTGGGTCACGATATTGCGCGAATCACGGTGATAGGCGGCGTATTGGCTGAGATGATCGACAAGGTTTTTCATTATTATTCCTGCCTGAGACGATTATCGGGTTGAGCTACCGTATCGCTTTTGCAATACGAGCGTTTGGAAAAAAAGGGAGCAAACATGACAAATGGAGCGGGATGGCGGTCACGATTACTGTCCGATTACTGGTTTACACATTTACCTGCCGATTTGCAGGATAGCCTGCTTGACGCCGCTCGGCAGCGACGCAAGACACCCGGCAAGCTGCTGTTTGAAAAAGGCGACCCGCCGTGCGGACTGTATGTGCTGCTCGAAGGCACGGTACGTATGGGCGCCGCTCATGAACAACGCCTGACGCCACGACTGGCGGAAGTCAGACCGCCTTACTGGTTTGGTGAGGTTTCGCTGTTCGACGGCATGCCGCGTATGCAGGACGCCTACTCGGTGGATCAGACGATCTTCCTGCATATTCCCCAGGAAACCCTGATTCAGTGCCTGGAAAACAACCCGCAGCACTGGCGTGCCTTCGAGGCGCTCCTCAGCCAGAAACTGGGCCTGGCCTTGCCCGCTCCCGAGAAACTGAAACAGCTACCGGCCAGGGCACAAGTGGCCTGGCGCTTGCTGCTGCTATGTGAAGGCTATGGCAATTTGAGCCATGCACGGCGCCTGATTGCACTGGACGATATCCACGCCATGGAAACCTTATCGCTGTCCCGAGCAGCCTTGCTGGAAGAGCTCGAAGACCTGCAGCAGCGCAAGATCGTGCGTCTTGGAGACGAGCAACTGGAAGTCTTCGATGTGCTCGGGTTGCGCAAGGTGGCCAATTATTCACGGGCAAAGGTGGTGAGCTGACTCACATCGAATATCGCTGAGCAGTCGCCTCAAAACGGTTTGGCCTGGATAGCTGCAAGAGCCATTTGCTCCCCTAGCATCCATGCTGCCGATACTTGGCACCGAGCCTCAACCAGATCATGCACCTTTGAAAACTCCTCGCTCAGGTTGCGCTTGAAGATCGGTTCATGATGGGCAATCCGGTTACGCAGCAGGCGGATAGCCTCCAGATCCGTTGCCAGCCTCAGTCTGTGAGCTGAAACCGTCTGCGTCGGGTCCAGGTTCGGAAACAGCGAAAAGAGGTGCGCGTTCCAGATTCGTTGATCGTGGCGGCTGGTAAACATCTTTTCCCAGAACACGAATTTGAGTTCGACAACAATGCGGTCTGTGGTGCGGAACCGGGTACGGGTGTTGATCAGGTCCTGCCGCTGCTGGTAACCAAGCCCTTTGGATATCGGCAGACTGTTTTCAAAATTTCTGTCCCAGGGCCAGTGTTTTCCATAAACAGCCGTCAGGGCATCCGCTACTGCATTGCGCACAGCTACCTCACAAATGTGCAGTGGAGTCAGCAGGGCTCCTGAAACGTGGGCGTTCCATGCATACAGCGTCACTGCATCTTCAGGGGAGAGCCCTGATGCTCTGGCTGCGGCTTCGTAAGTTGCAAATCTTGCCGGCGATAAAGCGAGGCGGATAGCTGGTGCGAGAGGTTGGGCAAGCGTTGACGACACCCGTGAATATCCTTATATTGCGGTCACTAGCCGAGGGAAACGAGGGCGAAAGCCTCCACCCGCGGACATGCGAAAGTGATTCACGAAGAACCCACCTTACGGTGGGTTTTTTCGTTTTCGGCGGCGAATTTACCAGCAAACCTTTAAAGCCTCCACGTTTGATCGTGACCAGTGGACATGAGGTTTTCATGGCGTTTGGATTTACTGAGACCGTCTGAATACAACAGGTGGTCAAGTGATGGCAGCGCTGCAGTTCACCTCGCCAACGCATTGCGATACTGCTCCGGTGTCTGCCCCGTCCAGCGTTTGAAGGCGCGGTTCAGGCTGTCGGTATCGGCAAATCCCAGCAGGTAAGCGGCTTCGCTCAGGGAAACCAGCGGGTCATTGATGTGCAGCAACGCCAGGTTCTGGCGACATTGCTTGAGCAGCAGGTCATAACGGCAGCCTTCGTCGGCCAGGTGTCGTTGCAGGCTGCGCGGGCTCAGGTTCAAGGCCTGGGCAATGCTTTCGGCCGAGGGTTCGCCTTCCGGGAGCAGGCTTTCGATGGCTGAACGCACGCGCTGTTCCCATATCAGCGGTTGATGTTGTTCCGCGTACTGGCTTGGCTCGTTCAGGGGCGCCAGGTTGTCGTCCAGATGGCTGTCAAAGTCAGCGCTGGCGAATTCCAGCAGGTTTTCTTCCGCCGAGAAGTGCAGCGGTGCACGGAAGAAGTCGTGCCAGGGTTGCGGGTTTTCCGGTGCGCGGCGCTGCAAGTGGACACTCAGCGGCGCATAGCCTCGTCCCAGCCGGTTACGACAGGTGCGTACATAGATGGCGGCGAAGGCATCCAGCACTTCGGGGGCGGGTAGCGGGGCATCTGCCGGTGCATTGAAACTCAACTCATAACGTTCGCCGACTCGCCTGAAGCTCAGGACCAGTGCGTCATTGGCCACCGAGTGGTAGCGCACGATGCGCTCGAAGACTTCGCGCAACGACTCGCTGGCCACCAGGGTGTAGCCCAGCGCATGAAAGGTGGTCGGGCTGACGAAGCGTGATACCCGCAAACCCAGTGCCGGATCACCGCTGGCCTGGACTGCCAGTTGCCAGAAGCGCCGGGTTGCGTGCGACGTGTGTCCGGCGTCGGGTGCATCGACGTGCAGTGGATCGAGCCCGGCAGCCTTGCACAGCTCCAGGCTGTCGAGGTTCAGGGCGTCGAGTTGTTTGCGCAGGGCGCGGTTCCAGGTGGCAAGGCTGTTTGACTCGGGCATATGCATGACCCTTCCTGTCATCGGTTGGTGCAAGGTCGGGCGTGCCCGACAGGGTACCCGGTGGCAACTCCTTTGCCCGGTACCGCTGTCAAAGAATGGAAGCATTTATGACAATTGTGCAAGTGTTGCCTGACTGAATGCATACCCGGTCATATAGGGCGCAAACGTGTTGTCGGAGTTTTCCTTTGTTGTCGTCATCCTGTAACCGAAGGTGTTTATCTTCCCCTGTGAAAGCGATTTTTAGAGGGATCGTCCTTGAGACAGGGGGCGGTTCCTTTTTTTTTGGCTTTGCATATTCCTTAAGGGTATTAATAAATAGCTACTTATTCCTTATCGGATATAAGTTTCGTCCCTATACTCGTTCCATGAATGCCCATCTGCAGGAGGCAACCCATGCACAACGAGTCGATCCGTTATCTGATCGTGCCAGGCTGGCAAGGGTCGCCTGAAGATCATTGGCAAAGCCACTGGCAGGCCAGTCTGCCCAACAGTGCGCGAGTGGAGCAGTCCGACTGGCTCCGCCCTCGTCGTGAAGACTGGGTCGGCGAGTTGCAGCGGATGATTTCTGCACATGACACGCCAGTGATCCTGATCGCGCATAGCCTGGGTTGCATCACGGTGGCGCATTGGGCGCAACTGGCTCCGCTGGAATCCTTGCGCCAGGTGCATGGTGCCTTGCTGGTGGCGCCGGCCGACGTCGAGCGTCCCAACTGTCCACCAGCGTTGCGCAATTTTGCCCCGATCCCCAAGGACCTGCTGCCGTTCCCGACACAGATCGTCAGTTCGGACAACGACCCTGCCGTCAGCTCCCAGCGCGCTCTGGAAATGGCCCGTCGCTGGGGCGCAGAAGTCGGATTCCTGAGTCAGGCAGGGCACATCAACGTCAAGTCTGGCCATCAACGCTGGGAACAGGGTTTCGCTTACCTGTACCGCTTGCAGAACCGGCTGGAACAGCACGCACGCCGTCGGGCATGAGTTCATACCCTGCCGACCCCATCATGTTTTCGTCGGGCCATTGGGGCCTGTCTGTTTTTTAACGCTTGAGCCTCGCATGGGCTCAGGCGGGAGTTTGTCATGAGCCTTGAAGTTTTCGGTCAGCCGTTGCTGACGTTCCCCGAAGCGGACAAGAGTCCCCTGAGCATCCGCGCCAAGGCGCTGGTTTTCGTCGATCCGCGTTCTCGTCAGTTGCGTGAAGAAATGGAGCAACTGGCGCCTCGCTCGCTGCCTGTCCTGATCCGTGGCGAATCCGGCACCGGCAAGGAACTGCTGGCGCGGCACATTCATCGTGGCAGTGACCGTTCCGGTCTGTTCGTGTCGGTCAACTGCGGTGCCATCAGCCCTAATTACGCCGATGCCGAGCTGTTCGGCTATGCCGCAGGTGCCCACAGCGTCTCGGGCAGCAGCCGTGCCGGATGGTTTGGCTCTGCCAATGGCGGCACCCTGTATCTGGATGAGATCGGTGATTTACCGCTGCCCATCCAGATCAAGTTGCTGTCCGCTCTGGAGAACCATGAAGTCACGCGCGTCGGCGCGCAGCAGCCAAGCCCGGTGGATGTGCGGCTGGTAGCTGCAACCAGCATCGATCTGGCCCAGGCCGTCGAGGCCGGCAAGTTTCACGAGCGGCTTTACCATTACCTGAGCGAAGGGCGTCTCGATCTGCCGGCCCTGCGCGAACAGCCAGGCAATATCCTGCCGTTGGCGGAGTATTTCGTAGGCATCTACAGTCAGCGTCTGAACCTGCCGGTGCAACTGATCAGCGATGAAGCGCAGCATGTGCTGCAAGCCCATAGCTGGCCCGGCAATACCCGCGAACTGGAAAACGTCATTCACTTTGCGCTGCTGGTCAGCAGCGGCGAAGAGATTCTGCCGGAGCACCTGAACCTGCCGGAAAGTAGCAACCCGCTGGCGGAGGTCGAGCGGCTGGTCGGGCGGATTCTGGTGGAGGCCAAGGAGGAGCAGCTTCTGGCGGTGAAACGCTTGCTGGAGCGTATCCAGTTTCCGGGATGAGCACTGCTTTCCGGGGGGGCTGGTTGCCTGTCAGGGGTGGCAGATAGCAATCAAGCATAAGCACTTAGCAAAAAGATATTTTCTTGGAATAAGAAACCCCGGTAATGTCCGCTCCACGCTTGCGATGGTAATGGCATCGTGAGCAACACACTGGTGAGCTGTCGTTTTCCACGACTTTGATTTCCTAAGGATATTGCATGAAAAAGACCTTGTTGATGACCGCTCTGGCGGCTGCGTTTTCCATTGGCCTGGCTCAGGCTGGCGAAAAGCTGGTGGTAGGCGCGACACCTGTTCCACACGCTGAAATCCTGGAGCTGATCAAGCCAACCCTGGCCAAGGAAGGCGTGGACCTGGAAATCAAGGTCTTCACCGATTACGTCCAGCCTAACGTCCAGCTCAACGAAAAGCGCCTGGACGCCAACTACTTCCAGACCAAGCCTTATCTGGATGGCTTCAACAAGGGTAAAGGCGCCAAACTGGTAACCGGCGTAGGTGTTCACGTCGAACCGTTCGGCGCTTACTCCAGGAAGCACAAGAGCCTGGCCGACCTGCCTGAAGGCGCAACCGTGGCCATTCCAAACGAAGGCAGCAACGGTGGTCGTGCCCTGCTTCTGCTGCAGAAAGCTGGCCTGATTACCCTTAAGGACCCGACCAACGCTCTGTCGACGACCAAGGACATCGCCAGCAACCCGAAAAAGCTGAAGTTCCGCGAACTGGAATCGGCGGTATTGCCGCGTGTGCTGGACCAGGTTGACCTGGACCTGATCAACACCAACTACGCCCTGGAAGCCAAGCTTAGCCCGCGCAAGGATGCACTGATCATCGAAGGTGCTGATTCGCCTTACGTGAACTACCTGGTAACCCGCGAAGACAACGCCAACAGCGACGCGATCCAGAAGCTGTCCAAGGCGCTGACCAGCCCTGAGGTCAAGGAGTACATCAACAAGAAGTACGACGGCGCGGTATTGCCAGCGTTCTGATTGAGCTGTTTTTCGCGACTAGAGTTGGCCCTGCAAGATCACTGCAGGAGCGACTTTAGTCGCGAAAGCGCTGTGAAGTGCGCCTTTTAGCGCATGAATTCGCTCCTGCGACATGTTAAATGCCTTCAGCTCGTTCAGCGCTATGAATATTCCATAACGGTATTTAAATTTAGTTTCTTATACCTATAAAGTTCCTTCTCTCAGTCATCTACATGTCTTGGAGTCGGAGTCCACATGCCCGCAGCCGCCCTCGCTTCATCGTCTACCCAAGCCGCCGAGCAATCGTTCGAGGTGCGTCCACTCACCGGCAAGGTGGGCGCGGAAATAGTCGGGCTGGATCTGTCCAGGCCTCTCAATGACACCGACTTCGCCCGGCTACACAAGGCCCACCTGGACCATCACCTGATCGTCTTCCGCGATCAGCAGATCACCCCGCAACAGCAGATCGATTTCAGCCGCCGTTTCGGCGTGTTGCAGATCCACGTGCTCAAGCAGTTCCTGCTGGCCAACCACCCGGAAATCCTGATTGTCTCCAACATTGTCGAGAACGGTCAGCCTGTGGGCCTCGGCGATGCCGGCAAGTACTGGCATTCGGATCTGTCCTACAAGGAACTGCCGAGCCTCGGCTCGATGCTCTACGCCCAGGAACTGCCAAGCGAAGGCGGTGATACGTTGTTCGCCGACATGCATCTGGCCTGGGACACCTTGCCGCAACATCTGCGCGACGCTGTGCAAGGCCGCTCTGCCGTGCACAACTACACCGCACGCTATGCCGAAGGTCACAACGCTGCCAGCTGGCGCCCGACCCTGACTCCAGAGCAACTGGCCCAGGTAGTGGAAGTGGCTCACCCGATTGTGCGCACTCACCCGGAAAACGGCCGCAAGGCGTTGTTTGTCAGCGAAGGGTTCACCACCCGCATCGTGGGACTGCCGGAAGACGAAAGCCGCCAGATTCTCGACGAGATTTTCGCCCACAGCGTGCGTCCCGAGCATATCTATCGCCATCAGTGGCAGCCGAACGACATGGTGTTCTGGGACAACCGTTCGCTGATCCACCTGGCTGCCGGTTGCCCGACGCATCTGCGCCGCAAGCTGTATCGCACCACCATTCAAGGCAATGCGCCGTTCTGATTCAGGGGAGTTGTTCATGAATGCTGTCGTGCAAAGCCATACGGCTAGCGAAGGTTCGATCACGCAACAGGCCGCTCAGCATGCCACTGAAGCCTTGTTGAAGGTTCAGGGTGTGAGCCTTGAGTACCGCACACCCGAGCGGGTCGTGCGGGCGACCCATCAAGTCAGTTTTGAGGTCGATCCGGCGGATCGCTTCGTATTGCTCGGCCCGTCCGGGTGCGGCAAGTCCACCTTGCTCAAGGCGGTGGCCGGGTTCATTCAGCCCAGCGAAGGGCAGATTCGTCTGGCTGGCGTGCAGGTCAAGGAGCCTGGCCCGGACCGGATTGTGGTGTTCCAGGAGTTCGATCAGCTACCGCCGTGGAAAACCGTGATCGAAAACGTGATGTTCCCGCTGCTGGCTTCACGCACCCTCAAGCGTCCCGAAGCGCTGGAACGGGCGCGTTACTACCTGGAAAAGGTCGGCCTCAGTGCGTTTGCCGATGCCTATCCGCATACCTTGTCCGGCGGCATGAAAGCTCGCGTGGCGATTGCCCGTGCCTTGGCGATGCAGCCGAAAATCCTGCTGATGGACGAGCCTTTCGCGGCGCTCGATGCGCTGACCCGTCGCAAGATGCAGGAAGAACTGCTGGAGCTGTGGGACGAAGTGCGTTTTACCCTGCTGTTCGTGACCCACTCCATCGAAGAAGCGCTGGTGGTCGGTAACCGCATCCTGTTGTTGTCGCCCCATCCGGGCCGGGTGCGAGCGGAAATCAACAGCCATCAGTACGACCTGAAAAGCCTCGGTGGTGTTGGTTTTCAGCAAACGGCACAGCGTATTCACCGCTTGCTGTTCGATGAAAACGAAACCGGTCAGGCCGAGTCCGAGCTGAATTTCCAGGATATCCGCATCGCCTATTGAGGCATCGCAGGCTGAGCAGGCGTGGATTGATCCGCGAACCATGCCAATGCCTCGACATGACCACAGAGAACCCGACATGAGTCTTTCATCCCCCGTTCGCGAAGAATACGAAGTCACGCTGGAGCCCTTCACCCAGAAGGATCTGGCGCGTGATATCCCTTTGGTACAACGCATCTGGCAACTGGGCTGGGTACGCAAAAGCGTGATCATGATCCTGCTCGCGGTGCTCTGGGAAGTCGCTGCGCGCATCCAGAACAACGACTTGCTGCTGCCCAGCTTCCTGCAAACCGCCACGGCGTTCTATGACGGCATCATCACCGGTGAACTGCCGGGCAAAGTCTGGATTTCCCTGACTGTGCTGATCCAGGGCTATCTGATCGGCATCGTCCTGGCATTCGGCCTGACGACTCTGGCCGTCTCGACCCAGTTGGGCCGCGACCTGCTCAGCACCCTGACCGCGATGTTCAACCCTTTGCCGGCCATTGCCCTGTTGCCGCTGGCACTGCTGTGGTTCGGTCTGGGGCAGAACAGCCTGATCTTCGTGCTGGTGCATTCGGTGCTGTGGGCACTGGCGCTCAACACCTATGCCGGGTTTCTCGGAGTGTCGGAAACCCAGCGCATGGCCGGTCGCAACTATGGCCTCAAGGGCTTGCGCTTTGTCTGGCACATCCTGATTCCGGCGGCGCTGCCGTCGATCCTGGCGGGTTTGAAAATCGGCTGGGCCTTTGCCTGGCGGACCCTGATTGCTGCCGAGCTGGTATTCGGCGCGTCGTCGGGCAAGGGCGGTCTGGGCTGGTACATCTTCCAGAACCGTAACGAGCTGTACACCGACAAGGTATTTGCCGGGCTGGCGGCGGTGATTCTCATCGGCCTGCTGGTGGAAAACCTGCTGTTCGCCAATATCGAGCGCCTGACGGTCAAGCGCTGGGGCATGCAGCGTTAAGCGTCAGGAATGCTGGGGTTTATCTCTTCTTGAGTTTTTTGTGAGGGTTCCATGGTTACTTCTTTAAAACTGACCACACTGGCTGCCGCGCTGGGCCTGGCTGGTGCTCTGCTCAGCGGCGGCGCGCAGGCCGAAGGCAAGATCAGCATCGCCCAACAATTCGGAATCGGTTACCTGATTCTGGATGTGGTGCGCGATCAAAAACTGATCGAGAAGCACGGCAAGGAGCAGGGGCTGGATATCAAGGTCGACTGGAACAGCATTTCCGGCGCCACGGCGATGAACGAAGCGCTGCTGGCCGGTGCCCTGGATGTGGTGTCGGCCGGTGTGCCGCCGATGCTGACCATCTGGGACCGGACCAAGGGCAAGCAGAACGTCAAGGCGATTGCCTCGCTGGGTTCGATGCCCAACTACCTGCTGACCAACAACCCGAACGTCAAGACCATCAAGGACTTCACCGACAAGGACCGCATCGCGGTGCCAGCAGCGGGCGTAGGCTTCCAGTCGCGCACCTTGCAGATCGAGACGGCCAAGGAGTTCGGTAACGCCAACTTCAAAAAGTTCGACAACATCTCCGTCAGCCTGGCGCACCCTGACGCCACTGCGGCGTTGATTGCCGGTGGCTCGGAAATCAACTCGCACTTCTCCAGTCCGCCTTTCCAGTATCAGGCGCTGGAAAATCCCAACGTGCATAAAGTGCTGAGCAGCTACGACGTGCTGGGCGGTCAGGCCACTTTCAACGTGCTTTACACCACCCAGAAATTCCACGACGAGAACCCCAGGACCTACAAGGCGTTCTACGCCGCGCTGGCGGAAGCCGAGAAGATCATCAAGGCCGACAAACCGGCTGCCGCGCAGACCTATATCCGCGTCGAACAGTCGAAACTGCCGTTGCCGCTGGTCGAGAAAATCGTCTCTGACCCGGAAATCGATTTCACCGTCACCCCGCAACGCACCTTCATCTATGCCGAAAAGCTGCATGAGCTGGGCGTTTTGAAGAACAAGGCCGAGAGCTGGAAGGATTACTTCTTTGAAGAGGCCCATGGCGGGTCGGGGAACTGAAATCTTCGCGAATGAATCCGTTTCTACAGACGATGTGGGGGCCAATTCATTCGCGAATAGAGGGCGAACCTGTCATTTCTACGAGTAGCCAATGCTGCGGTGAGGGTTCATTGTGAAGGTGTGAGCGAGGCAAGCCCTGCTCATGCAGATTGTTCAGGCAGTCTTACTTTTACAATGGTTACCCGTCATGCCGCATCGAACTGTCCTGTGTCGCTACACCTACGACCCGCTGGATCGTCTCGCAACCCGCACGCCGACCAACGATGCATTCACTCGGTCTTTCTACCGGGCTGAAAGGCTGGCCACTGAAATCCAGGGTGCCGAGCAGCGCAGTTTCCTGCATCGAGAACATCAACTGCTGGCGTTGCACACACTGGCGGGCAAGCGCCCTATTGCGACCCTGGCCGCGACCGATCAACACCATAGTGTGCTTAATACAGCTACTTCCGGGCAAAGCACCCTCATTGCCTATGCACCGTTCGGTCATCGTGAACCGATCCGGCATCTGCCTGGCTTCAATGGCGAACAACCCGACCCGCTTACCGGGCATTATCTGCTGGGCAAAGGCTATCGCGCCTACAACCCGGTGCTGATGCGTTTCAACAGCCCGGACAGCCTGAGTCCGTTTGGCGAGGGCGGGTTGAATCCATATGCCTATTGCCTGGGTGATCCGGTCAATCGTCTCGATCCGACGGGGCATGTGCCTTGGCAGTTACTCGTCGGTGTTGGTCTCACCATTACCTCCTTTTTGATTTCAGGCGGCGCCTTGTTCCCTTCGTTGCCTTTCATGCTGTCCATGCAGGCTGCCCAGGTCGGCTTTGTCAGTGCTGGCAGCCTCTCGACGATTGTCGCGGGTACGAGTGGTGTAGCAGTCGCTGTGCTTGGCATTACCCGCACGGTTCTGGGGGAGCTTGTGCCCGATTCGCCGCTGCTGGAGCCTTTGGGCTGGATTACGTTGGCGTTGGGTATTGTCTCTTCAGCTACGCGGATAGGTTCGATCATTGCCGCTAGAAATCCGCAGAATCTGACTGACATACAGAATGTGGCAGTCCCGAGACTGATTTCCAGAAGATCCATCCCGTTGGACTCGTTTGATGCATCACCGCGCTTGTCGTCTGCGATAGATATACGACGCACTTCTGTTCTATGACCTGCCCGCTTTCCTGAAAGCAAGACACTCCCCCAAGACTTGAGCCTCCTCAAGGAACCCTCTGGCCTGCGCACAGTCGCATGTTCACGTTCCTCTCGCGTGATATCACATTCGCACCTGGCAGCTGTAAAAAGGAGTCTGCATGCCTGCTCGTTCCTCTGGATTGGTCATGCTCGGTCTTGCGGCGGCTCTGCTGCTGGCTGGCTGTGGCCAGGAAAAACCGGCCGCTCCCGATCTGCCGCGGGTGTATGTGCAGACGGTGAAAACCGCCGATTTTGCCGCCAGCGTGGCGCTGACCGGCGATATTCAGGCGCGGGTGCAGACCCGGCTGTCATTCCGGGTCAATGGCAAGATCATCCAGCGCAATGTGGATGTCGGTGATCGGGTGACGGCCAATCAGGTCCTGGCCCGGCTCGATCCCAAGGATTTGCAGATCAATGTCGATTCGGCGCTCGCCGCGGTGGCTGCCGAGCAGGCGCGAGTGACCCAGACTCGTGCTGCCTTCGTGCGTCAGGAAAAACTGTTGCCCAAGGGTTACACCAGCCGCAGTGAGTACGACTCCGCCCAGGCAGCATTGCGCGGCAGCGAGAGCGCCTTGAAAGCCGCGCAGGCGCAACTGGCCAATGCCCGCGAGCAACTGAGTTACACCGCGCTGGCTGCCGATACGGCGGGAGTTATCACCGCACGTCAGGCCGAGGTCGGGCAGGTGGTGCAGGCCACCGTGCCGATCTTCGACCTGGCCCGCGATGGTGAGCGCGATGCGGTGTTCAATGTCTTCGAGTCGCTGTTCGTCCAGCCGCCCACCGACCAGCCGGTGCAAGTAACCCTGCTCGACAACCCGGCGATCAAGGTCAACGGCAAGGTGCGTGAAGTGACGCCGGCCGTTTCGGCTGAAACCGGGACCTTGCAGGTCAAGATTGCGCTCGATCCGTTACCCGAAGGCATGGACCTGGGTTCGGTAGTGAGCGTCGCCCTGAGCGCACCGGCCAATGCCAGCGTCGAGTTGCCGTGGTCGGCCTTGACCAAGGACCTTGGCGAGCATCTGGGCAAGCCTGCGGTGTGGGTGGTAGACGAGCAGGGCAAGGTCAATCTGCGCAAGGTGCAGGTGGTGCGTTACCTGACCTCCAGAGTCATCATCGGTGACGGGCTCAAGAGTGGCGAGAAGGTCGTGATCGCGGGCGGACAGTTACTGCATCCGGACATGCAAGTCGAAATCGCCGACCAATCCCAACAGCAAAACGCCCGGGTGCAACCATGAAGCGTCTGTCCTGCCTGTTGTTGAGCGGCCTTGTATTGAGCGGCTGTGGCAAGGAAGAAACACCACCCGAGCCGGTTCGTCCGGTGGTATTTGTCGAGGCCCGGCCCGATTCGCTGCAGGAGTTCGGACGTTTCGCGGGCAATATCCAGGCGCGTTACCAGAGTGTGCTGGGCTTTCGCGTGCCGGGGCGCATTTCTCGTCGCGATGTCGATGTCGGCAGTGAAGTGAAGAAGGGCGACCTGCTCGCGACCCTCGATCCGACCGACCAGCAGAACAACGTGCGTGCTCGCCAGGGTGATCTGGCGCGAATCGAAGCGCAATGGATCAATGCCCAGGCCAATGCCCGCCGTCAGCAGGAATTGTTTGACCGTGGCGTCGGTGCCCAGGCCCAACTCGACAGTGCCCTGACCGAGCTGAAAACCACCCGCTCGTCGCTGGACCAGGCCAGGGCGGCAGCCCGGCAGGCCAGTGACCAGTTGAGTTACAGCGAGTTGCGCAGTGACGACGATGCGGTGGTCACCGAATGGCGAGTCGAAGCCGGGCAGGTCGTCACGGCAGGCCAGGAGGTCGTGACCCTGGCGCGGCCCGATATCAAGGAAGCGGTGATCGACCTGCCGGCTTCACTGGCCGAGCAGTTGCCCGCCGATGTGGTGTTTACCGTAGCCAGTCAGCTTGATCCCTCGGTGAATACCACCGCAACCCTGCGGGAAATCGAGCCACAACCCGATCGCTCGACCCGCACTCGCCGCGCCCGTCTGTCACTGGCACAAACCCCGCCGGCCTTGCGTCTTGGCACCGCGATCAGCGTGACCCTCAGTTCGGCGATTGCACCCCGCATGCGTTTGCCGGTCAGCGCCTTGCAGGAAGCCGACGGTAAAAGCCGGATCTGGGTCATCGACCCGCAAAACCAGACCGTGAACCCCAGAGACGTGACGGTTGTCAGCCGCGAGGGCGACAGTTTTCTGCTGGCCGCTGGCGTGAATGCCGGAGACAAGGTGGTGAGTGCGGGCGTCAACAGCCTCAAGCCGGGGCAGAAAGTCAAAGTCGATGAGGAAAGCCCGCGATGAAAGGGAGTTTCAATCTGTCCGAGTGGGCCATCAAGCATCAGTCGTTTGTCTGGTATCTGATGTTCGTCGCGCTGCTGATGGGCGTGTTTTCCTATATGAAACTGGGGCGCGAAGAAGACCCGTCCTTCACGATCAAGACCATGGTTATCCAGACCCGCTGGCCGGGCGCAACCGTGGACGAAACCCTGAAGCAGGTAACCGACCGGATCGAGAAGAAGCTCGAAGAGCTGGACTCGCTGGACTACGTGAAAAGCTACACCCGGCCGGGTGAATCCACGGTTTTCGTGTACCTGCGCGACACCACGGATGCCAAGGAAATACCGCAGATCTGGTATCAGGTGCGCAAGAAGATCGACGATATTCGCGGACAGTTCCCTCAGGGCCTGCAAGGCCCGGCGTTCAACGACGAGTTCGGCGATGTGTTCGGTTCGATCTACGCCTTTACCGCTGACGGTTTTTCGATGCGCCAGTTGCGCGATTATGTCGAGAAGGTCCGCGCCGACATCCGCGAAGTGCCTGGCCTTGGCAAGGTGGAGATGATCGGCCAGCAGGACGAAGTGATGTACCTGAACTTCTCCACCCGCAAGCTGGCAGCCCTCGGGCTGGATCAGCGGCAGGTGGTGCAAAGCCTGCAATCGCAGAACGCAGTGACACCTGCCGGGGTGATCGAAGCCGGGCCTGAGCGGATTTCCGTGCGCACCTCCGGGCAGTTCGCCTCGGAGAAAGACCTGGCGGCGGTCAACCTGCGGCTCAATGACCGTTTCTATCGCCTGAGCGATATCGCCGAGATCACCCGCGGCTACACCGACCCGCCTGCGCCGCTGTTTCGTTATAACGGCAAACCGGCGATTGGCCTGGCCATCGCGATGAGGAAGGGCGGCAATATTCAGGCGTTCGGCAAGGCGCTGCATGAACGTATGGACACCACCACTGCCGAGCTGCCGGTCGGCGTCGGGGTGCATAAAGTGTCGGATCAGGCCGAAGTGGTGGACAAGGCGGTGGGCGGCTTTACCAGTGCGTTGTTCGAGGCGGTGATCATTGTCCTGGTGGTCAGCTTTGTCAGCCTTGGGGTACGCGCCGGCCTGGTGGTGGCCTGTTCCATTCCGCTGGTGCTGGCGATGGTGTTCGTGTTCATGGAGTACAGCGGCATCACCATGCAGCGAATTTCCCTCGGCGCGTTGATCATCGCCCTCGGGTTGTTGGTGGACGATGCCATGATCACCGTGGAAATGATGGTCACGCGCCTGGAAATGGGGGAAACCAAGGAGCAGGCCGCAACCTATGCCTACACCTCGACGGCGTTTCCGATGCTGACCGGCACGCTGGTGACGGTGGCCGGTTTCGTGCCGATTGGTCTGAACGCCAGTTCGGCCGGGGAATATACCTTCACGCTGTTCGCCGTGATTGCCGTGGCGATGCTGGTTTCCTGGATCGTGGCGGTGCTGTTTGCGCCGGTGATCGGTGTGCACATTCTGAGCAGTAACATCAAACCCAAGTCCGAAGAACCGGGGCGCGTAGGCCGGGCATTCAACAGCAGCATGTTGTGGGCCATGCGCAATCGCTGGCTGGCAATTGGCATGACGATCCTGCTGTTCGCAGCGTCGCTGTTCTCCATGCAGTTCGTGCAGAACCAGTTCTTTCCGTCCTCGGACCGGCCGGAAATCCTGGTCGACCTGAACCTGCCGCAAAACGCCTCGATCAACGAGACGCGCCAGGTGGTCGACCGTTTTGAGGCGAGTCTCAAGGACGATCCCGATATCGAGCGCTGGAGCACCTATATCGGCCAGGGCGCGTTGCGTTTCTATCTGCCGCTGGACCAGCAACTGGAAAACCCGTTCTACGCCCAGTTGGTGATTGTCAGCAAAGGTCTGGAAGAGCGCGGTGCCCTGACCGCACGTCTGCAGAAGCGCTTGCGCGATGAATACGTCGGCATCGGTTCCTACGTGCAGCCGCTGGAAATGGGCCCGCCTGTGGGCAGGCCGCTGCAGTATCGCGTCAGCGGCGAGAACATCGACAAGGTTCGCCAGCACGCCATCGAACTGGCCACGTTGCTGGGCAAGAACACTCACGTCGGTGAAGTGATCTACGACTGGAACGAGCCGGGCAAGGTGCTGCGTATCGACATCAATCAGGACAAGGCGCGGCAGTTGGGGCTGTCTTCCGAGGACGTCGCGCAATTGATGAACAGCGTGGTCAGCGGCTCGGCGGTGACTCAGGTGCGTGACGATATCTACCTGATCGACGTGGTGGGGCGCGCCGAGGATGCCGAGCGCGGTACGCCGGAAACCCTGCAGAACCTGCAGATCGTGACCCCGGCCGGGACTTCGATTCCGCTGCTGGCGTTTGCCACGGTCGGCTATGAACTGGAGCAGCCACTGGTATGGCGCCGTGACCGTAAACCGACCATCACCGTGAAAGGCGCGGTGCGCGACGAGATCCAGCCGACCGATCTGGTCAAGCAACTGCAGCCGGACATCGACAAGTTCGCCGCCGGTTTGCCGGTGGGCTACAAGGTGGCGACCGGTGGCACGGTGGAAGAGAGCAGCAAGGCACAGGGACCGATTGCCAGCGTCGTGCCGTTGATGCTGTTCCTGATGGCGACTTTCCTGATGATCCAGTTGCACAGCGTGCAGAAAATGTTTCTGGTGGCCAGTGTCGCGCCGCTGGGGTTGATCGGCGTGGTGCTGGCGTTGATCCCGACCGGCACACCGCTGGGCTTCGTGGCGATTCTCGGGGTTTTGGCGCTGATCGGTATCATCATCCGCAACTCGGTGATCCTGGTGACCCAGATTGATGCCTACGAACAGAGCGGATACGCGCCTTGGGATGCCGTGGTCGAGGCCACCGAGCATCGCCGCCGGCCGATTCTGCTGACGGCGGCTGCGGCCAGCCTGGGCATGATCCCCATCGCCCGCGAGGTGTTCTGGGGACCGATGGCCTACGCGATGATCGGCGGCATCATCATCGCCACGCTGCTGACCCTGTTGTTCCTGCCCGCCCTGTATGTGGCCTGGTACAAGATCAAGGAGCCAAAGACGGCGTAGCCCACAGGTTGAATTGATCGTGGGAGCGAATTCATTCGCGAAGCTTTTCGCGGATGAATCCGCTCCTACAGGCTACTGGGCATCATTCAGGCTGAAGTTGCCGAACCTGACTGGTCCCATTGCGGGGGCTTTGGCCGAAGTGCTTTCAGAAGTGGCGGGGCGGGGTGTGGATACGTTCAGGAAGCAGTAGCTCAGGTCTTCCAGGAAATACATGTTTACCGAGAAGCGTTGCCAGTCCGGGGTCGCGATGCCGCTGACCGGCGATACCTGCGCGGAGCCTTCAGCGTTGAAGCCTCCCACGCTGGCCACAAATATGGCTTCGTCGACGTTTGCATCGACGCTGCGTGCATCGAATTCGATACGCAGGGTCTTGCCCGGCAGGTCCGGCAAGGACTGGCTGATAACCGTTGCCACCGGAAGCAGAATGCTTTGTCCTGTGCCGTAGCGCTCGAAGTCGGGGGTAAAACCCGCTGCTGCTTTCCAGTACTCGAAACCGTCACTGAAATTGCCGTTCTGAATATATTGCGTTGCCATGATCACATCCTTGATCGATTAACGTTCGGGGTCCACGAATACCTTTTCGTAGGCCCATCCTGAGCGCTTTACTGCTGCGCCGGTACTGGCAAAAATGCCAGTTACGCAAGGCACGCAATAGGAATCGAAGGTTTTCGTCAAGTCGATGGATGGTCTTTGAGCAGCACTCAGGAACGGCGCCAGACACTCGCCAGCCATGGCTGTTGCTCACGTGGCAAGCCGTCTGGCCGGTAGTAGTGTTCCAGCTCGCTGAAACCTGCTTCCGTCAGCAGTTCGCGCCATGACCCCACGTCGTGATAGGAGCCATAACGCTCGCCTTTCCAGCCTTCCTGGTTCTGGCCTCGCGGGTTGGAACTGAACAGCACGCCGCCTGGTTTGAGCGTGGCGTGCAACTGGCGCAGGACTCTGGGCAGTTCCTGTCTGGGCACATGAAACAGCACTGCATTGGCGAAGATGCCGTCGAAGCGTTCGGCAGGCAGATCCAGTTCCAGGAAGTTCTGCTGCAGCACTTCACAGCCGCTGTCGGCGCGGGCCATACGGGCAAACTGTTCGCTGCCATCGAGGCCAACCGCTATGTGGCCCATGGCGCTGAAGGTCTTCAGATCGCGACCCGGCCCGCAGCCGAAATCCAGAATCTGCCAGGGTGCAGCGCCTTCGATATGGCGCAACAGCGCGGCGATGTTCTGGCTGACGTCGTGGTCGCGAGTGCCTTCGCGAAAGTCGTCGGCTACCTGGTTGTAATGACCGACAGTGGTGGCGGTGATCAGGGCGAGGTCTTGGGCGTCGAGCTTCATGGCAAACGGCTGTCCGGGCAGGAGGAACGGCCAATATACCTCCCGCCCGGCCTGACGCAATGGCTCAGCGCTTGTTCAGGACCCGCGCCAGCCGGTCGCCACCGAGCTGGATGGCCGCTACCAGTACCACCAGCAACACGATCACGGTCAGCATGATCTGGGTGTCGAAGCGCTGATAACCGTAGCGATAGGCGATGTCGCCCAGCCCACCGGCACCGATGGCGCCGGCCATGGCCGAAGAATTGATCATCGTCACCAGAGTAATCGTGAAACCGCCGACGATGCCCGGCAGCGCTTCGGGCAGCAGCACATGCCAGACGATATGCCAGCGCCGACAGCCCATGGCCTGGGCCGCTTCGATCAGGCCATGGTCGACTTCACGCAGGCTGACTTCGGCAATCCGCGCAAAGAACGGCGTGGCAGCGATGGTCAGCGGCACCACGGCCGCCCAGACGCCATAACTGGTGCCGACGATCAGACGGGTGAAGGGGATCAGCGCGACCATCAGGATCAGGAACGGGATCGAGCGGAACAGGTTAACGAACGCGCCGAGGATCCGGTTCAGTGCCGGTGCTTCATAGATGCCGCCTCTGGAACTGGTGACCAGAATCACCGCCATCGGAATGCCCAGCAACAGGGCCACGAAGGAAGACACGCCGACCATCAGAAAGGTATCGATCACGCCTTGCAGCAAACGATCAGTCCACATAACCCAGTACCTCCGCCTGAGGCGCGTGCTGACGCGCGCGGGCCAGTAATTCGTCCCGGGTGTGTGGCGAGTGGGCAATCGACAGGATCAGATGCCCGACGGCCCGCTCCTGAATGCGCTCCACGCCGCCCTGCAATAACTTCATCTGACCACCGAGGCTCGCGAACAACGCGGCCAGATCCGGCTCCTCGGCGCTGGCGCCGGTAAAGCTCAGGTCCAGCAGCAGTGCTGAGTCGGGATGTTCCGGCTGGGCGGTCAACCGTTCCAGCAAGGCTTTTGGCAGGCCGATTTGCAACGGCGCGAGCAGGGTTTTGCTCACCTCATGCTGCGGGTTGCCGAAGACTTGCCAGACCGGGCCTTGCTCCACCACCTGGCCCTTTTCGAGCACCACCACGCGGTTGCAGATATCGCGGATCACCGCCATTTCATGGGTGATCAGCACGATGGTCAGGCCCAGGCGCTGGTTGATTTCGCGCAGCAGGCCAAGGATCGACTGGGTGGTTTCCGGGTCCAGCGCCGAGGTGGCTTCGTCGCACAGCAGAATTGCAGGGTCGTGCACCAGTGCCCGGGCAATCCCGACACGCTGTTTCTGCCCGCCCGACAATTGCGCCGGATAGGCCCTGTGCTTGTCCTGCAACCCCACCAGTTCCAGCAGTTCGGTGACCTTGCGCTGGCGCTGCTGTTTGGCAACGCCGGCGACCTTGAGTGGCAGTTCGACGTTCTGCCAGACGGTCTTGGCCGACATCAGATTGAAGTGCTGGAAGATCATGCCGATGCGGCGGCGCAGATCCACCAGTTGGTCTTCATTGAAGGCGCCGATGTCCACCTGATCGATCAACACCCGGCCACTGCTGGGTTGTTCCAGGCGGTTGATGGTGCGGATCAGCGATGACTTGCCAGCGCCGCTGCGGCCGATGATGCCGAAGATCTCGCCGCGCTGGATCGCCAGTTCGATATTGCTCAGGGCCTGTACCGGGCCTTGCTGGCCGTGGTAAGTCTTGCCCAGATTGATGAAGCGTACGTGGGCGTGGTTCAGGTCCGGATGCAGCTCGGTCTGGCTGGCTGAAGGTGCGGACGCTTCCGGGGCGGTCGGCTGTTGCCGTTGCGCAAGTGCGTTCATGTCATTCCTTCCAGCCCGGCTGGTAGAGCTTGCCGTTGACCTTGTCCAGCGAAGCGCGGACCACTGGCGAGTGCTGATAGATATCGACGAATCTGGCCAGGCGCGGGTCGTCCTTGCGCTCAGGCTTGATCACGAACTGAATCACGTATTCCGGATGATCCATCCCATCGAAGAGGATGGCCGAGTCGGCCGGGAAGGTCTTGGCCAGGCGAATGTAGGCCGGATAACCCTGGACCAGATCGGCATCGTCGTAGGCGCGCACCAGTTGCACGGCCTCGACCTGGATGATCTTGAGCTTCTTCGGGTTGGCGGTGATGTCTTCCTCAGTGGCCTTGTAGCCCACGCCTTGCTTGAGGGTGATCAGGCCCGCCTTGGCCAGCAGTTGCAGGCCGCGGCCGCTGTTGATCGGGTCGTTGGCAATGGCCACCGTGGCACCATTGGGCAGTTCCTCGAAGCTTTTGTACTTCTTCGAGTACAACCCGACGTTATTGATGATCCCCGGTGCATAGGACACCAGGTTATAACCGGCAGCCTCGTTGGCGTTGGTCAGGAACGGGATGTGCTGGAAGTAGTTCACATCGATATCGCCCGCCGCCAGCGTGACGTTGGGCGCGATCCAGTCGGTGAATTCCACCAGCTCGACCTTCAGGCCTTGCTTGGCGGCCTCTTCGACGGCGGCTTCCAGCGGAATGGCAAAGGCTGCCGTGGTGCCGACCTTCAAGGGCGCATCAGCGGCGTGGGCGGTGATGCTCAGCAGGCTCAGGGCCAGGGCGATAAAGGGTTTTTTCATGGTGTGGTCCATCAGGTTATAAGTCGTTTATGGCTGTGTGCTTGTCTGGAATCCCGCGACTCGCCCGATAGCCTGATCCCGCATGGTTATCCGGCAGATGCGCGCTGCCCTGGGGAAACAGCTTCTGGCGCAGGCTGCCGTCCGCATAAGCGGTCTTGTACGAGCCCCGGCGTTGCAGTTCGGGAATCACCAGATCAATGAAGTCTTCATAGCTTTCCGGGGTGACGGTGCGGGTCAGGTTGAAGCCGTCCAGGCCGGTTTCCTCGATCCAGGATTCCAGCTCGTCCGCCACCTGTTCAGGCGAACCGACCAGGGTGATGTAGCGCCCGCCCAGGGCGTGCTGGTCGAGCAGACGCTGGCGGGTCCAGTCGTTGTTCTTGAGGTTTTTCGTCGCCGACTGGATGGCGTTGCTTTTCACGTACTGGATCGGCTCATCCAGCGCGTACTCGGCGAAGTCGATGCCAGTGGAGGCCGCGAAATGCGCAACGCCGGCTTCGGCGCTGGCATAGCGGCGGTATTCGGCGTGTTTGTCCCGGGCAATCGCCTCAGTGGCTCCGACGATCACATTGAGACCCATGAACAGTTTGATGTCGTCCGGATTGCGGCCAGCCTGTATAGCGCTGGCGCGGACCTTGTCGACCTGCTCACGGGTTGCGGCCTTGTTCTGGCCGCTGATGAACACGCACTCGGCATTCTGCCCGGCGAACTGCAGGCCACGCTCCGAACTGCCGGCCTGAAACAGCACGGGTGTGCGTTGCGGCGAGGGTTCACACAGGTGATAGCCCTCGACCTGATAGAACTCGCCCTTGTGGCGGACCTTGTGGACCTTTTCAGGCCGGGCATAGATGCGCTGTTCACGGTCATTGATGACCGCGTCGTTCTCCCAACTGCCTTCCCAGAGCTTGTACAGCACCTCCAGATATTCGTCGGCCTGATCGTAGCGCCGGTCATGCTCGACCTGCTGGTTCAGGCCCATGGCCCTGGCCGCGCTGTCGAGGTAGCCGGTGACGATATTCCAGCCCACCCGGCCACGGCTCAGGTGATCGAGCGTCGACATGCGCCGGGCAAACAGATAGGGCGCTTCATAGGTCAGGTTGGCGGTGAGGCCGAAGCCCAGGTTGCGGGTCACTGCGGCCATGGCCGACACCAGCAGCAACGGGTCATTGACCGGTAGCTGGATCGACTCCTTGAGTGGCACGTCCACCGAGTTCTGATACACGTCGTACACGCCAACGATATCGGCAATGAACAACCCGTCGAACAGACCACGCTCCAGCAGTTGCGCCAGTTCGGTCCAGTATTCGATGGTCTTGTACTGGGTGGAGTTATCGCGTGGATGGGTCCACAGGCCATGGTTGATATGGCCGATGCAGTTCATGTTGAACGCATTGAGCAGGATCTTCTTGCGCGCCATCAGATGGTCCCTCGACGTGGAGGGTTGATGTCGTTGAGGTAGTAGTTGCCGATGGCGTTGTACTTCCAGCGCACCGGATCGTGCAGGGTGTGCACGCGGGCATTGCGCCAGTGCCGGTCCAGGCCATGCTCGGCCAGCGTCGACTGACTGCCTGCCAGTTCAAACAGCCTGCTGCCCGCTTCCAGGGAAATTTCGGTACTGATGGCCCGAGCCTCGGCAACCGCAATGGAAGCCGCCGCCAGGGTCTGATCGTTGCTGTCGGCCTGGGCAATGTCGAGGTATTCGCCAGCCCGTTCAAGCAGGGCTTCGGCGGCATGCAGACGAATCCCGAGCTTGCCGAAGCTGTGCAGGGTCAGGGGGTCGTCCACAGCTTTTTCGATGCCTGAATCGATCCATGGTCGAGTGCGAGTGCGCACGAATACCAGAGCGTCCTCGAAGGCTGCGCGGGCAATACCGGTGTCGATGGCCGCGTGGAGAATCTGCGCCAGCGGCCCGACGGTGGTGGGGCGCTCGAACGCGCTCTGGAATGGAAGCACATCCTCGGCATCGATATACACGTTGTCGAACTGCACCGAGCCGCTGCCCGTGGTGCGCTGGCCAAAGCCGCTCCAGTCGTCGATCACGTTCAGGCCGACGCTGTCATGCGGGACGAAGGCCAGATGCTGAATGCCTTGTTCGTCGATGACCGAGGTCGGAATCCGCTGCGCATAGAGCGCACCTGTGGCGTAGAACTTGCGACCGTTGATGCGGTAGCCGTCGCCTTCACGCTGCAGGCGCGTGGTGCGGTCGTTTGCGGTTTTCGTGCCCAGTTCGGCCAGTGCATTGCCGAAGCGTCTGCCAGCCAGTACTTCGGCATACAGGCGTGCCTGCTGTTGCGGGTTGCCATTCACGCGCAGCACTTCAAGTGCATAGAAATGGTTTTGCGGAATCTGCCCCAGCGAGCCATCGGCCTGGGCGATGATCTGCACGACTTTTGCCAGGGTTACATTCGATACGCCAGCGCCGCCGAAGGCCTTGGGGACGCTGATGCCCCACAGTCCTGAGTGGCTGAACAGTTCGAGTTCCGGGTTCGGCAGCCGGCGTTCACGGTCGCGCACGGCGCTGTCGTGGCTCAAGGCCCGGGCCAGTTCGCTGGCCACGTGCAGGGCCTGTGCGTCACTGCCGATCAAGGCCGTGGATGAAGAAAGGCTCATACGAAGTTCTCCAGTGGTCTGGTTCAAATCCAGGAGTGGCGCGCAGGCAGGCTGCCATTCAGGTGCCAGGCGCCGACGGCGTAGTACTTCCAGCGCACCGGATCATGCAGGGTGTGTACGCGGGCGTTGCGCCAGTGCCGGTCAAGGTTGAACTCCGCCAGGGTGGCGCGACTGCCGGCCAGCTCGAACAGCTTTTCACTGGCCAGCAACGAGATTTCCGTGGTCAGCACCTTGGCTCGCGCCACGGCAATCGAGGCCCGCGCTGCGGAGTCTTCATCGATGGGCGCGGCGTCGACTTCATCGAGTGTCCGGGCGGCCTGGCGCAACAAGGCTTCGGCGGCATGCAGGTCAAGTTTCAGCTTGCCGATTTCGGCGATGACATAAGGATCGTCGCTGGCCCGCTCGACATTGGCGTCGACCCACGGACGCGAGCGTTCGCGAACAAAACTGATGGCGTCATCGATGGCTTCGCGGGCGATACCGGCATCGATTGCAGCCTGGATCAGTTGCGACACCGCGCCCTGAATATTCGGGGTCAGCGCCAGGCGCCAGTTGTCGACCACATGCTCGGCATCCACCGGCACGTTATCCAGCAGCACCGTGCCACTGGCGGTGGTGCGCTGGCCGAAGCCCGACCAGTCATCCACGATGCTCAGCCCCGGCGAGCCGCGTTTCACAAAGGACATGACCTGGCGTCCCTGATCATCCAGCGCCTTGACGGCGACCCAGTGAGCGAACAGGGCGCCGGTGGAATAAAACTTCTGGCCATTGATGAGCAGGCGCTCGCCATCGGCAGTGATCCGGGCCTTGAGTTCCAGAGTGTTTTTCGTACCGCGCTCGGGCCCGGCATTGCCGATGCGCCAGCCGTCGAGGACGCTTTGATACAGGGTTCTTTTCTGTTGCTCGGTGGCGCTGTCGCGCAACAGGTGCAGGATGCCGAACTGGTTCTGCGGGATCTGCCCGAGCGCCGGGTCGGCGGCCGAGATAATCCTGAACACTTCAGCGATGGTTACGAAGGAAACCTGTGGCCCGCCATAGGCCCTGGGAATCGAGATGCTGCCCAGCCCGTTGCGGGTGAACTGTTCGATTTCCGCCCAGGGCAACTTGCGTTCCTGGTCGCGTCGGGCCGCACTCAGGCGGGCAATGTCTGCCAGTTCCCGGGCGGCGGCAATCGCCTGGGCATCGTTGTGCAAGACTCTGGCAGGCAATAGCAAGGGCGCAACATCCGGCTCTTGAACCGAGGTGTGCCGGGTCGTGGTGGTCGGTAATGCCCTGGTGTTATCCACGGGGGTGATCGTGAGAGAAGCCATCGGAACCTCGTAGCGGGATGCTGCCCAAATGGCAGCAAGAGAACATCACGATGTCCGGTGGTCCGGTGCATATACCCTAATCTTGTATCAGTCATTTTAAAACGTGAATTTTGGAATAAGCATAGATGGCAAATGCTGGCTGGGCAGGAAGGAGGGGGGCTCTTGGGTTATCTTTTAAAAACTCGCCAGTCAGCCAGGCAAGATGGCATGTATTCGGAGTGTAGTTGTATACATTTATATAGAGGGTGGCGAATAAGTAAGTTCGCCTCTGGCAAGTATTAAGTTGTGCGGCTGGTAACGATTACAGTCGTCAGGTAACAAGGAACCAGCGTTCCATGAGCAGAAATTCTGATTCATGTAACGCTGGCGTGCATGAGTTGCAGAAAGGTAGACATGTCACCGGGCGAATTCATCTGAAGTCCGGATCTTTATCTCCCGTGGTGGAGCCCAGAGTGAATTGTTTCCTACGCGGTCAATGACGCAATAAGTAGCCTCCAGTTGTTCGCAGCCAGCCTCACGTATCAAGGTTGCAGGTACGACCAGATCGATAGGTTCACCGACGTCTTCCTGTGTCAGAGGTGGCAGATCCATACGCAGGTCACCCCAGCGCAAGGTGATCTCGTCATGGGGGGCCATGTTCAGGTAGGGCTCGATAGTCATCGGCAGGCCACTGTTCATATGCCGGGTACTCAAGCCGCGGCGCACCACCGAAGGCGGTAGAGACAAGGGCGCCAGCCCCTGGTTTTCCTCCTCGACAGGGTCCAGCAACTGACCGCCCGGTGCATCCAGCTTGACCCATATCTTGCGGCTGGGTGAGGTGACGGGCATGCCGCCCACTTTCATCATTCGGTAGTAGGTCCGGGCCTTGCCGTTTTGCAGGAAGCTTTCCGGTACGCGCAGGGTGATGGTCTGGTTGATGTCGGCTGCGCTCAGGATCTTCGAGGCCGCGTAGCAGCCATCCCAGAACAGTTCGATCAGATCGCCTTCATCCATACCGTCATAGGGATGAATATGGACCATCAAGTGGGACGCTATCCTGACCCCGATGCCATGGCGGCTGGCCTGGGGAATGGAGGGCGGTAAAAGTTTTATAGAACCGGCGTTGCAATGTGTGGAAGTCATGTCCGAATACTCTTGGTTAACAGAAAGTGCAAGTAACTGATCATTATGGTGTTCACAATTTTCTTTGAGGTTAAATCGCTGAAGAAGCAGGGCGATAAGTACCTTAAAGTTCAGAGTTGTGGCAAATATTACAGGGTGTTGTAAATGTGTACTTGCAAGTTTCTGGTGGTGCCAGATCTGTTGTTCGGAGTGAGCTAATGGGTTTTGTGAGCGTCTGTCAATATGCGAATGATGGGTTATGTAGGAGTTCCGAAAAATTAGATAATTCCTACATGCATATATCAATGCTGTTTACTTTTAAACAAAGGATCGTCCTACTCTTGCTAGGTCACCGCTTATGTTCGTCTCATGCACAGCGGAAAGCAGGTGTCTGTGTGCAGGCACCAGAATTAAGGGATAGTTGTGGGAAGCTGGCAATTTCTACGGTAACAATTCGATGTTTTTCCCTGGTTGAGTGCGTTTGCCTACCAAGGATTTTGATCGATCAATACGTATAAGAATATAACGCCGACAGAAGCAGCGCCCGATGGACGCCGCTTTCATGAGGGGAGGCTGTAGGATCAGGCCCGGGTGCGTTCCAGAAATTGCCTGGTACGTTCTTCCTGCGGATTGGCGAACAAGGCCTTTGCTTCGCCTTGCTCAACGATGACGCCCTTGTCGATGAAAATCACCCGGTTGGCAACATCCCGGGCAAAGCTCATTTCGTGAGTGACGATGACCATGGTGCGATTTTCCTTGGCCAGTGCCCCAATGGCGGTCAGCACTTCGCCAACCAGTTCAGGGTCCAGCGCCGAGGTGGGTTCATCGAACAGGATCACCTGAGGTTCCATGGCCAGAGCGCGGGCAATTGCCACCCGTTGCTGCTGCCCGCCGGACAGACGCCGCGGATACGCATCTTCCTTGCCCGACAGCCCGACCTTGGCCAGCAGTTGCCGGGCCAGGGCCACGGCTTTTTCCCGTGCCACTTTCTTGACCACGACCGGGCCTTCGATCACGTTCTCCAGGGCTGTGCGATGGGGAAAGAGATTGAAGTTCTGGAACACAAAGCCGACCTGCTGACGCAACTGGCGGATCAGGTTCTGCTGCTGGCTCAAGGTACGGTTGCCATCAATCTGGATATCGCCAACCTTGATCGTCCCGCTGGTAGGTGTTTCCAGCAGGTTCAGGCAGCGCAGCAGCGTGGTTTTTCCCGAGCCGCTGGGGCCGATGATTGCCACGACTTCGCCGGCCTCGATGCGCAGGTCGATGCCCTTGAGCACCTGCTGGCCCTTGAATTCCTTGGTGAGGTTTTCAACCACGATCATGCTTCAGGACTCCAGATCATGCCGATTGACCCTTGCTTCGAGACGGTTTTGCAGGTGCGAAAGCAACGAAGCAAGAACCCAGTAGATCAGGGCGGCGGCAAGGTACATGGTGAAAATTTCAAAGGTGCGTGCGGTGATCAGTTGCGCCTGGCGGAACAGTTCCGGTACCTGGATGGTCGCGGCCAGGGCCGTGTCCTTGACCAGCGAAATGAAACTGTTGCCCAGCGGCGGCAAGGCGGTGCGTGCCGCTTGCGGGAGGATCGCCCGGCGCATGGCCTGCCAGCGGGTCATGCCGATACTGGCTGCTGCTTCCCACTGCCCGCGTTCCACGGCACCGATGGCGGCGCGCAGGATTTCACAGGCATAGGCAGCCATGTTCAACGAGAAACCGATCAGTGCTGCAGACAGCGGCTCCAGTTCGATCCCCAGTTGCGGCAGGCCGTAATAGATCACGAACAGTTGCACAAGCAGCGGCGTGCCACGAAAGAACGAGACGTAGACACGTGCCGGCCAGCTTATCAGCCGGAAACGCGACAGGCGCATAAGTGCCAGGCCGAAGCCCAGCAGCAAGCCGAAAAACATTCCGCCCAGACTGAGAATGACCGTGTAGTACGCGCCCTTGAGGAGAAAGGGCGCAGAGTCCGCTACGAGCTTTAGGCTCTCTTCGATCATTTGGTCACATCAGCGTTGAAGTACTTTTGCGACAGCTTGGCCAGGGTGCCGTCGGCGCGCAGCTTGTCGAGGGCCTTGTTGATGGCGTCGAGCAATTCAGGCTCGCCCTTGCGCAGGGCAATACCGGATTCCTGACGGGAGAACGGAGCACCCGCGACACCAAAGGCATTCTTGGTCTTGGCTGCGATTTCCAGAGCGGCCAGGCGGTCGACCAGAATGGCGTCGATACGGCCTACGCGCAGATCCTGGAACTTGGTCGGATCATCGTCGTAGGTCTTGACGATGGCTGTCGGGACATTGGCCTTGATCCACTGCTCATAGTTGGTGCCCAGGCCTACGCCGACTTTCTTGCCTGCCAGATCCTGAGGCGTCTTGATGGTGTCTTCATTCTTCTTCTGGGTGAGCGCCTGCAGGCCGGAGATGGTGTAGGGCTGGGAGAAGTCGTACTTCTTCTTGCGCTCGTCGGAAATGGTCACCTGATTGATCACCACATCCAGGCGCTTTGATTCCAGGGCCGCGAGAATACCGTCCCATTTGCTCGGTTGTACCTTGGCCTTGACGCCCAGTTCCCTGGCCAGAGCTTCGGACAATTCGACTTCAAAACCCGTGAGCTTGCCGTTTTCGTCCACGAAGCTGAAAGGTGGATAAGTGCCTTCCAGGCCCACATTGAGGGTGCCGCTGTCCTTGATCTTTTGCAGTTGTTCGCCGGCCATGGCTTGCCCCGCGATGCCGGTGCCCAGCACCAGCGTCAGAGCCGAGAAGAGAAACGTGCGACGAATGGCGGAAATGTTCATGCGAGCCCCTTGTTGGTGTGAAGTGTCAGGCAGGTCGAACCTGGCGACAGCGAATCGGACTGAATTATCTGCGTGTTTCAGCGCCCTGTGGCGCTTCGGCGGTCGCGAATATAAAGCGAGTTTCTTATAAACAAAAAGAACTAAAAAGCATCTTCAGTTTTTCTTTTGGCATATGGGTCAAACCTGTGCAAAGCACGGTCCGGTCAGTTGCCAAACACATCCGGATAAGCGAACAGCGCGGGTGCTCCGCCGGTGTGCAGGAAGATCAGCGGGCCATCATTGAAGCGCTGGCGCCCGATGCCATCGAGCAACCCGGCCATGGCCTTGCCGGTGTAGACCGGATCGAGCAACAGACCTTCGTGGCTGGCCATCAGTTTGATCGCCGAGAGTGTACCTGCGTTCGGTTCACCATAGCGCGGGCCGAAGTATTCGTCCCACAGTTGCACCTTGAAGGCCGGCGGGAGGGCGATATCGAGCAATTCGGCAGTGCGCTCGGCCAGACCTTGGACCTTGGGCAACTGCGCTTCTTCGCTGCGCGAAACGGTGACGCCAATCACTGGCAATTCGGGCAATTGCTCAGCCAGGGCCAGCGCCAGGCCGCTGTGGGTACCGGCGCTGCCGGAAGCCAGCAGAACAGCGGCAAAATCCAGCCCGGTCTGCTTGATCTGCTCGGCCAGTTCCAGACCGGCCCGCACATAACCCAGCGCGCCCACGGCACTGGAGCCGCCAATCGGTACCAGATAAGGTTTCTTGCCACTGGTGCGCAGACGGGCAGCCAGGGCTTGCAGTTGCTCATCGGCGTTATCGAGGTTTTCCACCAGCTCGACCTTGGCGTCGAACAGTTCCAGCAGCAGGCGGTTGCCGTTGTTCAGGTAACTGGGGTCTTCGCTGCCGATCGGATTTTCCAGCAGTGCGACGCAACCCAGGCCGAGACGCGCGGCCAGCGCAGCGGTCTGGCGGACATGGTTGGACTGGATCGCGCCGGCGGTGATCAGCGTGTCGGCACCCTGGGCCAGCGCATCGGCGGCCAGGTATTCGAGCTTGCGGACCTTGTTGCCACCCAGCGCGAGGGTCGTGGTGTCATCGCGCTTGATATAGATATCGCGGCCTGCCCAGGTCGACAGGCGTTCGAGCTTTTCCAGCGCGGTGGGCGCGTCGATCAGGTCGAGGCGATTGAAGCGTGCCAGCTGTTTATTGATCATTGTGATAGATAAGCCGAGAAGGGAGTTATCGGACTATATGCAGACGCTCCCTGCACGGCAACCCACTGTGGTTTATGTGATAGAAGCTAAAGCCCTACGCAAATTGTTATTTTTTCCACGCAAATGTTTGCCGTAGAGTGGAGATCGCAGTGGCCGCCATCATTGGGTTGCCTTCTTTGAATCAAGGAGAGTTCAGCGTGAGCGATATTCCAGAAGCACCTGCCGCAGGCCGTTCCAGCCACTGGCAGTTGCAGCGGATCGTCAGCCAGTTGCGCACCGCGCGTGAAGACTGGCGTACTCGTAACAGGCGGGTGAGCGGTGAACATGGTGGCCGGGAGCTGCCTTCCCGAGAGGCCATGCGCGATATTCTCGAAGCCCTGAGTGGCGCCTTGTTCCCCATGCGCCTGGGCCCGGTGGACCTGCGTGAGGAAAGCGAGGATTTCTACGTCGGCCACACTCTGGACGTGGCGCTCAATGCGCTGCTGGCCCAGGCCCGGCTGGAGCTGCGTTATGTGGCGCATCAGCAGGGCGACGCCACCGGAGGAATCGACGAACGGGCCCTGGCATTGATCCAGGAATTTGCCAGCGCCTTGCCCGCGATTCGCCTGCTGCTCGATACCGATGTGCTGGCGGCCTATCACGGCGACCCGGCAGCGCGCAGTGTCGACGAGGTTCTACTGTGCTATCCGGGCATTCTGGCGGTGATCCATCACCGTCTGGCGCACCATCTGTATCGGGCCGGCCTGCCGCTCCTGGCGCGGATCAGTTCGGAAATCGCCCACTCGGCCACCGGCATCGACATTCACCCGGGCGCGCAGATCGGGCCGAGTTTCTTTATCGACCACGGTACCGGCGTGGTGATTGGCGAAACGGCCATCATCGGTGAGCGGGTGCGTATCTATCAGGCGGTAACCCTGGGCGCCAAGCGCTTCCCGGCGGACGAGGATGGCCAGTTGCAGAAAGGCCATGCCCGCCATCCGATTGTCGAGGACGACGTGGTGATCTATGCCGGTGCGACCATTCTGGGGCGCATCACCATTGGCAAGGGCTCGACCATCGGCGGTAACGTCTGGCTGACCCGCAGCGTTCCGGCCGGCTGCAACCTGACTCAGGCCAACCTGCTGCAACAGGATGACGGCACCCAGAAGTAGGTTGCCGAAACCCTTCAAACAGGGCGCTGGGGAACGATCCGGCGCCCTCATGCGTCATACCCTCGTCTGAGCCCGCATCCCCCCCTGTATGCGATTTGTTTTTTGCAGGTAGTTTTCTGCCCGCTCATGTCAGGAGTCCTTCCCGTGTTGCCCCTTTTCCCTGGAGTGTTTTGTCTGAATCCAGAGGCGTACCGTCCATGAGTACGTCCGTGTCTTCACCCAACAGTCAGGTCCGCATGAATGCCCCGGTGTTCTATTTCGCCGCGAGCGTCATCCTGATCTTCGGTGTCACCGTAATTGCCTTTCCGCAAGCCAGCGGCGAATGGTTGCTGGCAGCGCAGAACTGGGCGGCCAATACGGTCGGCTGGTACTACATGCTGGCAATGACGCTGTATCTGGTCTTCGTGGTGGTCACCGCCTTGTCTGGCTACGGCAAGATCAAGCTCGGTGCCGACCACGACGAACCCGAATTCAGCTATCTGTCATGGGCCGGCATGCTGTTCGCGGCCGGGATCAGCATTACGCTGTTCTTCTTCTGTGTCTCCGAACCGCTGACCCACATGCTGCAACCGCCGCAAGGCGAGAGCGGAACCCCAGAGGCCGCGCGCCAGGCCATGCAGTTGCTGTTTCTGCACTGGGGCCTGCATGGTTGGGGCGTATTTGCCTTTGTCGGCATGGCGCTGGCGTACTTCGCTTACCGGCACAACCTGCCGCTGGCCCTGCGTTCGGCGTTGTATCCGCTGATCGGCAAGCGGATCAACGGCCCCATTGGCTATGCGGTCGACGGCTTCGGCATCATCGCGACCATTTTCGGCCTTGGCGCCGACATGGGCTTTGGCGTGCTGCATCTGAACTCGGGGCTGGATTACCTGTTCGGCGTGTCCCATACCCAATGGATTCAGGTCGGGCTGATTACCCTGATGATGGGCGCCGCAATCCTGGTGGCCGTTTCTGGCGTCGACAAGGGCGTGCGGGTCATGTCCGATATCAACATGCTGCTCGCTTGTGCGCTGCTGCTGTTCGTCCTGTTCGCCGGTCCTACCCAGCATCTGCTCAATACCCTGGTGCAGAACATCGGCGATTATCTGGGCTCGCTGCCGACCAAGAGTTTCGACGTCTACGCCTATAACGAACCCAACGACTGGCTGGGTGGCTGGACCGTGTTCTATTGGGCCTGGTGGATTGCATGGTCGCCTTTTGTCGGCCTGTTCATCGCGCGTATTTCCCGTGGCCGGACCATCCGCGAGTTTGTCTTTGGCGTGCTGTTGATCCCGCTGGGTTTCACCCTCGCGTGGATGTCGATTTTCGGTAACAGTGCCATCGACCAGGTGCTCAACCATGGCATGACCGCGCTGGGCCAGTCGGCTATCGATGATCCGTCGATGACCCTGTATCTGCTGCTGGAAACCTACCCATGGAGCAAGACCGTGATTGCCGTCACGGTGTTCATCAGCTTCGTGTTCTTCGTCACTTCGGCGGATTCGGGCACCGTGGTGCTGTCCACTCTGTCGGCCAAGGGCGGCGGCCCGGATGAAGACGGTCCCAAATGGCTGCGGGTTTTCTGGGGCGTGGCGACGGCGGTGATTACCAGCGGGTTGCTGTTCTCCGGCAGCATCGATGCGTTGAAGTCGGCGGTCGTGCTGACCTCGTTGCCGTTCTCGCTGATTCTGCTGTTGATGATGTGGGGACTGCACAAGGCATTCTTCATGGAGTCCCAGCGCCAGATCGCCCAGTTGTATTCGCTGGCTCCGGCTTCCGGTGCGCGGCGTGGCGGCTGGCGTCAGCGCCTGAGCCAGGCGGTGCATTACCCGTCGCGCGACGAGGTCTACCGCTTCCTCGACCAGACCGTACGCCCGGCCATCGAAGATGTGACCGCCGTGTTTGTGGAAAAGGGCCTGAGTGTCGACACTCAACCCGACCCTTCAAACGACTCCGTCAGCCTGGAAATCGGCCACGGCGAAGAACGACCGTTCATTTACCAGGTACAGATGAAAGGCTTCTTCACCCCTTCGTTTGCCCGTGGCGGCATGGGCTCCAAGCAATTGAACAACCGCCGTTACTACCGGGCTGAAGTTCACTTGAGCGAAGGCAGCCAGGATTACGATCTGGTCGGTTACACCAAGGAACAGGTGATCAACGACATCCTGGACCAGTACGAGCGGCATATGCAGTTCTTGCATCTGGTGCGGTAACAGTTCCTCTGCGGGGCCTACGCGGTAGGAGCCCCGCAGTGTTCCTGACACTGCGCTGTCGTTCGGCAAACAGGCAGCATGTGGGACAGGATCGGGCGGCGTTCCGCTTATCCGGGAGGAGGTCCGTATATTCACAGAACCTGCGTCGCCAGAAAGAATGTCTTCCCGGATAAATCCGGTCCTACTGCCGATAGTTCAGGTACTTTCCCGCTCCACCAGGCTGCAATCGAGCAGGTTCAGCCGTTCTATTTCGCCTTCCAGCGGCAACACGCCCAGGCTTTCCAGAACGCGCTGTGCGGCCAGCAGGCCGATTTCCAGGGCGGGTGGTTTGATGGTGCTGAGGCTGGGCATCATCATTTCTGCGAAGGCGTAATCGCCAAAACCCATGACCGCACAATCCTCCGGTATCCGCAGCCCGGCACGCTGGCTGGCGAGCAATCCGCCAGCGGCGAGGTTGTCGTTGGCGAAGAAGATGGCGTCAGGTCTGACCGGGCCGCTCATGAGCGTATGCATCGCCTGTTTGCCGGCCTCGAAAGGCGCGAGTCCTGCATCCGGGACGAACACCCAGGGCTGCAGGCCGAACGTTTCAAGCGTGGCTCGGTAGCCGTCGCGGCGCTCCAGAGCGCTGAAGTCGCCGGCCATGCTGTTCTGTACAAAAGCGATGCGCCGGTAGCCTTTACCGTGCAGATAACGGGTGGCCGTAACTCCGACCTGGTAATGCGAGAAACCGATCTGGATCGGGCTGCGTTCAGGCTGGTGGTCCCAGGTTTCAATGACTGGAATATCGGCTTGCTCGATCATCTTCTCGGTCGCGGCGCTGTGAAAGCGGCTGGTCAGCACCAGGGCCGCCGGTGACCAGCCGAGGAACGCCCGCACCGCGCTTTCTTCCTGCTCGGTAGAGAAGTAGCTGGAGGCCAGCAATAGCTGGAAACCGTGCTGGCTCAAGGTGTCGCTGAAACCCTGGATGGTGTTGGCGAAGATCGGGCCGGAGATGTTGGGCATCACCATGGCGACCACCCGGCTGCGCGCCGATGCCAGACCGCCCGCCACCAGATTGGGGACATAACCCAGCTCATTGACCGCCGCAGCGATGCGCTCGCGCAGTTCGGGTGAAACCTGATCCGGCTGGTTGAAATAACGCGATACGGTAATCGCCGAAACCCCTGCCTGCCGGGCCACGGCATTGATGGTCACGCGACCTGCGCCCCGGCGTTTGCGTGTCACAGGAAGGTCATCGGCCATGAACGGTCACTTCGTATAAAAGAAAAAAGAATATAAAAGTAATTTTTCAGTATTGGACGATCTATGTGCCAGTTACTGATACTGGCGATGTTAGCGCTAACAAGATGGTTTGTCTGCTACTCGCTACCGCGAATGCCCGGACCCGGTTTAGCCAGCAATTTCCGACGTCAGTGCTCAGGCACTGGCCGACCAAGGCACATATCAGGCAGGCACGTAGATGCACACAACACTTGGGGATCGCGTCAAACACAACCTTCTGGCGCAAGCCATCGATCAGGCGAATACGGCGCGGGGACGTCGTTGTGGCATGTTGCTGATGAGCCTGGCGGCCATGCCGCTGGCTCCGGCGATGGCTGCAACCGAGGCCACGCAGAACGCCGAGGCGCCAACGCTCAAGGCGGTCACCGTTACCGCCACGCGCCGCGAAGAGTCATTGCAGAAGGTGCCGGTTGCGGTCTCCGTAGTGGAGGGTGAGCAACTGGAGCGTGATAACCGTAATGGTGTTGCCAGCATCGTGCAGCAGGTTCCGACCCTGAATTTCAGAACCGGGGCTTCCAACAAGGACACTTCGTTGTTCATTCGGGGGGTGGGCACGATCTCCACATCACCGGGTGTCGAGCCTACCGTGGCAACGGTCATCGATGGTGTGGTGCTCGGCCGTCCGGGCCAGGCTACCCTTGATCTGCTGGACCTGGAGCGCATCGAAGTCCTGCGCGGCCCGCAGGGCACGCTGTTCGGCAAGAACGCTTCGGCCGGTGTACTGAACATCGTCACCAAGGCGCCCACCGAAGAGACTCACGGCTACATCGAGCAGTCGTATTTCAGCGGCAACGAAAGTCGCACGCGTTTCGGCATTGGCGGCAGCCTGATTCCGCAAACCCTCAAGGGCTCGATCACGACGCTGTTCGGCAGCTACGACGGCAACGTCGACAACAAGCTCAACGGCCAGGAAGTGAACGGTTACAACCGCAAAGGCGCGCGCGGCAAGCTGGAGTTCACGCCCAATGACGACATCACTTTCACCCTGGCCGCCGATTACATGGAAGCCCATGACGACGCGCCCAACGGTGTGGTCAGCAAATCGCTGACGCCCGCATTCAGCAACGCCTTGTCGCCGGTGCGCGCCGACAGTGATAACCGCGATGTGATCAGCGATTACCGCAGCCATGTGGACGACATCAACAAAGGTCTGTCCGGCCAACTGGACTGGAAGCTGGGCGATTTCACCCTGACTTCCATCACCGCCTGGCGTGGCTGGGACAACACCCAGTATCAGGATGGCGACCGTCTCGGCACCATTACCGCAGCGTTCCCTGGCACCCAGGACAAGGGCGAACTTGAATACAACCAGTATTCGCAGGAATTGCGCCTGGCTTCGCCAAAAGGCGAGTTCGTGGAATACGTCGGCGGCCTGTTCTACATGCACGGCAAGAGCGATGAAACCTATCAGCGCACCCTGATCACACCGACCAGCCAGGATCGTGGCGTTGCCGATTACAGCACCACCAGCGAAAGCTATTCGGTATTTGGTGAGACCACCTTCAACTTCACGCCGGACTTCCGCGCCATCGCCGGCCTGCGCTGGACCCACGACAAGCTGGAATACGATCATCGTCGTGTGTCGACCTCGGCTACCACGGTCAGCGGCATCCAGCCGGCGACCAGCAGTTCCGGCTCTGTGGACGAAGACGGCAAATCCGGTCGTCTCGGCCTGCAGTACGACCTCACTGATGACGTGACCACCTATGTCACTTACTCGCGAGGCTACAAAGGCCCGGCCTATAACGTGTTCTTCAACATGCAGCCGCGCGACACCGATGCACTCAAGCCGGAAACCTCGAATACCTGGGAAGTCGGTATCAAGGCCAACTCCTGGAACAATCGTCTGACGACCAACCTGGCGGTGTTCCACAGCGAATACGACAACTACCAGGCCAACTTCTTCGACAGCGTCGCCGGGCAAGTGGTGACGCGCCTGATCAACGCGGGCAGCGTCAAGTCCGAGGGCGTCGAGCTCGACTATGCGTTGCAGGCCACCAACAATCTGAAAATCTCCGGTGCCCTGGCCTATACCCGGGCCCGTATCGACAGCTTCGCCTGCCCGGCCGGTGCGGCGGCGTCCTGCAACGTCGATGGCAAGACCCTGCCATACAGCCCGGACTGGAAAAGCTACGTGCGTGCCGATTACACCATTCCACTGGATAACGGCCTGGATATCGAGCTGGGCACCGATTACAGCTGGCAAAGCGAAGTGCAGTACGACATCAGCCAGAACGTCGACACCAAACAAGGCGCCTATGGCATCTGGAACGCGAGTGTTGCCCTGGCGGATTACAACGCCGGCTGGCGTGTCGCGCTGTTGGGCAAGAACCTGGCCGACAAGTCGTACTCACCGATGCTGGCCACCGGTGGCAACTATGTCTACCGCTCGGTGCCGCGTGATGACGAGCGTTATTTCGGTGTGCAGTTGCGTAAGGATTTTTGAGCCGTTGCGTGCAACAACCCTCAATGAATCGGTAAGGAGTTGGTTATGAGCAAGTCTGCTCGTCAGTTGAAGCTCGGCGCATTTCTAATGGCTACCGGGCACCATGTCGCGGCATGGCGTCATCCGGATGTCCCGGCCAATGCCGGGCTGGATTTCAAGCACTACAAGCATCTGGCCAGGGTGGCAGAAGAGGCGAAGTTCGATGCGCTGTTCGTGGCCGACAGTGTTGCGGCTCCCACGGGCGATATCGCCAGCCATATGGCGCGCTCCGATCATTTCGAGCCGCTGACGCTGCTCTCGGCCCTGAGCGCGGTGACCGAGAACATCGGCCTGATCGCCACGGCGACCACCACCTATAACGAGCCTTATCACGTGGCTCGCAAGTTCGCTTCGCTGGATCATCTGTCCGGCGGGCGGGCCGGCTGGAATCTGGTGACCTCCGATGCCGCCGCCGAAGCGCAGAATTTCGGTCGTGAGGAACATGTCGGGCACGCCGAGCGTTACAGCCGGGCGCGAGAGTTTCATCACGTGGTGACCGGGCTCTGGGACAGCTGGGCGGACGATGCCTTTATCCGCGACAAGGCCAGCGGTGAGTATTACGACCCGGCCAGGCTGCACGTGCTCGACCATCATGGCGAGCACTTCAAGGTCAAAGGCCCACTGAACGTGGCGCGCTCTCCGCAAGGCCAGCCGGTTGTAGTACAGGCGGGCTCTTCGGAAGTCGGACGGGATCTGGCGGCGCAAACCGCGGAAGTGGTGTTCACCGCGCAGACTTCGCTGACCAGCGCCCAGGCGTTTTATGCCGATCTGAAAGGGCGGCTGAAAGCTTATGGACGCAGTACCGATTCCCTGAAAATCATGCCCGGTGTGTTTATCGTCGTGGCTGAAACCGAAGCCCAGGCCCAGGCCAAATTCGAGTCGTTCCAGGATCTGGTCGACCCGCATGTCGGCGTGGCGCTGTTGGGGCGCATGCTGGGCAATTTCGATCTGTCGGGTTATCCACTGGATGGGCCGCTGCCGGAGTTGCCGCTGACCGACAGTGGCCAGCGCAGCCGGCAGCAGTTGCTGACTGAACTGGCCGACAAGGAAAACCTGAACCTGGCGCAGCTTGGACGGCGCATTGCAGGTGGGCGAGGGCATTACAGCCTGATCGGCACGCCAGTACAGATTGCCGATGAGCTGCAAACATGGTTCGAGCAGGGCGCGGCCGATGGCTTCAACGTGCTGGTGCCGCATTTGCCGGGAGGCCTTGAGGATGTGGCGCGCCTGCTGGTGCCCGAGTTGCAGCGTCGTGGTCTGTTCCGTACCGAATACGAAGGCCCGACCCTGCGGGAAAACCTGGGGCTGAAACGCCCGTCGAACCGATTTGAATGATCACTGCCCTGTAGGAGCGAATTCATTCGCGAGAAGGTGTTCCCGGCGACACATTTTCTTCGGGTGTACCGGCCCCTCGCGAATAAATTCGCTCCTACAGGCATTACAAGGAAAATACCCATGAGACCACTGGCTTTGATTGCTGCTGTATTGAGCCTGTGCGGAGTACTCAACAGCGCTTCGGCCCAGGAGCCGGACACGTTGCGCATCGGTTACCAGAAAGGCTCCATTACTCTGGTATTGGCCAAGGAACATGGCTTGCTGGAGAAGCGTTTCGCCAACACTCAGGTCAAGTGGATCGAGTTTCCGGCCGGGCCGCAGATGCTTGAGGCCTTGAATATCGGCAGTCTGGATATTGCTTCGACCGGCGATATCCCGCCGATCTTCGCTCAGGTGGCAGGCGCGGATCTGGTGTACATAGGTGCCGAACCGGCCAAGCCTCAGGCCGAAACCATTCTGGTGCGCAATGACAGCCCGTTCAAGAGCGTGGCCGATCTGAAAGGCCGCAAGGTCGCCCTGCAGAAAGGCTCCAGTGCACACAACCTGGTGCTGCGCGCCTTGAACAAGGCCGGGCTGAGTTTCAAGGATATCCAGCCGATCTACCTGACTCCCGCCGATGCCCGTGCCGCCTTTGAGAACGGCAGTGTCGATGCCTGGGCCATCTGGGACCCTTATTACTCCATTGCTCTGAACGAAGGGCACAGCCACGTCCTGGCCAATGGTGAAGGGCTTGGCTTGTCCGGCCCGATCTACACGGCTCGCCGGGCCTATGCCGAGAGTAATGGCGATTTCATTGAGCAGGTCTTGAACGAACTGAGCGCGGCGGATGCCTTGACTCGCAGCCAGCGTGCCGAGAGTATCGGGATTCTGTCGCGCAGCATGGGCCTTCCTGAAGCGGTGATCGGTCAGTACATCGATCATCGTCCTGAATCGCCCAGCTTGCCGATCACACCGCAGATTATCCGCGCGCAACAGGCCACCGCCGATCTGTTCTACGAGAACCGATTGGTGCCCAAGCGGGTCGATGTACAGCAGGCTGTCTGGCGTCGCGAGTAACACCTCACACATTCGCGACAGACCGAATACCCAACAAGAGAGGACTCAATGACCTACATCGCTGCCGAAAACCGTTACAACGACATGCCTTATCGCCGCACGGGCCGCAGCGGTCTGTTATTGCCAGCCCTGTCGCTCGGGCTGTGGCACAACTTCGGTGACAGCACGCCCATCGACACCCAGCGCGCCATGCTGCGCACGGCCTTCGATCTGGGCATCAACCATTTCGATCTGGCCAACAACTATGGCCCACCGTATGGCAGTGCCGAAATCAATTTCGGACGCTTGCTGCGCGAAGACTTCAAGCAATACCGCGATGAACTGATCATCTCCACCAAGGCGGGCTGGGACATGTGGCCAGGTCCTTACGGACAGGGCGGCGGATCACGCAAATACGTCCTGGCCAGCCTCGATCAGAGCCTGCAGCGCCTGGGCCTCGATTATGTGGATATCTTCTATTCTCACCGCTTCGACCCGGACACACCGCTGGAAGAAACCGCGAGCGCACTGGCGACTGCCGTGCAGCAGGGCAAGGCGTTGTACATCGGTATTTCTTCCTATTCCGGCTCGAAAACCCGGGAAATCGCCGCGCTGCTGAAAGAGTGGAAAGTGCCGCTGTTGATCCATCAACCGGCCTACAACCTGCTCAATCGCTGGGTCGAGAAAGACCTGCTCGACAGCACCGAAGAACTGGGTGCCGGTGTGATTGCCTTTACCGCTCTGGCGCAGGGATTACTGTCGGACAAGTACCTCAATGGCGTACCGCAGGATGCGCGGGTCAACCGTCCGGGTGGCGGTTCGTTACAGGCGGCGCATTTGTCCGAGCAGAACATCGCTCATGTGCGGGCGCTCAACGAGATCGCCAAACGGCGTGGTCAGAGCCTGGCGCAGATGGCCCTGGCCTGGACCCTGCGCGATCCGCGCGTCACCTCGGCGCTGATCGGCGCGAGTCGCCCGGAACAGATCATCGAGAACGTCGGTGCGCTGAAGAACCTTGAGTTCAGCCGTGAAGAGCTGGCCGAAATCGACCGGTTTGCAGTGGAAGGCGGGATCAATCTCTGGGAGAAGCCATCATTGGCCACGTAGAGCGAATTCATTCGCGAAAAATCCATTCGCGAATGAACCCGCTCCCATAGGGGGATTTAGCCTTCATCCCCCTCATCGTCATCCCCGCCATCGACCTTCATGCCCAATTCCTTGATCTTGCGGGTCAAGGTATTGCGGCCCCAGCCCAGCAGCACGGCAGCATCGCGACGGCGACCGGCAGTGTGCTTGAGGGCGGTTTCGATCATGATGCGCTCGAAGGTCGGTACGGCGCTGTCCAGCAGGCTGGATTGCCCACGCGACAAGGCCTGGTCGGCCCACTGGCGCAATGCCTGTTCCCAGTTGGTCACCGGCGCGGCGTCTTGCGGCAGGCTCAATAGCTCTGGCGGCAGGTCGCTGATATGCACTTCACGGCCCGAAGCCATGACCGTGATCCAGCGGCAGGTGTTTTCCAGTTGGCGGACGTTACCCGGCCATGGCAGGTGCTTGAGGTATTCCTCGGTTTCTGCCTTGAGCAGCTTGGGTTCCACCGCCAGTTCCTGCGCGGCACGGCTCAGGAAGTGCCTGGCCAGGGTCGGAATGTCTTCGCGGCGGTCCGACATGCGCGGAATGTGAATGCGGATCACGTTCAGGCGATGGAACAAGTCCTCGCGGAACTTGCCGGCCTGCACCAGGGTTTCCAGGTTCTGGTGAGTCGCAGCGATGATGCGCACGTCGACCTTGACCGGCGTATGACCGCCAACCCGGTAGAACTCGCCGTCAGCCAGCACCCGCAACAGACGGGTCTGGGTATCGGCCGGCATGTCACCGATTTCATCGAGGAACAGTGTGCCGCCATCGGCCTGCTCGAAGCGGCCGCGCCGCAGGTTGGCCGCGCCGGTAAAGGCGCCTTTTTCATGGCCAAACAGTTCCGATTCCATCAGGTCCTTGGGAATCGCAGCCATGTTCAGCGCGATGAACGGCGAAGCCGAACGCGGGCTGTGGCGATGCAGGGCGTGGGCGACCAGTTCCTTGCCGGTACCCGATTCACCATTGATCAGCACGGTGATGTTGGAGTGGCTCAAACGCCCGATGGCGCGAAACACTTCCTGCATCGCTGGCGCTTCACCAATGATTTCCGGGGTGCGGGTCAGGGTTGGCGCGACGTCCAGACCTTGCTGTTCCTGAGCGTGCTGGTTGGCGCGCTTGACCAGCGAGACGGCTTCGTCGACGTCGAACGGCTTGGGCAGGTACTCGAACGCACCGCCCTGGTAAGAGGCTACGGCGCTGTCCAGGTCCGAGTGGGCGGTCATGATGATCACCGGCAGACGCGGATGCTGCTCGCGAATTCGCGCCAGCAGATCAAGGCCACTGGCGCCCGGCATGCGGATATCGGAAATGATCACGTCCGGTTGTTGACGGGCCAGGCGACTCATCACCCCATCCGCGCTATCGAAGCTTTGTGTGGTCATGCCTTCCTGTTGCAGAGCCTTTTCCAGTACCCAGCGGATGGAACGATCGTCATCTACGATCCAGACAGTTTCACTACGGCTCATGTCGAAGCGGCTCCTTGTTCCAGCGGCAGGAAGATCGAGAAAGTGGTGTGGCCAGTATGGCTCTCACATTCGATCAGTCCCTGGTGCTGGCTAATGATGTTCTGGGTAATGGCAAGTCCGAGTCCCGTACCATCCGGGCGGCCACTGACCATGGGGTAGAAAATGGTTTCCTGAAGCTCGGCCGGAATACCGGGGCCGTTATCGATGATTTCGATCTTGCTCACCAGTCGGTGCCGAATGTGGCCGATGGTGAACTGGCGCATGGCGCGGGTGCGCAGGGTGATGCGCCCCAGGCGTAATTCGTTCTGGCCACTGATGGCCTGCATGGCGTTACGCACGATATTGAGTACCGCCTGAATCATTTGTTCACGGTCGATCAGGACGTCGGGAATACTTGGATCGTAGTCGCGCACCAAAGTGATGCATCCCTGGCTTTCGGCTTCGACCAGGCTGCAGACCCGCTCAAGCACTTCATGCACATTGGTCATGGCCAGTGAAGGCAGCTTGTTGGAGCCAAGCATCCGGTCCACCAGATTACGCAGGCGATCGGCTTCTTCGATGATGACGTTGGTGTAGTCCTTGAGGCTTTCTTCAGGCAACTCGCGGGACAGCAACTGCGCCGCGCCGCGAATGCCGCCGAGCGGGTTCTTGATTTCGTGAGCCAGGCCACGCACCAGCATCTTGGTGGTTTCCTGCTTGGATAACTGGGCCTCTTCCTTGGTGATGCGCAGCAGGCGATCACGAGGATGGACTTCCAGCAACAGCAGGGTGACGCCCTTGTTGAGAATCGGTGTTACCGCATAGTCGACGGTCAGGGTCTGGCCGGTCAGCGCGGTCAGCATGGCTTCACGTTTGGTGAAGGGGTGAGCCTGTTCCACGGCCTGACGAAGCGAACTAAGTGCTTCGGCGGATTCGGTGAACAGTTCGCTGATGAATTGCCCATGACTGCGCTGGCCACTGATGGCCAGCAGCATTTCCGCTGCCGGGTTCATGTACTCAAGGCGCAGGTCGGCATTGAGCAGAATGGTGGCAGTGGTCAGGTTGTCCAGTAACAAACGGTGCAGCGCGTCGCTGATAGTCATGAATCTTGGTGACCTCTTTTGGCACATTGCAATCGCGGAGGTGCAGGAGCCGAGCCGTCCTGGCCAGCATCAGCAAAGCCACTGATACGGTGCTTTATGGGGTGCTGTGTCAGTGAAGTTGCAAGAACCAAACCAAGGCTCCGAAAAGAAGCGCTTAATTCGCAAAATCAGGGCTTTTTTGGGATCTGTGCCCGCATAAAGCGCCACCCGACAGTCATTCCTGAACCAGATTGGGCTGTCTTGAAGCGTAGCGGAGAGAATCATGCACCATTAAGGTGCCTTGTGGGCGGGATGTGTTTTCCTGCCTAGAAAAAAGGCAGGATGCTGCTTTCCTCTTTGGGCTTGTCCTTGAGTGGACATTCGGGACGTACACCGTACTCGCCGGGTTTGCAGGGATTGGCGGTGCGTTTCTGCGCCAGCGAGATACGCAGCATATGGAAGGGCTGGTTGGGGGTTTTTTCCAGTACGCGGCCAGACTCATCGACTATCTCGACCGACAGCTGATGCGTGCCACGGTCGATATTGTTCAGCGGGAATACCGGGCTGCGTCCGGGCTGACCTACCGGTTGCCCATCGAGCAACAGGCGATAGCCATGGCCGGGCTGCAGGGCCGGTTCGCTGGTGACGGTCACGATCACTTCACCGCTTGTGCTGCGCACCGTTCCGTCCGGCTCGGGGGCCAGAACCCGTAGCAACTGATAGCGAAACATCATCTTGACCCCGGGTTTCGCCGGTATTGCCTGCCGGGTGCGAGGCGGTGGTGTGCCGGTCATGTTGTTGCTCGGCGGAATCTCCACACGCTTGGCATTCTTGTGCGGCTGATCGGTGAACACCCGGTTGCCGTTGGCATCGATGTAGGTATAGACCTCCGCTACGGCAGGCTGGGCCGACAGCAGCAACAGGCACGCCAGCAAACCAAACATGACGCGCATCTCAAGGCCGACCGACATGGACGCGCTGCACGGTCAGGGTGATGGTCGGGCTTTGCTGGACGATGTGCTCACCGCTTTTCACCACCACGGCAAAGCTGTGCTCGCCGCGGTCGATGTTTACCACCTGCAGGCGCGGCACATTGGACGGCTGCCCGTAAGGATTGCCGTCTACCAGCAATTGCAACTGATGAGGCTGTTGCAGGCGAGGCTGAATCCTCACACCGATGGTGAAGGTGCCGTTATTGGCGCGCAGCGCTTCATCGGTCGGCAGGTCGGTCAGTTCCAGGGTCTGATAGAAAGCCGATGGCTGCTGTTGGACTTCCCGCTGCTCTTGAGGCGCAGGAGCGCTGTTTCTTTGCATTGTTGAAGTATCGACGCTATTGAGCGGCGGCAGCACGACGGCTTCGGCCTTCGTGCCGTCCGGTGGCTGGTTGCTGTAAGCCGTATTGCCATTGGCGTCGGTGTATTTGTAGATCTGCGCAACGGCCGGCCAGGTGGTCAACAGCAGCAGGCAGATAAGGCAAAGACGCATGAAGGCTCCGATGACAGGACGAAGGCAGGGCATCCCGCTGCCGCATTACTGGGATAACGGTGTTCCGACGGCTCCAGCATAGAACACAACCAGTTCGACCGGAGTATTGCCGGTCTTGCCGCGGTGCATGATATCCACCATTTCGGCCAGGGTGTCACCTGCTTTGATGAGTATGGATTTGCTGCCGTCCCTGGCCTGTACTTCCAGCTCGCCGGAAAGCACGTAGGCGGCGTTCGGAACCGGATGCCGGTGCCATGGCAGGGTCGTATTGGCCGGAATGGTTATCTTGAGAATGCTCAGTTCCGGTTGGGTTGCGGGGTAGCTCCTGTATGGCGTGCCATCCCACGACCGGGTGCTCTTGAGCAGCACTTGCGCGCTGGGACTGTCCTGGTTGCCAGTGGGGCTGTCGGCGAAGGCGATACCGCAGGCGAATAGCAGGCAGGTAGCGGATATCAGGGTTTTGATGTGCATGGGCGCCTCGACTCTGAAATGGAGTGTTTTCCAAGCGAAGGCGCAAGATTCCCGCAAAGGGCCGACTGAAAGGGGTTAGATATGTATTACCTGCGAGCATAAAAAAGGCCTCCCGAAGGAGGCCTCATTACGCCATCAACGCTGGCGCGACTGGATTAGCAGCTGTAGTACAGCTCGTATTCCAGTGGGTGTACGAAGGTACGTACCTTGATTTCTTCTTCGCTTTTCAGGGCGATGTAAGCGTCGATGAAGTCGTCGCTGAAAACGCCGCCTTTGGTCAGGAACGCACGACCCTTGTCCAGCTCTTCCAGGGCTTCTTTCAGGCTGCCGCAAACTTGTGGGATCTCTTTGGCCTCTTCAGGCGGCAGGTCATACAGGTTCTTGTCAGCTGCATCGCCAGGGTGGATCTTGTTCTGGATACCGTCCAGGCCAGCCATCAACAGTGCAGCGAACGCCAGGTACGGGTTGGCTGCCGGATCCGGGAAGCGTGCTTCGATACGACGGCCACGTGGGCTGGAGACGTAAGGAATACGGATCGAAGCGGAACGGTTGCGAGCCGAGTAGGCCAGCATTACCGGGGCTTCAAAGCCTGGTACCAGACGCTTGTAGGAGTTGGTAGCCGGGTTGGTGAAGCCGTTCAGGGCCTTACCGTGCTTGATGATGCCGCCGATGAAGTACAGGGCGGTGTCGGACAGGCCGGCATAGCCTTCGCCAGCGAAGGTGTTCTTGCCATCTTTGGCGATGGACATGTGTACGTGCATACCCGAACCGTTATCGCCGTACAGAGGCTTCGGCATGAAGGTAGCGGTGCGGCCGTAAGCGTCGGCAACGTTGTGGACCACGTATTTCAGGGTCTGAACTTCGTCAGCCTTTTTAACCAGCGTGTTGAATTTCACGCCGATTTCGTTCTGGCCGGCAGTTGCCACTTCGTGGTGGTGAACTTCCACGGTCTGGCCCATTTCTTCCAGGGCGTTGCACATTGCGGTGCGGATTTCGTGGTCGTGGTCAAACGGCGGAACCGGGAAGTAACCACCTTTGATGCCTGGACGGTGGCCTTTGTTGCCGCCTTCCACGTCCTGGTCGGACATCCACGAACCTTGCTCGGAGTAGATCTTGAACATGGAACCGGAAATGTCGGACTTGAACTTCACTTCGTCGAAGATGAAGAACTCTGGCTCCGGACCGGCAAACACGGTGTCACCGATACCGGTGGACTTCAGGTATTCCTCGGCGCGGTGAGCGATGGCGCGTGGGTCGCGGTCGTAACCTTGCATGGTCGAAGGTTCGATGATGTCGCAAACCAGGATCAGGGTCGGTTCTTCGGTGAACGGGTCCAGAACTGCGGTTTCGTCGTCCGGCAGCAGGATCATGTCGGAGGCTTCGATGCCTTTCCAGCCAGAGATGGAGGAACCGTCGAACATCTTGCCGACTTCAAAGAAGTCGTCTTCCAGCGCATCGCGAGCCGGCATGGTCACGTGGTGCTGTGTACCTTTAGTGTCCGTGAAGCGCAGATCAATCCATTTAACGTCATGATCTTTGATGAGTTGAACCGACTTCGACATGGTGTCCTCCGGGGTGGCTAAGGGCCGAGTTATGGTTGGGGCCCTTTAAATTTGGGTGATGCCGGCGCGAATACTCTGCCAAGGCAATCTGCCTCACAAGGGAGCAATTTGCATGCCAGTGCCCCGAGTTGGGTTTTTTGCCTCAAACAGAGGCTTTTCCGGGGCAAAAATGGATTTGTCGACAAAAACGCGCACTTTTATGGTGCTCAAAAATGGTGCTTCGTTCTTTTTTGGTGCATCGATGATTGGTAGTGCGATAACTGGTTAAACCTTGAGCAATTTCCGCTATAATCCGCGCCCCCCTTTTTCGGCCGGCACCTCACGTACCGTTTCCATGAAACTAATCGTTAAAGTTTTTCCCGAAATCACCATCAAAAGCCCGCCGGTGCGCAAGAAGTTCATCCGCCAGCTGGCCAAGAACATTCGTACCGTGCTTCGTGATCTGGACGCGGACATTGTCGTGGGTGGGGTTTGGGACAACCTTGAGGTCGAAACCAGGCTGACCGATGCAAAAGTCCTGCAGGGCATCACCGAACGCCTGAGCTGCATGCCGGGCATCGCCAATTTCCTGCAGGTGGCCGAGTACCCGCTGGGTGATCTGGACGACATCGTTGCCAAGTGCCGGATGCATTACGGTGACCTGCTGCCCGGCAAGATGTTCTCGGTGCGCTGCAAGCGTGCCGGGCGCCATGATTTCAGCTCCATGGATGTCGAGAAGTACGTCGGCAGCAAGTTGCGCATGCAATGCGGCGCTGCCGGAATCGAGCTGCGCAAGCCTGAACTGGTGGTGCGCATGGAAATTCGCGACCAGCGGTTGTTCGTCATTCATGACCAGCATCAGGGCATGGGCGGTTATCCGCTCGGTGCGCTGGAGCAGACACTGGTGCTGATGTCCGGTGGCTTCGATTCGACCGTGGCGGCCTACCAGATCATGCGACGCGGCCTCATGGCACATTTCTGCTTCTTCAATCTGGGCGGTCGTGCCCATGAACTGGGCGTGATGGAAGTCGCCCACTTCATCTGGAAGAAGTACGGCAGCTCCCAGCGAGTGCTGTTCGTCAGCGTGCCTTTCGAGGAAGTTCTGGGAGAAATTCTGCAGAAAGTCGATAACAGTCATATGGGTGTAGTTTTGAAGCGTATGATGTTACGCGCTGCCTCATCTGTTGCCGACCGCCTGGAAATCGATGTACTGGTGACCGGCGAAGCGATTTCCCAGGTGTCCAGCCAGACGCTGCCCAATCTTTCGCTGATCGATTCGGCCACCGACAAGCTGGTACTGCGCCCGCTGATTACCAGCCACAAGCAGGACATCGTCGATCTGGCGACTGAAATCGGTACGGCCGAGTTTGCCCGGCACATGCCTGAATATTGCGGGGTGATTTCGGTCAACCCCAAGACCAGCGCCAAGCGTAACCGCGTTGAGTATGAAGAGAAGCAGTTCGACATGGCGGTTCTGGAGCGTGCGCTCGAACGTGCCAGGCTGGTGACCATCGATCGGGTGATCGACGATCTCAGCCAGAGTGTCGAAATAGAAGAAGTCAGCCAGGCCCTGGCTGGTCAGGTCATCATCGACATCCGTCACCCGGATGCTCAGGAAGACCTGCCGCTGGATGTGCCGGGCGTAGAGATACAGGCGCTGCCGTTCTATGCATTGAACAGCCGCTTCAAGGAACTGGATAACACGCGCCAGTACCTGTTGTATTGCGACAAAGGCGTCATGAGTCGCCTGCATGCTCACCATTTGCTCAGTGAGGGGCATGCCAATGTGCGCGTTTATCGACCGAGCTAAGTGCCCGGGGCTGTTTGCCTGTGGCTTGCGTCACCGGCCCCCCGACACCCGTCGTCAAGCCGTAACGGCTTTTGCCGACTCAAAGTAATTGCTGTCTGACACCAGTCAGCTCACCGAATCCTCTGATCGAGATACACAAGTGATCGAAAATCTACGTAACATCGCAATCATTGCTCACGTTGACCATGGCAAGACCACCCTGGTAGACAAACTTCTGCGTCAGTCCGGCACTCTGGAGCGTAACGAGCTCAACGACGAGCGCGTAATGGACTCCAACGACCAGGAAAAAGAGCGCGGTATTACCATTCTCGCGAAAAACACCGCGATCAACTGGAACGGCTACCACATCAACATCGTGGACACCCCGGGCCACGCCGACTTCGGTGGTGAAGTAGAGCGCGTGATGTCGATGGTCGACTCCGTTCTGCTGCTGGTCGACGCTCAAGACGGCCCTATGCCGCAAACCCGTTTCGTGACCAAGAAGGCTTTTGAAGCCGGCCTGCGTCCAATCGTGGTCATCAACAAGGTTGACCGTCCGGGCGCGCGTCCTGACTGGGTTCTGGACCAGATCTTCGACCTGTTCGACAACCTGGGTGCCACCGAAGAACAGCTGGACTTCAAAGTCGTCTACGCCTCGGCCCTGAACGGTATTGCCGGTCTGGACCACACCGAAATGGCTGAAGACATGACCCCGCTGTACCAGTCGATCGTCGACAACGTACCTGCGCCGTCGGTTGACCGTGACGGTCCGTTCCAGATGCAAATCTCCGCTCTGGACTACAACAGCTTCCTGGGTGTTATCGGTGTTGGCCGTATCGCTCGTGGTCGCGTCAAGCCGAACACTCCGGTTGTTGCAATCGACGTTGATGGCAAGAAGCGCAACGGCCGTATCCTGAAGCTGATGGGTCACCACGGTCTGCACCGTGTAGACGTTGAAGAAGCAGCTGCCGGCGACATCGTCTGCATCAGCGGCTTTGAAGAGCTGTTCATCTCCGACACTCTTTGCGATCCAAACAACGTTGAAGCGATGAAGCCGCTGACCGTTGACGAGCCAACCGTTTCCATGACCTTCCAGGTAAACGATTCGCCTTTCTGCGGTAAAGAAGGCAAGTTCGTGACCAGCCGTAACATCAAGGAGCGTCTGGACAAGGAGCTGCTGTACAACGTTGCTCTGCGCGTTGAAGAAGGCGACTCGGCTGACAAGTTCAAGGTTTCCGGCCGTGGTGAGCTGCACCTCTCGGTTCTGATCGAAACCATGCGTCGCGAAGGCTTCGAAATGGCCGTAGGCCGTCCGGAAGTGATCATTCGTCGTGTAGACGACGTGAAGCACGAACCGTACGAAAACGTCACCATCGACCTGCCGGAAGAATCCCAGGGCGCGATCATGGAGCAAATGGGTCTGCGTAAAGGCGACCTGACCAACATGGTTCCGGATGGCAAAGGCCGTGTTCGCCTTGAGTACAACATTCCGGCTCGTGGCCTGATCGGTTTCCGTAACGAGTTCCTGACCCTGACCTCCGGTGCAGGCATCCTGACCTCGATCTTCGACCGTTACGACGTGATGAAGTCCGGCGACATGTCCGGCCGTCAGAACGGCGTTCTGGTTTCGGTTGAAACCGGCAAGGCGCTGACCTACTCCCTGGAAACCCTGCAGGCTCGCGGCAAGCTGTTCGTTGAGCACGGTCAGGAAATCTACGGTGGTCAAATCGTCGGCCTGAACAGCCGTGACAACGACCTGGGTGTGAACCCAACCAAAGGCAAGAAGCTCGACAACATGCGTGCTTCGGGTAAAGACGAAACCATCGCTCTGGTTCCACCTGTCAAGTTCACCCTTGAGCAGGCTCTGGAATTCATCCAGGACGACGAGCTGTGTGAAGTCACTCCAAAGTCGATCCGTCTTCGCAAGAAGATCCTCGACGAAAGCGAGCGTACCCGCGCTGCCAAGAAAGCCAAGGCTTGATTTAAGCCCGGCTGAATGAAAACGCCCCCGGTCGAAAGGCCGGGGGCGTTTTTGTTTGTGTGTGTTTTGTTGGAGATCACCCGCTGTCCAGGCGCGCACACCTGCGAATCCAGCCCTTCAAGAAGCTTCAGTCAGTGCCCATGACTCTTTCCCACATGCGATGGCTCGCCTTCGGCCGTTGTCACTGCGCCGGTCACTTCAAGGCGTTCCAGAATCCCGCAATGGTCCGCTCTCCCGTCGCCGCAACGCCGCCGCAGGTCCAGTAGCTGTTCCTGCAAGACTTGCAGGCTGGCTATGCGTGCATTGACGTGTTCAATATGTTCGTCGACCAGCGCATTGACGCTTTCGCACTGGTCCTGTGGGCTGTCGCGCAGTTTGAGCAGGCTGCGGATTTCTTCCAGGGTCATGTCCAGGCTGCGGCAGTTGCGGATGAATGACAGCCGTTCCACATGTGCCTGGGTGTACAGCCGGTAATTGCCGTCGCTGCGGGCCGGTGCAGGCAGCAGGCCTTCGCGCTCGTAATAACGAATGGTTTCAACCTGAGAGTCCGTCAACTTTGCCAGTTCGCCGATCTTCATCTGTTTCATCTCGTATGAGCGCTTGACCCTATAGTGGCTACAGGGTGTTCACTTGGCAACAAGTAGATCCCGGAGTGAACCCCATGGGCCAGATTACAGACGTTTCCCCCAGGCACGATCAGCACAAGGACGAGCAGCACGGCGGGCATGCGCATTCATGCTGTTCCGGCGCAGCCGCACCTGCCACGGTCACCTTTGACGAGGCGCCCGAGGCCGGCGGGCATCTGAGCCGTTTTCGTATCGAACAGATGGACTGTCCGACCGAGCAGACCCTGATCCAGAACAAGCTGGGCAAGATGTCCGGTGTGCACAAGCTGGAGTTCAACCTGATCAATCGCATCCTCGGTGTCTGGCATGAGCTGCCGACCACTGAGCCGATTCGCGAGGCGATTGGCTCGCTGGGCATGCAGGCTGAATTGCTGGAGGAGGGGGCGAGTCAGGATGCACCTGCCACGCCTGCGCCGAAAAAGCCCTGGTGGCCGCTGGCGCTGTCCGGTGTGATGGCGCTGGGTGCGGAAATCGTCCATTTCGCTCAGCTTGGCCCGACCTGGGTCGTGGCGTTGCTGGCACTGATTTCGATCTTCAGTTGCGGTCTGGCGACCTACAAAAAGGGCTGGATCGCCCTCAAGAACTTCAACCTTAACATCAATGCCTTGATGAGCATTGCGGTGACCGGTGCGGTGCTGATTGGCCAATGGCCTGAAGCGGCGATGGTGATGTTCCTGTTCACGGTGGCCGAGCTGATCGAAGCCAAGTCTCTGGACCGTGCCCGCAACGCTATCAGCGGCCTTATGCAGTTGACGCCGGATGTGGCGACCGTCCGGCAGAGTGACGGCAGTTGGGTCGAAATTGAGGTTAAAAGCGTCGAGCTGGGCGCTATCGTACGGATTAGGCCTGGCGAGCGGGTCGGTCTGGATGGCGAGGTGGTTGCGGGTAACTCGACCATCGATCAGGCACCGATTACCGGGGAAAGCCTGCCTGTGGAAAAGACCGTGGGCGACAAGGTATTTGCCGGGACCATCAACCAGTCCGGTTCGCTGGAATACCGGGTGACGGCTGCGGCCAGTCATTCCACTCTGGCGCGGATCATTCATGCGGTGGAAGCGGCTCAGGGCGCACGGGCACCGACCCAGCGTTTCGTCGACAGCTTTTCACGAATCTACACCCCGCTGGTATTCCTGACCGCGCTGGCCGTGGCGCTGGTCGCGCCGCTGTTTCTGGGCGGCGCATGGTTCGACTGGATCTATCGGGCGCTGGTATTGCTGGTGGTGGCTTGCCCGTGTGCGCTGGTGATTTCCACTCCGGTGACCATCGTCAGCGGTCTGGCTGCCGCAGCGCGCAAGGGCATCCTGATCAAGGGTGGCGTTTATCTGGAAATGGGCGAAAAGCTCGATTACCTGGCTCTCGACAAGACCGGCACCATCACTCACGGCAAGCCGGTACAAACCGACTATCTGCCGCTGGATGTGACCGTTGCAGACAGTGCAGCGGCTATTGCCGCCAGTCTGGCCGGTCGTTCCGATCACCCGGTTTCCCAGGCGATAGCCAAGGCTGCCGGGCAGGATCAGGGCCTGCATGAGGTCACGTCTTTCGAGGCATTGCCGGGGCGCGGTGTGAAAGGCGAGATCAATGGCCAGCTTTATCATCTGGGCAACCACCGTCTGGTTGAGGAGCTGGGGCTGTGTTCGCCGGAGCTGGAAGCCAGGCTCGATGCGCTGGAAGTGCAGGGCAAGACTGTGGTGCTGTTACTCGACAGTTCGGGTCCGCTGGCGCTGTTCGCCGTGGCCGACACGGTCAAGGACAGCAGCCGCGAAGCGATTGCCCAGTTGCATGAGCTCGGGGTCAAGACTCTGATGCTGACCGGCGACAACCCACACACTGCCAGGGCCATCGCCAGCCAGGTCGGGATCGATCAGGCGCGGGGCAATCTGCTGCCTGTGGATAAGTTGCAGGCGATTGAAGAGCTGTATGCACGCAATCACCGGGTCGGGATGGTTGGCGACGGCATCAACGATGCCCCGGCGCTGGCCCGTGCGGAGATTGGATTCGCCATGGCTGCGGCGGGCACCGATACGGCGATTGAAACCGCCGATGTCGCCCTGATGGACGACGATCTGCGCAAGATTCCGGCGTTTATCCGCCTGTCACGCAATGCTTCGGTGATCCTCAAGCAGAACATCGCGCTGGCGCTGGTTACCAAGGTGTTCTTCCTGGGCATCACCTTTGCCGGGTTCGCGACCATGTGGATGGCGGTGTTTGCCGATATGGGCGTGAGTTTGCTGGTGGTGTTCAACGGGTTGCGCTTGCTCAAGAAGTGAGCAGGATTGGGGCGCTGCCGTATGGCAGGTAATGATGTGAGAGGCGGCTTGCCGGCGACAGGGTCAATGAACGTCACCCACTCTGCGCCAGCAAGCTGCCTCCCAAAGCCATCAGCCAAACCGCTCCTGCCCCCAGGCAACAAAGGTTTCCAGCAAGGCCTGCAAGACTTCCCGGGTCGGTGCTGCAAGGTCCGGGCGGTAATGGAAGGGCGCGAACTCTTCCATGTAGGTGCTCTGCGCCAGTTCCAGCTGCACGGCATGGATGTTATTGGCCGGGTTGCCGTAATGGCGGGTGATATGCCCGCCCTTGAAGCGTCCGTTGAGTACATGGCTGTAATTGCTGGCCGCAGCACATACGCTTTCCAGCCGGCTTGCCAGCTCGACGTCACAACTGGCGCCGTTGAAGGTGCCAAGGTTGAAATCCGGCAGGCGCCCGTCGAACAGGTGCGGAACATGGCCGCGGATGGAGTGGGCATCGAACAGCAACGCATAGCCGAATTCGTCGCGCAGGCGTTGCAGTTCCTGCTCCAGCGTCTGGTGGTAAGGCATCCAGATCTGTTGCAGATAGCTGGCCCGTTCTTCTGCGCCGGGTTCCTGGCCGTCCTTGAACAGCGGTACGCCGTCGAACAGGATCGAGGGAAACAGCCCGGTCGTAGCACCGGCATACAGCGGTTGGTCGTCGGGCGGCCGGTTGAGATCGATGACGAAGCGTGAATACTCGGCAGCCAGGGTGCTGGCGCCCAGTTCGGCGGCGAAGTCGTACAGGCGCGGGATGTGCCAGTCGGTATCGGGCAGGCTCAAGGCTTCGTCCACCAGACCGGCTTCGACAGTCGGAGTCAGCGTCAGGCCCGCATGAGGCATGCTGATCAGCAGTGGGACTCGGCCACGCTTGAATGTCAGAACGTTATCCACAGGGCTCTCCTTCAGATCGATGATTCGACGCCGTGGCGCACGATGCGTTTATCCAGATCGCCGCCCAGCCAGTAAGCCAGATCGGCAGGCCGCTCGATGTTCCAGGCGACGAAATCGGCTACCTTGCCGACCTCCAGCGAGCCATGGGTTGTCTCCATGCCCAGCGCCTTTGCGGCATTCAGGGTGACGCCCGCCAGCGCTTCTTCGGGTGTCATGCGGAACAGGGTACAAGCCATGTTCAGCATCAGGCGCAGCGACAGGCCTGGTGAAGTGCCGGGGTTCATGTCGGTGGCGATGGCGATAGGCACGCCATGCCTGCGCAGGGCGTCCATCGGTGGTAGCTGGGTTTCGCGCAGAAAGTAATAGGCGCCCGGCAGCAGTACGGCGACAGTTCCGGCAGCGGCCATGGCAATGGCGTCGTCTTCGTTCATGAACTCCAGATGATCCGCCGACAAGGCCTGATAACGCGCCGCAAGGCTTGAGCCGCCAAGGGAAGACAGCTGTTCGGCGTGCAGTTTTACCGGCAGCCCCAGTTGTTTTGCTGTGATGAACACCTGCTCGACCTGGGCCGGTGAAAACGCCAGGTATTCACAGAACGCATCCACCGCATCCACCAGGCCTTCGCTGGCCAGCGCCGGGAGCATCTCGTTGCAGATGTGCTGGATGTAATCGTCGGCGCGGTCGGCGTATTCCGGGGGCAGGGCGTGAGCTGCCAGACAGGTGCTGCGCACGCTGACCGGCAAGGTGTTGCCCAGGCGCCGGATCACTTGCAGGATCTTGCGTTCGTTGTGCAGATCCAGGCCGTAACCGGACTTGATCTCCACACTGGTCACGCCGTCCTTGAGCAGATGCTTCAGGCGCCGTTCGGCGCTGGCGAACAGTTCGTCCTCGCTGGCCGCCCGGGTTGCCCGCACGGTGCTGGCGATACCGCCGCCCGCCGCCGCGATCTGCGCATAGCTGACACCTTGCAGACGCTGCTCGAATTCACCGCTGCGATTGCCGCCGAACACGATATGCGTGTGGCAATCGATGAAGCCGGGTGTGACCCAGGCGCCGCCCAGGTCCACGGTCTGGCTGAAACCCGACTCAGCGAACTGATCCTGAGGTCCGATCCAGTGGATGAACTCTCCAGAGGTCACGATGGCGGCATTCTCGATGATCGAGTATTTGCCTTGCGCCATGCTTGCGATGTGACAGTTCTTCCAGAGTGTTGTCATCCCGGACCTCCGAGGTCATTGAGTGTTTTTGAGCTGTCGGGGCTTTATCCACAAGCGATAGGCGATGAGCAGCAGGACGATCCAGATCGCGCCGACGATCAGCGCTGCACGGTTATCGGGGAAGTAGCCCAGTACACCGAAAATGAACAGCATGAAAACGATGGCGGCAGCCGGTCCGTAAGGCCAGAACGGTACCGGAAACTTCAGTTGCGCGACTTCTTCGCGGCTCATCGAGCGACGCATCGCAACCTGGGTCAGGAGGATCATCAGCCATACCCAGACCGTGGCGAAGGTGGCCAGCGAGGCGATCAGCAGAAAGACGTTCTTCGGAATCAGGTAATTGAGCAGCACACCGGCCAGCAGTGTCACGCCCATTACCACCACGGTCATCCATGGCACGCCCTGGCGCGACAGTTTGGCGAAACCTGCCGGGGCCTGACCTTCCAGCGCCATGCCATACATCATGCGGCCTGCGCCGAATATGTCGCTGTTGATCGCCGAAACGGCTGCCGAAATCACCACGATATTGAGAATGGTCGCGGCCGAGGCAATGCCCAGGTTGTCGAAAATCTGTACGAACGGACTGCCCTGAGTGCCGATCTGTGGCCATGGGTAAATCGACATCAGCACAAACAGGGTCAGCACATAGAACAGCAGGATGCGCAGCGGCACGGCATTGATCGCCTGGGGCAGCGTGCGTTGCGGGTTCTTGGCTTCACCTGCGGTAATGCCGATGATTTCGATGCCGCCAAAGGCGAACATTACCACCGCCAGCGAGGCGATCAGGCCGCCGATGCCATTGGGCATGAAGCCGCCATGGGTCCACAGGTTGCTGATGCCGATGGTGCCTTCGCCAGCAGATGAGCCGATGCCGAACAGCATGATGCCGAAGCCGGCGACGATCATCGCGACAATGGCGCCGACCTTGAGCAGCGACAGCCAGAACTCGGTTTCACCGAACACCTTGACGTTGCACAGGTTGAGCGCGCCAATCAGGAACACGATGCCCAGCACCCAGATCCAGCGCGGCACTTCCGGGAACCAGAAGCCCATGTAGATCCCGAACGCGGTGACATCCGCCAGACAGACGATGATCATCTCGAAGGCGTAGGTCCAGCCCAGCACGAAGCCCGCCATGGGGCCGAGGTAACGGCTGGCGTAATGGCTGAACGAGCCGGAGGTGGGGTCATGCACGGCCATCTCGCCGAGGGCGCGCATCACCATGAAGACTGCTGCGCCGCCGATCAGGTAGGCCAGCAGAACTGCAGGCCCGGCCTGCTGAATCGCGGCGGCAGAGCCATAGAACAACCCTGTGCCGATGGCAGAGCCCAGAGCCATGAAGCGAATGTGGCGGGCTGATAAGCCGCGTTTCAAACCATCTTTTGACGTCATTTCCGTCCATCTCATTACTGGGTATGGCAAATAGCTGCGAGAACACCTGCTTCCGGCTTCCCGCAGCGATTGACCATTGCGAGCCCTGCCAGGCTCGCGGTGCATCACAGACTAGGTAGCAGACGTGCAGGAACCAACGGGTTCAGGCAAGTGGAGGACAACAGCTGGCTGGCAGCTTCGATGTCCGGTGCAAAAAAGCGGTCCTTCTCGTAGGGCGGTACTTTGCTGCGCAGTACAGCGCGGGCCTTTTCCAGTTTCGGCGAGGTTTTCAGGCCATCGCGCAGGTCCAGCCCCTGGCATGCAGCCAGCCATTCTACGGCAAGAATCCCTCGAACGTTTTCTGCCATTTCCCATAAACGCTTGCCGGCTGCCGGCGCCATGGAAACATGGTCTTCCTGGTTGGCCGAAGTCGGCAGGCTGTCGACGCTGTGCGGGTGGGCCAAAGCCTTGTTTTCACTGGCCAGCGCCGCCGCAGTCACCTGAGCGATCATAAACCCGGAGTTGACCCCGCCGTTGGCCACCAGGAACGGCGGCAACTGTGACATGTGCTTGTCCATCATCAGGGAAATGCGCCGCTCGCTCAGCGAGCCGATTTCGGCGATGGCCAGTGCCAGGTTGTCGGCGGCCATGGCCACCGGCTCGGCGTGGAAGTTGCCGCCGGAGATCACATCGTTCTCGGCAGCGAACACCAGCGGGTTGTCGGAGACGGCGTTGGCTTCGATTTCCAGCACTTCGGCGGCCTGACGCAACTGGGTCAGGCAGGCGCCCATGACCTGTGGCTGGCAGCGCAGCGAGTACGGGTCCTGAACCTTGTCGCAGTTGCGATGGGATTCAGACACTTCGCTGCTTTCCCCCAACAGGTCGCGATAGCAGGCTGCTGCATCGATCTGGCCGCGCTGACCACGGGCGGCATGAATACGGGCGTCGAACGGCGAGCGTGAGCCAAGTACCGCTTCCACCGTGAGTGAGCCGCAGGTCATGGCCCCGGCAAACAGATCTTCGGCCTCGAACAGGCCGCGCAGTGCAAAGGCGGTGGAAACCTGAGTGCCGTTGAGCAGCGCCAGACCTTCCTTGGCGGCCAGGGTCAGCGGTTTCAGGCCGGCAATCGCCAGCGCATCGACGGCATTCAGCCATTCGCCCTTGTAGCGCGCCTTGCCTTCACCCAGCAGCACCAGCGACATATGCGCCAGCGGTGCCAGATCGCCGGAAGCGCCCACCGAGCCCTTGAGCGGGATGTGCGGATAGACCTCGGCATTGATCAGGGCGATCAGGGCATCGATCACCATGCGCCGGATGCCGGAGAAACCACGGCTCAGGCTGTTGACCTTGAGCACCATGACCAGGCGCACCAGTTCGTCGCTGATCGGTTGCCCGACACCCGCCGCATGGGACAACACCAGCGAGCGTTGCAGGTTTTCCAGATCTTCGCTGGCGATGCGCGTGGAAGCCAGCAGGCCGAAGCCGGTGTTGATGCCATAGGCCGTACGGTTTTCGGCCAGGATGCGTTCCACGCAGGCCACGCTGTCGTCGATCTGCCGGTCGGCACTGCTGTCGATGCCCAGCGTCACCGGTTGTTGATAGATCGCACGCAGTTGCGCCAGGGTCAGCGTACCGGGCTTCAGGTTCAGTGCCGTGGCGGATGTGGTAGTGCTCACTATGCTGCTACTCCTTTATTGATATCAGTCGCTCGTTCGGGCTGACTTCTGGCTGCCGTTTGAGTCCTGCCTGAGCGGCGACTGTTGTCATGGCCTGTCGAACGTTTGCGACAGGTGCTTCAACCTTCAAGCATTGGCAGGTTCAGGCCCTGCTCTTTGGCACATTGAATGGCGATGTCATAACCGGCATCGGCATGGCGCATGACACCTGTAGCCGGGTCGTTATGCAATACGCGGGCGATGCGCTTGGCGGCCTCATCGGTACCGTCGCAGACAATTACCATGCCTGAATGCTGGGAAAAGCCCATGCCGACACCGCCGCCATGGTGCAGCGAAACCCAGGTCGCGCCGCTGGCCGTGTTGAGCAGGGCGTTGAGTAATGGCCAGTCGGAGACGGCATCGGAACCATCACGCATCGATTCGGTTTCGCGGTTGGGGCTGGAAACCGAGCCGGAGTCCAGATGGTCGCGGCCGATCACTACGGGTGCAGACAACTCGCCGCTGCGGACCATTTCGTTGAAAGCCAGGCCCAGTCTGGCGCGCAAACCCAGGCCGACCCAACAGATACGTGCCGGTAGCCCCTGGAAGCTGATTCGTTCGCGGGCCATGTCCAGCCAGTTATGCAGGTGGGCGTTGTCCGGGATCAGCTCCTTGACCTTGGCATCGGTCTTGTAGATGTCCTGCGGGTCTCCCGACAGGGCTGCCCAGCGGAAAGGACCTACGCCGCGACAGAACAGTGGCCGAATATAGGCTGGAACGAATCCGGGGAAATCAAAGGCATTGGCTACACCTTCTTCCTTGGCCATCTGGCGGATGTTGTTGCCGTAGTCGAAAGTCGGAACACCGGCCTTCTGGAAAGCCAGCATGGCTTCGACGTGTTCGGCCATGGATTGTTTGGCGGCCTTGACGACTGCCGCCGGCTCGCTCAGGGCGCGAGCGCGGTAGTCTTCCCAGCTCCAGCCTTTGGGCAGGTAGCCATTGAGCGGGTCATGGGCGCTGGTCTGGTCGGTGACCATGTCCGGGCGCACGCCACGACGGACCATTTCCGGAAGAATCTCGGCCGCGTTGCCGCACAGGGCAATGGAGATGGCCTTGCCTTCGGCGGTATAGCGGGCGATACGCGCTAGGGCGTCGTCCAGATCGGTGGCCTGCTCATCGACATAACGGGTCTTGAGGCGGAAATCGATCCGGCTCTGCTGGCATTCGATATTCAGCGAGCAGGCGCCTGCCAGGGTCGCCGCGAGTGGCTGCGCGCCACCCATTCCGCCCAGGCCGGCGGTCAGTACCCAGCGACCCTTGAGGTTGCCATCGTAATGTTGGCGACCGGCTTCGACGAAGGTTTCATAAGTGCCCTGAACGATGCCCTGGCTGCCGATATAGATCCAGCTGCCGGCGGTCATCTGGCCATACATCGCCAGGCCCTTGGCATCCAGTTCGTTGAAATGCTCCCAGCTTGACCAGTGCGGGACCAGGTTCGAGTTGGCGATCAGCACGCGCGGTGCATTGCGATGGGTCTTGAACACGCCGACCGGTTTGCCGGATTGCACCAGCAGGGTTTCATCGTCGTTCAGTTCAGTCAGGCTCTCGACGATCTTGTCGTAGCACTCCCAGTTGCGCGCCGCCCGCCCGATGCCGCCGTACACCACCAGTTCCTTGGGATTTTCGGCCACTTCCGGGTCCAGGTTGTTCATCAGCATGCGCAGCGGGGCTTCGGTCAGCCAGCTTTTGGCGGTGAGTTGAGTGCCCCGGGCAGCCCGCACTTCGACATCGCGATGGCGGGTCCAGTCTTGCTTGAGGTGTTGAGTCTTGTCGGTCACGAAAAAATCCTCGGCGATCAATCCAAGCCAGCCCGTGGAGGGCGAGCGGTGCCTGGCACTCAGGCGACATTCTGGCAGGTGGTGCGTGTGACCTTTATAACCTGTCTCTACTTGTATGTACAAGCATAGGCAATTGAAAAATCCATTTCTTCAGGCTGGTGCGGCATTTCCAGAAACCCGGTACCTGAAAATGAGTAAGCCGATGCTTGTGCTGTCATGAAGAGATGTTTACATCTCGAAACATTGCAGGTTGGTATGTGCTGGCAAGAGAAGCAGTTCTTCATGATCTGTCGAAACGAAGCAAGGGAAGTTGCCAATGATGGCTATCTGATACTGTCATATTAATGACGGATTGAACTAAAGACAGTGCTGTTTAAGAAATTTCCTACGAGGTCGGATAGTTATTATTATGACGCTCTGATTACTTCTCGCACATTTTGTGGAACTTGTTCAGTCTTGACGTGTCTGATAGCCCTCGTCGTTGCTGCTATTCATGAAAAGTATTGAAAACTGTAGCGTTGATGGCTCTATCTCAAGGGTTTTAGCGGGGTTTGCGGCGGCTTAATTAACAAGCCGGGAGCGGGGATTCCCCCAGTTTATATGGGGAAAACTCCTACGTAGTGTGTTGAATATTCTTCTTTGTTTGTAATCCGATGCTTGCTAGTGGCCATCACCGTGAGTAAGATCCACGCACTTTATATAGGGTGTGTTTTTTCAAACGGTTGTATGGCACCGTAATCCCCTTAATGATGGCAATATGCCTCTTAAACATTAACAGCCACAGTGATGTGTTCGTGGAAGGTCAGGGATGTCCTATTCAAGCAAGCTTTCTGCCCATTATCTGGAACTCGCCAAAACCTCTGTTTCCACTGAGAGTTTTGCGGGCGAAGACGTTCGTTTTTCGAGCGAGTATGAGGCACTGGAAAGCGAGCTGAACAAAGCGCAATCCATGCACAACAGCGGTCAGATCGACTGGCTGAAAATCCGCGAAAACAGTGAAAGCCTGCTCCGTACCCAGTCCAAGGATTTGCGGGTCGCCGCCTGGCTGACCTGGGCGCTGTACCAGCGTGAATCATTCCAGGGGCTGCTGGCCGGGCTTGGGCTTTTGCATCATCTTTGTGAGCATCACTGGGCCGAGATTCATCCGAACAAGTCCCGCACCCGCTCCGCTGCCATCAGTTGGCTGGTACCGCGTCTCGAGCAGGTGCTGAACGAAAACGTCGCCATTAAAGAGCAGTTGCCACTGTTCCGTCGTCTGGTCGAGCACCTTGAAGGCCTTGATGCTGCATGCACCGAACACCTGGGCGACGATGCTCCGCTGCTGCTGCCGATTTGCCGCCGCCTGAAAAGCATGGTCCAGCGTGCCGCCGATAACCAGCCGGAACCCGGCGTGGTAGGCGCTGCGGTTGCCCAGGTCAAACAGGCGGCAACGCAACTGTTTACCCCTGGCGCACCGATTGATAACGAGAAGGAAGCGCACAAGGCCTTGCGCGCCCAGCAGGAAAACGCTCGTCCTTTGTGCGCCTGGTGGCTAAAGCAGAAAGCCAGTGACCTGCGCGCCCTGCGCCTCAATCGCACATTGCTGTGGCTGCCGATCGATGCGGTGCCGGAGCGCAACGCCGAGCAGATAACCGCGCTACGCGGGCTGCCCGTAGACAAGCTCAAGGCCTATCAGGATCGTTTCGATCAGGGCAAGTACGCCGACCTGCTCGTTGAGTTGGAGGCGAGCCTGGCGAAGGCGCCGTTCTGGTTCGATGGCCAGCGAATGGTCTGGGAATGCCTCCAGAACCTCAGCGCCGAACTGGCAATGCGCGAAGTGGAAATCCACTTCGCGCTTTTGGTTCAGCGGCTGCCTGGCATCGTCGAACTGCGCTATCACGACGGCGCGCCATTCGCCGATCCGGCGACTCGGGCGTGGATTGCCGCCAATGTCATGCCGCATCTGCAAACCGCCAGTGCGCCGCGCAAGGTCGAGACCGATACCGAAGCTCGTCCGGCCTGGGAAAAGGCTCTGGAAGATGTCTTGCCGATCCTGCGCAAGGACGGGCTCAAGCCTGCCGTGCAGATCCTCAAGCAGGGCCTGCAGAGCGCCAATGGCGGACGAGTGCGGTTCTTCTGGCAGTTCGCCCTGGCGCGGCTGTGCTTCATGGCCAAGAAGTACGAACTGGCCAAGAACCAGCTTGAAACCCTCGATCAGACATTACAGGACTCAGGCCTGAACGCCTGGGAGCCCGATCTTGCATTGGAAGTGCTGCATCTTCTGCACAGTTGCTGCGAGCTATTGCCGCAGAACCATGCAGTACGTGACCGCAAGGAAGAGATTTATCGCAGGCTGTGCCACCTCGACCTCGAAGTGGTGCTCGAATAGGCCTCACGGCCACAACCGCAAGGAGAAAACCCATGGCCAAAGAAGGCTCGGTAGCCCCCAAGGAACGCATCAACGTCACCTTCAAACCCGCCACTGGCGGTGCTCAGGAAGAGATTGAACTGCCGCTGAAACTGCTGGCAATCGGTGATTACACCCACCGCAAGGACGATCGCAAGATTGAAGATCGCAAGCCGATCAGCATCGACAAGATGACTTTCGATGAAGTATTGGCCAAGCAAGAGCTGGGTCTGACGCTGAGCGTGCCGAACCGTCTGCAGGAAGATGGTCAGGCCGATGAGCTGGCTGTGCAACTGCGCGTCAACTCGATGAAGGACTTCAACCCGGCCAGCCTGGTCGAGCAAGTGCCTGAGCTGAAAAAGCTGATGGAACTGCGCGATGCGCTGGTGGCCCTCAAAGGTCCACTGGGTAACGCACCAGCGTTCCGCAAAGCCATCGAAGGCGTGCTTGCCGACGACGAATCCCGCGGTCGCGTACTCGGTGAGCTGGGCTTGAACGCCGCAGCCCCGGACGCCTGAGACTCCAGCAGCCAAGGAAGCCAACACAATGAGCACTAGCGCAGCAAAACAGAACGCCGCCGAAAATGGCGAATACAGCATTCTCGACAGCATCATCGCCGAAACCCGCCTGACGCCGGACGACGAAGCCTACGACATCGCCAAGCGCGGTGTGTCGGCTTTCATCGAAGAGCTGCTCAAGCCGCAGAACAACGGTGAGCCGGTCAAGAAAGCCATGGTTGACCGCATGATCGCCGAGATCGATGCCAAGCTCAGCCGTCAGATGGACGAAATCCTGCACCACCCGGACTTCCAGGCACTGGAATCGTCGTGGCGTGGCCTGCAGTTGCTGGTCGACCGCACCAACTTCCGTGAAAACATCAAGATCGAAATCCTCAACGTCTCCAAGGACGACCTGCTGGACGATTTCGAGGATTCGCCGGAAGTCATGCAGTCGGGCCTGTACAAGCATATCTACACCGCTGAATACGGCCAGTTCGGTGGTCAGCCGGTAGGCGCGATCATCGCCAACTACTACATGTCCCCAAGCTCGCCGGACGTGAAACTGATGCAGTACGTGTCCAGCGTAGCCTGCATGTCCCACGCGCCGTTCATTGCTGCTGCCGGCCCGAAATTCTTCGGCCTGGAAAGCTTCACCGGCCTGCCGGACCTGAAGGATCTGAAAGATCACTTCGAGGGCCCGCAATTCGCCAAATGGCAGAGCTTCCGCCAGTCGGAAGACTCCCGCTACGTTGGCCTGACCGTGCCGCGTTTCCTGCTGCGCAACCCGTACGACCCGGAAGAAAACCCGGTCAAATCGTTCGTGTACAAGGAAACCGTTGCCAACAGCCACGAGCACTACCTGTGGGGTAACACCGCTTACGCATTCGGCACCAAGCTGACCGACAGCTTCGCCAAGTTCCGCTGGTGCCCGAACATCATCGGCCCACAGAGCGGTGGTGCTGTTGAAGACCTGCCTTTGCACCATTTCGAGAGCATGGGCGAAATCGAAACCAAGATTCCTACCGAAGTCCTGGTTTCCGACCGTCGTGAATACGAACTGGCCGAGGAAGGCTTCATTTCCCTGACCATGCGCAAAGGCTCCGACAACGCGGCGTTCTTCTCCGCCAGCTCGGTGCAGAAGCCGAAGTTCTTCGGCATCAGCGCAGAAGGCAAGGCCGCAGAGCTGAACTACAAGCTCGGCACCCAACTGCCGTACATGATGATCGTCAACCGCCTGGCTCACTACTTGAAAGTGCTGCAGCGCGAGCAACTCGGTTCGTGGAAAGAGCGTACCGACCTCGAACTGGAACTGAACAAGTGGATCCGCCAGTACGTGGCCGACCAGGAAAACCCGAGCGCCGAAGTTCGTGGCCGTCGTCCGCTGCGCGCTGCGCAAATCATCGTCAGCGACGTTGAAGGCGAGCCTGGCTGGTACCGCGTCAGCCTGAACGTGCGTCCGCACTTCAAGTACATGGGTGCCGATTTCACCCTGTCGCTGGTTGGCAAGCTGGACAAAGAGTAAACGGAGCTCACTCATGACTGGATACGGCAGCCTTTTTGAACGCCTCAATGGCGACGCGGACAAGCGCGCCGGCTGGAGCCGCGAGGTTTCCGCCATGGCGTCCGTGGCTGCCCATCTGGCCAAGATGCTCAGCACCCGTGCGGGCAGCGTGCAGACGCTGTCCGATTACGGGTTACCCGATCTCAATGACATGCGCCTTAGCCTGCACGACTCTCTGAGTCAGGCCCGTCTGGCCATCGAAAACTTTATCGAAGCCTACGAGCCGCGCCTGAGCAACGTGCGTGTCATTTCCCTGCCGCGTGACAACGATCAGCTTCGCCTGTCCTTCAGTATCGAAGGTCTGCTGGAAGTTGAAGGTTTCAAGCGCCAGGTCAGTTTCGCCGCGCGCCTGGATGGAAGCGGTCAAGTCAAGGTCAACTAAGGAGCCTGCGATGTCCGGTAAACCCGCTGCACGTGTATCCGACCCCACTGCTTGCCCGGTCTCCGGCCACGGCACAAACCCGATTGCCGCCGGTTCCAGCAACGTGTTCTTCGACGGCCTCCCGGCCGCCCGCCAGGACGATGCCTCGGCCTGCGGCGGCACACTGGTCGGCGACCTTGCCACCACGGTACTGATCAACGGCAAACCAGCCGCGACCGTGGGTTCGGTGGGCTCGCACGGCAACAAGGTAACGGCAGGTTCCGGGACGGTGATTATCGGCAATACACATACGCCGGCGCCGTTTGTGCCGCCGTTGCCGGTGGAGATCAAGTGGCCGTTCGACGAGCATTATGTGATCAATTGCCAAGACACCGGTAAGCCTCTTGCAGGTGTTGCATACAGTTTCAAAACAGCTTCTGGGAAAATAATCAATGGGGTTACGGGGATTGACGGAAAGACCCAAATAATTTCCTCCTCGGAAGCTGAAGCATACGAGTTGATTATTGAGCAGCAATCTGAAGTCGTTATTGGTTAGTGTTATCCAGGATATTGCAAGTAAGGAATTATGATATGGCGGATACAAAAGTGGCTTCAACTCTGACTCCAGCCAGTAATCGGGCTGCTAAGTCTACCGCTGTTCGTCAATTCAAGATTACCGATATTCCTGCTGCAATGGATAAAATGAACTGGCCTGTGGCTGCAAATCTTATGCGGCACTGGTTTAAAGGCAATCCCTGGCCTACGACTGATGGCGCAATGAGCCCTGAAGTCAAGGACCATACGGTTCTTGCGAAAGATCCGTATGTAGAGGATTCCATCGTGACAATGAATTGGGTTATGCAGTTTGAACCGGCAAAGGAAGTTGTTCAAGAACTGAAGTCTGCTTGGAATAATCCTGCGGCACAGAGAAATATGCGCAATAAAATGGGGCCTAAGCTTCTGAGCAAGACGCCTGGAACATACCCGTTAAAATTTGATGGGAAAGCAAGGGATGTTGAGGATTTTGGGTACAGCAATAGTAGGGCCGTCAAGTTTGGTCTGATTGAAAAAACCGATGAGCTCAGGGCGGCGTTGGCTAATTTTAATATGCGTGTCTTTCCCGAAGGTAAAGTTGTCGTTTCGGATAAAGGTATACAGTTGTTAGTTGATCGTATCGGGTTTTATGTTGAAGATTCCTATGACTTCAATGATTCTCCCGACGACAGCTTCAGCCAGCCATTGGGTTACTGGAATTTCGATGGGATTGCCAATCCGGCTTATGCAAATGCGGCCAATATCAGCGCGCAACAAGCGAGAGCCAATATAGCGTCGAATCCATTTCTGGATCCACAGGCTTCTCAGCAAATGTACAAAGAGTTAGATGAGGCGCGTTATTTTTATATAACGAACTCTCACTTTGTAAAATATCGAGCCCAGTTTGGGAAGGGCGGAGATTTTCAGGTTTTTTCCGATGTGCTGTATGAGTCTGTTCCTTTAGTGGTTATAGATATTCTGAGTAAATGATAGGTGTTTTTGGTTTGGCTGGGCCACGAAAATTTCTTGGTGTGAAAGAATGATGCGTTTAATTCAGGGTAAGTGGATCTGGTCGCTCGGCGCTTTGCTGATAATTAGCTGTGCGCTTTTGATTTATTGTGTGAATGCCATGCTTGGATACCCTGCCAGTTCGACTCAAGTCAGTCCTTCGGGTCGTTATGTCATGGAGAATGTGCGTGTTGGGCGGATTTTCATGCTGGGCGGCATGGGGTATTTAAGAGTTATTGATACTCAGGAGCCGGCTAAGGTCTACCGAACGCCTTTATATGATACGCAGTCAATGGACTTGCGTGCTTTTGAAAATGAAAAAGAAGTGGGTGTCTCCTGGGTTGATTTTGACAGGCAAGAAAAGACGTTCACTATCTCTGTGCCTCAGTGGGAAGAAAGTTGGTTGAATATATTTATCAGTAATACACCTTATACCCATTTGGAAAACTGAGCGACATGTCTAGGGTCGGTGAGGCTGTGAGCGATTGGAGCATTATTGTCGACAATGTTTGGCGGTGTGCTTTTATCGGACTCGTTTATTTTTGCAGCCGAACCTGTTCTCAGGTGTTTCCAATGATCCAGATAAATGTGGAATGCAATCCACAGGACCGTTCTCCCATGAGCTCCACTATCAGGCAGGTAACTCACCGTGTCCTTTAACCACTACTACCAAAGCGAACTCACCGCACTGCGTCAGTTGGGCCGCCGTTTCGCCGAGCGTAGTCCGGCGCTGGCGCCTTATCTGGGGCAGACCGGGCGGGATCCGGATGTGGAGCGGTTGCTGGAAGGCTTTGCGTTCCTGACCGGGCGGTTGCGGCAGAAGCTCGATGACGAGTTGCCGGAGCTCAGTCATTCGTTGATGCAACTGCTGTGGCCGAACTACATGCGGCCGCTGCCGGCGTTCAGCATTTTGCAGTTCGATCCGCTCAAGCGTTCCGGGCCGGCGCTCAAGGTCGAGCGCGATACGCCTGTCGAGAGCCGGCCGATCGATGATGTGCGTTGCCGTTTCCGCACCTGCTACCCGACCGAAGTCCTGTCGCTGGCGCTGGCCGCGCTCAATTACTCGGTGAAGGGCGACGGCTCGTTGCTCAGCCTGCGCCTGGAAATGACTGCTGACGGTCATCTCGGTGAACTGGAACTGAGCCGCCTGCGCCTGCACCTGGCTGGCGAGCGTTATATCAGCCAGATGCTTTACCTGAGCCTGTTGCGCAACCTGGAAGGCATCGAGCTGATTCCGCTGGATGGCAACGGTAAGCCCATCGAAGGCGTCAACGGCATACCGATGGCGTTCAAGATGCCGGGCAACCGCGTGCAGCCGGTGGGCTTTGCTGAAGAAGAAGCGTTGATTCCGTATCCGCTGAACACCTTCCGTGGTTATCGCTACCTGCAGGAATATTTCGCCTTCCAGGACAAGTTCCTGTTCGTCGACGTCACCGGCCTGGACATGCTCAAGGCGCTGCCGGAAGACACGCTCAAGCAGATGCGCGGCCTGGAACTGCGCTTCGATATCCGCAAGAGTGGCATCCAGCGTCTGCGTCCGACCCTGGATAACGTGAAGCTGTTCTGCACCCCGATCGTCAACCTGTTCGAGCACGACGCGCTGCCGATCCGCCTCGACGGCAAGCAGGACGAATACCTGTTGCTGCCTGCGGAATACGATCTGGAAAACTGCGGGGTGTTCTCGGTGCAAACCGTGACCGGCTGGAAGCCCGGTGGCCTCGGTTATCAGGAATACGTGCCGTTCGAGTCCTTCGAGCACGACCCGAGTTTCGACGTGCCCAACAGCCGTCCGCATTACAGCATCCGCCAGCGTTCGTCCCTGCTGCACGACGGCCTCGACACTTACCTGAGCTTTGGTATCCGTCACACCGAAGCCCATGAAACCCTGTCGATCGAGCTGATGTGCACCAACCAGAACCTGCCGCGCAAGCTCAAGCTTGGCGACATCTGCATGGCCTGCGAAGAGACGCCGGAGTTCCTGAGTTTCCGCAACATCACGCCGGCCACATCGAGCTTCGCGCCGCCGCTGAACCGTGACTTCCTGTGGAAGCTGATCAGCAACATGTCGCTCAACTATCTGTCGCTGGCCGACGTCAATGCGTTGAAAGTGATTCTGGAAACCTACGACCTGCCGCGCTACTACGACCAGCACGCGGAAAAGGTCAGCAAGCGCCTGCTCGGCGGGCTCAAGCACATCAAGCACCATCACGTGGATCGCCTGCACCGCGGCCTGCCGGTACGCGGTTTGCGCACCGAGCTGACCATCGACCCGGAAGGCTATATCGGTGAAGGCGACCTGTTCGTTTTCGCTTCGGTTCTTAACGAGTTTTTTGCGCTTTACGCCAGTCTCAATTCGTACCACGAGCTGCGGGTAAAAAGCACACAGGGAGAGGTGTACCAATGGACACCACGTATGGGTCTGCAACCCCTGCTTTAAGCGGGTTGACCCGAGGTATACGCGAGTACTCGCTGTTTCAGGCCGTGCTGCTGGTCATCGACCGGCTGCGCGATGCACACCCGCACCTGAGCGAAGACGACCTGTACGACCAGCTGGAATTCCAGGCCAACCCGAGCCTGGGTTTCCCTGGCAGCGATGTCGACCGCGTGGAGTTTTTTGAAGAGCACGGGCAGATGCGCGCGCGCATGCGTTTCAACCTGATCGGCCTGGTCGGTTCCGGCTCGCCGTTGCCGGCGTTCTATGGCGAACAGGCCTTGGGCGACAGCGAGGACGGCAACCCGACGCGCAACTTCCTCGACCTGTTCCATCATCGCCTGCAACGGCTGATGCTGCCGATCTGGCGCAAGTATCGCTATCGCGCGCGCTTCCAGAGTGGCGCCATCGACCCGTTCTCGGCACAGCTGTTTGCCCTGATCGGCCTGGGCGGCGAAGAGATTCGCAAGGCCAAGGAGCTGAACTGGAAACGCCTGCTGCCTTATCTCGGTCTGCTCAGCTTGCGGGCGCACTCGGCGGCGTTGATCGAGGCGGTGTTGCGTTACTACTTCAAGCACGAAGACCTGGTCATCGAGCAGTGTATCGAGCGCCGGGTGGAAATCCTCGACGAGCAACGCAACCGCCTCGGTCGCGCCAACAGCGCGCTGGGCGAAGACCTGGTGCTTGGCGAACACGTACGCGACCGAAGCGGCAAATTCCGTATCCACATCACCGAACTCGACTGGCAGCGATTCCATGAATTCCTGCCAATCGGTTTCGGCTACCAGCCGCTCTGCGCGCTGGTGCGATTCACTCTGCGTGACCCGCTCGACTATGACATTCGCCTGGTGCTGCGCCAGGAAGAAATCCGTGAACTGCGCATCGGTGAGCAGAACGCCTGTCGCCTCGGCTGGACCAGTTGGCTGGGCCGCGAGAAAGCGGACGGCGTGGTGACTCTGGGCAGCAAAACTCATTAAGGACAGATGATCAATGATCAACGTAGACCTGCAACAACTTATCCAGGCGCTGGATGCCGAAACCCGCCGTGATCTCGAGCGCTCGGCCGAGCGTTGTGTTGCCCGTGGCGGCAGCAAGATTCTGGTCGAAGACTTGCTGCTGGGCCTGCTGGAGCGTCCGAACGGACTGCTGGCCCGCGCCCTGCAGGATGCCGATGTGGACGCCAGTGAGCTGAACGCCGCATTGCAGACCCGCGTCGAGCACAGCGCTTCGCGCAATCCGGTCTTTGCCCCGGAACTGGTGCAATGGCTGCAGGATGCATTGCTGGTGGCCAACCTTGAGCTGGGCCAGAGCAAGGTCGAGGAGGCCGCGCTGATCCTCGCGCTGCTGCGCAACCCGATGCGCTACGCCGGCAGCCGCTACCAGTCATTGCTGGCCAAGCTGAATATCGAGCGCCTGAAAGAGTTTGCCCTGTCGCAGAACGAACAACCGGCCAGCGGCAAGCCTGCTGCGCAGGGTGAGTCGCTGCTGGAGCGCTTTACCCACAACCTGACCCAGCAAGCTCGCGACGGCAAGCTCGACCCGGTTCTGTGCCGTGATGGTGCGATCCGGCAGATGGTCGACATCCTCGCCCGGCGCCGCAAGAACAACCCGATTGTGGTGGGTGAAGCGGGCGTCGGTAAGACTGCCATCGTCGAAGGCCTGGCCTCGCGTATCGCTGCCGGTGAAGTACCGCAGGTGCTCAAGGGTGTCGAACTGCTGTCGCTGGACATGGGGCTTTTGCAGGCCGGTGCCAGCGTCAAGGGTGAATTCGAGCGCCGTCTCAAGGGCGTGATCGACGAAGTCAAGGCTTCGCCAAAGCCGATCATCCTGTTCATCGACGAAGCTCATACCCTGATCGGTGCTGGTGGCAACGCCGGCGGTTCCGATGCCGCCAACCTGCTGAAACCGGCGCTGGCGCGTGGCGAACTGCGCACCATCGCCGCGACCACCTGGGCGGAGTACAAGAAGTATTTCGAGAAAGACCCGGCGCTGGCCCGTCGTTTCCAGCCGGTGCAATTGCATGAGCCGACCGTCAGCGAAGCGGTGACCATTCTCCGCGGCCTGGCTCAGGTCTACGAGAAGAGCCATGGCATCTATCTGCGCGACGATGCCGTCGTTTCGGCCGCAGAACTGTCGGCCCGTTACCTGGCTGGTCGGCAACTGCCGGACAAGGCCGTCGACGTGCTCGACACCGCCTGCGCCCGGGTGCGCATCAGCCTTGCCGCCGCCCCGGAAAGCCTGGAGCGCCTGCGTGGCGAACTGGCCGAAGGTGGCCGTCAGCGTCAGGCGCTGCGCCGTGATGCCGAAGCCGGTCTGTTGATCGACCACGAAGCCCTCGATGCGCTGGAAGCGCGCCTGGACGAAGCCGAAAACGAAAAAGTTGCCCTGGAAGCGCTGTGGACCGAGCAGAAGCAACTGGCGGAAAACCTGCTGGATCTGCGTCAACAACTGGCCAAGGCTCGCGAAGCCGCCGCCGTCGAGCCGGCCATCAGTGTTGAAGAGGACGCCGAAGGCACGGTCATCGAAACGCTCAGCGTCGAGGTCGACGAAGCCCTCAGCGTGGAAGCGCTGGAAGCCCGCCTGCACGAAACCCACAGCGCCCTGATCGCGGCGCAGGCCAAGGAGCGTCTGGTCAGCTTTGAAGTCTGCCCGCGTCTGGTGGCTGAAGTGATCAGCGCCTGGACCGGTGTGCCGCTGTCGCAACTGGCGCGTGAGCACAACGCCAAGATTGCCAGCTTCGCCACCGACCTGCGGATCCGCATCCGTGGTCAGGAACAGGCCGTTCACGCCCTGGACCGCTCGATGCGCGCCACCGCTGCCGGCCTGAACAAGCCCGACGCTCCGGTCGGTGTGTTCCTGCTGGTCGGCCCGAGCGGCGTCGGCAAGACGGAAACGGCACTGGCCCTCGCGGATCTGCTGTACGGCGGTGATCGTTTCATCACCACCATCAACATGTCCGAATTCCAGGAGAAACACACCGTTTCGCGCCTGATCGGTGCGCCGCCGGGCTATGTCGGTTACGGCGAAGGCGGCATGCTCACCGAAGCCGTGCGGCAAAAGCCGTACTCGGTGGTGCTGCTCGATGAAGTCGAGAAAGCCGACCCGGACGTGCTCAACCTGTTCTATCAGATCTTCGACAAGGGCGTGGCCAACGACGGCGAAGGGCGCGAGATCGATTTCCGCAACACGCTGATCCTGATGACCTCCAACCTGGGCAGCGACCGCATCAGCGCCCTGTGCGAAAACGGCGAGCGACCAACCGCCGAAGTGCTGGAAGAAACTATCCGCCCGGTACTGAGCAAGCACTTCAAGCCGGCCTTGCTGGCGCGCATGAAAGTGGTGCCGTACTACCCGGTTGGTGGCCCGGTACTGCGCGAGCTGATCGAAATCAAACTCGGTCGTCTGGGCGAGCGCCTGAATCGTCGTCAGCTGGATTTCAGCTGGTGCCAGAACCTTGTCGACCATCTGGCCGAGCGTTGCACGCAAAGCGACAGCGGTGCGCGCCTGATCGATCACCTGCTCGACCAGCACGTGTTGCCGCTGGTTGCTGACCGCCTGCTCGATGCCATGGCCAGCGGGGAAAGCCTCAAGCGCGTCCACGCGACGCTCGATGGCTCCGCCAGCGTGACCTGCGAGTTCGCCTGAGGTGGGTGTGATGTTCACTCAGGTACCGCAGCCGCTGGCCTATGCCGAAGCCTTGCTGGCGCAGTACGCCGTTCTGTCGCGTGCGACCAACGGCGCTGCGCTGCTGGGTGATTTCGTGCACGGCCTGGCCGGGCTCAGCGGTTGCGAGCTGACCCAGCTGTATCTGCTGGATGCGACCCACACTTGCCTGGGCATGAATGCCGAGTGCCTGGATGGCGTGCTGCAACCGCGTCAGGCGGCAAGCATGCCGGCGGATTACAACGGCGAACAGCTGTTGCAGTTCGCCCTGTGCCAGAACCGAGTGGTGTGCCTGGGTGAACTGAGCGGCAGCCTGCACGAAACCAGTTTCCTGCCGGCGCAGGCCGAGCCCTGGCAGTCGCTGCTGTGCGTGCCGGTCTTCAACCATCAAAAACAATCCGTCGAAGGCTTGCTGCTGTGTGCGAGCCGTCGTCATGTCGACTTGCAAGGCTTTGCCGATTCTCTCGGCCAGCTTGGTTCGTTCGTGCTCGGCCAGTTGCACCTGTTGCAGCGCTTGCGTCAGCCCGGCGACGAGCCGCGCCCAGCGCCGCTCAGCGTGCCCAGCGCCAGCGATTACGGCCTGATCGGCAAGAGCGCCAGCATGCGCCAGACCTATTCGATGATCAGCAAGGTTCTGCACAGCCCGTACACCGTGCTGTTGTGCGGCGAGACCGGCACCGGCAAGGAAGTCGTCGCCCGGGCGATTCATGACTTCGGTCCACGTCGTTCCCAGGCTTTCATCGTGCAGAACTGTGCGGCGTTCCCGGAAAACCTGCTCGAAAGCGAGCTGTTCGGTTATCGCAAGGGGGCCTTTACCGGCGCCGATCGCGACCGGCCCGGACTGTTCGACGCGGCCAACGGTGGCACCCTGTTGCTCGACGAAATCGGCGACATGCCGCTTTCGCTGCAAGCCAAGCTGCTACGCGTCCTGCAGGAAAGCGAGATTCGTCCGCTGGGTTCCAACGACACCCACAAGATTGATGTACGGATCATTGCTGCCACCCACCGCGACTTGTCGGTGCTGGTCAGTGAAGGCAAGTTCCGCGAGGACTTGTACTACCGTCTGGCGCAATTCCCGATTGAGCTGCCGGCCTTGCGTCAGCGCGAAGGCGACATTATCGATCTGGCCCGGCACTTCGCCGACAAGACCTGCGAGTTCTTGCAGCGTGACCCGCTGCGCTGGTCGGGCGCGGCGCTCGATCATCTGTCCGGCTACGCCTTCCCCGGCAATGTGCGCGAGCTCAAGGGCCTGGTCGAGCGTGCCGTGTTGTTGTGCGAGGGCGGCGAGTTGCTGGCCGAACATTTTTCCCTGCGCGTCGAGGCCATACCCGAAGACAGCAGCCTGAATCTGCGCGAGCGGCTGGAGCGCGTGGAGCGCAGCCTGCTGCTCGATTGCCTGCGCCGCAACGCTGGCAACCAGAGCCTTACCGCCCGTGAACTCGGCCTGCCGAGGCGCACGCTGCTTTACCGCATTGGCCGCCTGAATATCGATCTGGGTGAATTCAATGGGTAGGCAAAAACATTCGATTTCATCTCATCCGCTTCCAACAGCGCGATCCGCAAGGCTTCGCGCTTTGTACTTACTTCTGGAGACCCTCTGATGTCTGTTCGTCACTGGCAAGCCGTCCTGCTGACTCTTGTCGTTCTTTGCGGCCTTGGCGGCTGCAGCGGCAATTACAAATTCAACGACAACACCTATCGCCCATTGGGTGATCCGCAGGCGGTCAATCGCGGCAAGTGACCGCAAGGAGCATCATCTATGGAACTGGTTTTCGAAATGCTGAACACCAAGCAGTTCGTGCCTACGGAGTTGTGCCAGAAGACCTTCAAACAGGCTGGTGGCGTGATTGGCCGTGGCGAGGACTGCGACTGGATCATTCCGGACCGCAAGCGGCATCTGTCCAATCATCACGCGATGATCAGCTACCGCGAGGGCACGTTTTTCCTGACCGATACCAGCAGCAACGGTATCCAGGACAACTCGACCGGCGGACGCCTGCGCAAGGGTGAAGCCGTACGCATCGAACACGGCAGCGTGTACGTGCTGGGTGATTTCGAGATTCGTGCACGGCTGGTTCGCGACCCGGCGAATTTCGACGTGGAAGTGGGCCGTCCGCAGGCTGCAGGCAGCATCATTCCCGACGATGCGTTCCTGGACCTCGATCCGCTGAACGCCATGGATCAGCAGGAGCGCGTCTACTCGGAAATCGACGAGCTGATTTCCCCGCGTGCGGTTGCCGATGATGGCCGCCAGCGCGCCGACTATGCGCGCATCGACATGGAAAGCCTGCTGGTGCCGGAACTGATCGAGGTTCCCGCAGAACCTGCACCTGCTCCGGCACCGCCGCCGGTCGAGCGTCAGGCTGAGGGTTTCTGGGACAAGTTCGGTGCTGCGCTGGGCGTGGACCTCAAAGGCCTCGACCACGATGCCAAAGAGGCGCTGGCGTTGAACGCCGCGCGTCTGCTCAGGCAAAGCGTCGGTGGCTTGCAGCAGAGCCTGCGCACTCGCAGCGAGCTGAAAAACGAGTTGCGTCTGGCACAGACCACCGTGCAAGGCACGCAGAAAAATCCGCTGAAATTCGCCGTCGATGCCGGTGAAGCACTGGGCATTCTGTTGCAGCCGAGCAAGCCGGGCCAGTTGCCGGGCGAGCAGGCTGTATCCCGAGCGTTCCGCGACTTGCAGGCGCATCAGGTGGCCTTGCTGACCGCCAGCCGTGCGGCCGTTCGCGGCACTCTGGAACACTTCTCGCCGCAACAGCTCACCTTGCGTTTCGAGCGCGATAACAAACCGTTGCTGGCCACTTCCGGCAGCCGCTGGAGAGCCTTTGGCCGTTATCACCAGGCGCTGCGCCAGGATGATGACTGGAGCGAACGCTTGCTGGCCCGTGACTTCGCCCAGGCCTATGAAGAACAGATTCGCCTGATTTCAACCCTCCACACCGACCACCAAGGATGATGCGCATGTCTCGCCGTTCGACTGCTTTTATTAAAACGCTGGCTGCGCTGACCGCTCTGGTGCTGCTGGCCGGTTGCTCGACGCTGTCGCCGTACTCCCATATCACCAAGCTCAATCTGAAGCTGACCGCCAGCGATCAATTGAACCCGGACCTCAATGGGCGTCCATCGCCGGTGGTGGTGCGTCTGTTCGAGCTCAAGCACCCGGTAGCGTTCGAGAACGCTGATTTCTTCAGCCTCTACGAGAGCGCCAAGGAGTCCCTGGCTCCGGACATGGTGGCAAGCGAGGAACTGGAGCTGCGCCCGGGTGAAACCGTCGAGCTCAAGCTCAGCGTGCAGGAAGGCAGCCGTTACGTTGGCGTCCTCGCGGCCTACCGTGACCTGCCGGACAGCAAATGGCGCTACACGGTGCAGGTTGCCCCGCTGGAGCTTACCAACGCCGACCTGACCCTCGATCAGAACGGCATTCGCAATACCCATGCAGCGCTCGCCAAGGCAGATGACTGATCATGAATTCCCATAAAGTCATTTGGCAGGAAGGCATGTTGCTGCGCCCGCAGCACTTCCAGCACAACGATCGTTACTACGACCACCAGATGAAAACCCGTACCCAGTTGCTGGGCAGCTACACCTGGGGCTTTCTCAATCTGGAAATCGACCTGCAGTTCCTCAACATGGGCAAACTGGTGGTCAGCCAGGCTTCGGGGATTCTGCCCGACGGCAGCCTGTTCGAGCTGGGTGGCAATACCGAGCCGCTGGCGCTCGATGTGCCGCCCAACACCGGTAATACGCCGATCTATCTGGCGCTGCCGCTGGTCACAGGTAACCACATCGAGTCGCGCCGTCCGGAGCAATCCGACGTGCTGGCGCGCTACACCGCGTACGACGCGGAAGTGGCCGACTCCAACGCCGGCGACGATTCGTCCAGCCAGGTCAGCTGTGGTCGTCCCGACTTCAAGCTGCTGTTGGGCGAGCAGCAGAGCGACCAGGCGTACGTGAAGCTGAAGATCTGCGAAGTGCTCGACACCACGCCGGATGGTGTGATCAGCCTTGACCCGGATTTCGTGCCGACCTACATCCAGGCCCACGCTTCGAGTTACCTGCTGTCGTGCCTCAAGGAAGTCATCAGCATGCTCAGCCACCGGGGCGACACCATCGCCGACCGGATCCGTTCCAACGGCAAGGTCGGTGGCGCTGAAGTCGGTGACTTCATGATGCTGCAACTGATCAACCGCACCGAACTGCTGCTGCGTCACTACCTCGGTCTGGAGCAGGTGCACCCGGAAGAGCTGTACCGCACGTTGCTGACCATGCTCGGCGATCTGGCGACCTTCTCCAGCGACAGCAAGCGCCCGCGCCTGGACAGTCGCTATCAGCACAGCGACCAGGGTGCGAGCTTCCGCAAACTGATGGAAGCAATCCGTCAGGTGTTGTCGATGGTGCTGGAACAGCACGCCATCGAGTTGATTCTGCAAGCGCGTCAGTACGGCATCATCGTCTCGCCGCTGCACGATCACAAACTGTTGGGTTCGGCCTCGTTCGTACTGGCGGCCAGCGCCAACTGCGACTCCGAAGAGCTGCGCCATCGCTTGCCGGCACACCTCAAGGTCGGCCCGGTGGAGCGCATTCGCCAACTGGTCAACCTGCATCTGCCCGGCATCAAGGTCAAACCGTTGCCGGTGGCCCCGCGGCAGATCGCGTTCCACTCCAACAAAACCTATTTCATCCTCGAACTCAGTTCCGAAGACCTGGCGCAACTCGAGCGCTCCGGCGGCTTCGCGTTCCACGTGTCCGGCGAATTCGCCGAACTTGAACTGAAATTCTGGGCCATCAGGAACTGACTGACATGATCAAGGACACGGAATACAACCAGGACGACAAAACCGTCCTGCTCGACCGTCAAGGCCAGGGCCCGGCATCGAGCCCGCTGACCGACTTCGCTGCGCCGCCACGTTTCGAGCAACTGGAAGAGCGCATGATCTACGCGGCGCGCCTGCGCCCGGCCGAAGCCTTCAACATCAGCCTCAACTCGCTGGTGGCAGCAGGTTCCGAGCTGTTGTCGGAAGTGGTGCGGCTCAAGCACAGCGACACCCGCGAAGACATGTACGCGCTCAACGAGCGCCTGACTGCCGGGCTGAAACTGTTTGAAGTGCGCGCCCTGCACAACGGCGCCGAAAGCAGCCAGGTCATGGCGGCCCGTTACGTGCTGTGCACCGTGGTCGACGAAGCCGTCGTGACCACGCCCTGGGGCAACGAAAGCGAATGGTCGCAGATGAGCCTGCTCAGCAGCTTCCACAACGAAACCTTCGGTGGCGAGAAGTTTTTCCAGCTGCTCGATCGGCTGTCGAAAAACCCGGTCAAGCACCTGCCGATGCTGGAACTGATGTACCTGTGCCTGTCCCTGGGCTTTGAAGGCAAGTACCGGGTACAGGCGCGCGGCATGCTCGAACTCGAAGGCATCCGCGATGCCTTGTATCGCCAGATCCGTCAATTGCGCGGCGACGTGCCACGTGAGCTGTCGCCGCACTGGGAAGGCCTGAACGATCAGCGCCGCAGCCTGGTGCGCATCGTGCCGACGTGGATGGTGGTGTTGTTTACCCTCGTCTGCCTGGTGGTGATGTACTCCGGCTTTGCCTGGGTACTTGGCGAGCAACGCGAAACCGTTCTGCAACCTTATCAACCGTTTGACCCAGCCGCGGTCCAGCTGCAGTCGCAGCCGTGAACAGGGACGTATGATGAAGAATTTTTTCAAGAAAGTCGGGGCATTCCTGCTCAAGACCTGGGTCTGGACACTGCTGTTGGTGCTGTTTTTGGCACTGCTGGTGTGGTTCGTCGGGCCGTTGCTGGCGGTAGATGATTACAAGTTCTGGGAAAGCTCGACCTCGCGCTTGCTGACCATCAGCGTGCTGTTCCTGATCTGGGGCCTGACGATGGTTTTCGTCAGCTGGCGCGCCGGTGTGCGCAAGAAAGCCATCGAAGATAGCGAAGACGGCCAGGAACGTATCCGCCGCGAAGAGCAGATCGACGAAGAACAGAAAGAGTTGAAGACGCGTTTCAAGGACGCACTGAAAACCCTGAAGACGTCGAGCCTGTATCGCGGCCGTAGCGAGCGCTGGCGCAGTGACTTGCCGTGGTACCTGCTGATCGGTCCGCAGGGCAGTGGCAAGACCAGCCTGCTGGATTTCTCGGGCCTTGAGTTTCCGATCAACAAGATCGAACGCAAACTGACCCGCGACACCCTCGGCACCCGCCATTGCGACTGGTACTTCGCCGACCACGGCGTCCTGATCGACACCGCTGGCCGTTACCTGACCCAGCCGGATGCGGAAGTCGACGGCAGTGCCTGGAGCACCTTGCTCGACCTGCTGCGCAAGCGTCGCCGCAATCGCCCGTTGAACGGCGTGCTGGTGACCATTCCGGTGGAAACCCTGGTGGGCGGCAGTGAACAGCACCTCGAAACCCTGGCCCGTCAGGTGCGTGCGCGCCTGCAGGATGTGCATCAGAAACTGCATGTCGACGTGCCGGTTTATCTGGTCCTGAGCAAGGCTGACAGCCTGTTGGGCTTCGACGAGTTCTTTGATCAACTGACCCGCGAGGAAAGCGATCAGGTGCTCGGCACCAGCTTCCGCAAAGAGCAGAGCGGCACCGATGTGGCCGTGCTGCGCAGCGAGTTTGAAGAGCTTCTGCGTCGCCTCAACAGCCAGGTGATCATGCGCATGCACCAGGAGCGCGACACTCAGCGCCGTGGTCGCATTCTCGACTTCCCGCATCAACTGGGGCAGATCGGCGAGCGTCTGTGCCTGTTCGTCGACATGGCGTTCACCGGCAACCGCTATCAGCGTGTCAGCCAGTTGCGCGGTTTCTACCTGACCAGCGCACCGCACCTGACTGAAGAAATGGACGCCAGCACTGCTGGCATCGGCGCCAACCTGGGCATGAGTTCCGGCATGTTGCCGACCCTGCGCAGTGGCCGTTCGCGCTTCATTCACCACTTGCTCAGCCGGGTCATCTTCCCCGAGGCCGATCTGGCCGGTCTGGACAAGCGCGAGCGTAGCCGCATCCATTGGGGCCAGCGTGCCCTGTATGTCGGCGCACTGGCAGCGCTGGCGCTGTTCGGCGTGTTGTGGGCCGGTGGTTTCTCGGCCAACTACGAACGCCTGGAAAACCTGCGCAACCTGGCCCATAACTGGACCCAGCAGCGCTCCGCCCTGACCGCTCGCGATGACTCCATGGCGGCGCTCAAGATCCTCGACACCAGCTACGCGGCGACTCAGGTCTTCCCGCACAAAGGCGACGTCGGCTATCACGAGCGTGTCGGTCTGTATCAGGGCGAAGACGTCAATCCGGTGGTTGCAGAGGCTTACGAGCGCGAGCTTGAAGGACAGTTGCTGCCGCGGGTTGCAAGCCTGCTGGAAGGGCAGATTCGTGCCAACACCAAGGACCGCGAGCGCCTGCTCAACAGCCTGCGCGCGTACCTGATGCTGAACATGAAGGAGCGCCGTGACGCGCCATGGCTCAAGGACTGGGTCGCTACCGAATGGTCGCAGCGCTATACCGGCAACACCGCTGTGCAGAACGGTTTGAACAGCCACTTCGAGCGCCTGCTCAAGCAGCCGTTCGTCTATCCGCTCAACGATCAGTTGGTGGCTCAGGCGCGGCAGATCCTGCGCAGCGAGTCGCTGGCCAACGTGGTTTACCGGATGCTGCGCGAGCAGGCCCGTAATCTGCCGGAATACCGCTTGAGCCAGCACCTCGGCCCACAGGGCTCGCTGTTTGTCGGCACCGACTATGTGATTCCCGGGTTCTACACCCAGCAGGGTTATCAGCAGTACTTCTCGGTGCAGGGTTCGATGCTGGTCAGCAATATCCTCAACGACAACTGGGTCCTGGGCGAAGGCACTGGCCTGAGCGGTATGGATTTGCGTCGCCTGATGGTGGAACTGGAGCAATTGTATTTCCGTGACTACGCCAACTACTGGAGTGAAGCGGTAGGTCAGGTCGAGCTGCCGGCAATCAACGATTTTGGCGAAGGCGCGGCGCAACTGGCTGGCCTGATTTCGGCCAACTCGCCGGTTCTGCAACTGTTGGTGGAAGTGCGTGAGAACACTCGCTTCCCGGTAGTCGCTGACACTGCCGAGCAGGCCGCCGATGCTGCCGGGCAACTGGCAGACAAGGGCGGCAATCTCGGCAAACTGGCGGCTGGTGCTGCAGGCAAGGCGTCTGACGCCCTGGCGAAACAGTTGCCGGACACCGCGAGGAAATCCCTGCAAAGCCGCTTCGAGCCGTTGCACCGCTTGCTGGATGACAATAACGGTCCGACTGCCGAGCTGACCCCGGCCCTGACCGCTCTCAACGAGCTGCAAATGCAGATGGCCAGCCTGGCGCGTGCCAGCGCGCCGGAGCAAGCCGCGTTTGAAATGGCCAAGACCCGCATGAGCGGCCAGCGCGATGCGCTGAGCAACTTGCGCACCGCATCCGGCCGTCTGCCGCGTCCGGTGGGCGTGTGGTTCAACGTGCTGGCTGAAGACAGCTGGCGCCTGGTGCTCGGCGATGCCTATCAGTACCTGAACCAGCGCTACCAGAACGAGCTGTACAGCTTCTACGGCAATGCGATCAACAAGCGCTATCCGTTCAACGCCCACAGCCCGAGCGACGTGGCGATCAGTGACTTCCGCGAGTTCTTCAAGGCTCAGGGCATCGCCGACCGTTTCTTCGACAACTACATGCGTCCATTCGTCAGTGGCGATCCGGGCAGCTACCGCATGCGCAGCATCGATGGCCACAGCCTGCCGGTATCCAAGGTCTACCTCGACCAGATGGCCTCCGCGCTGGTGATCCGCAAGAGCTTCTTCGCCGATAACCCGGCCGAGCCGCAAGTGCAGTTCAAGCTGGAGCCATACACGCTCGATCCGGCGGTCAGCCGCTCCGAGTTCAAGCTGGGCGACAAGACCATCGAATACCGTCATGGCCCGATCGTGCCGGTGTCGTTCAAGTGGCCGACCGATGCCGAAGACGGTCGCACCAGCCTGGTCCTCGACCGCATGGCCGGTCGTCCGCTGGGCATCGAGAAAAACACTGGCCCATGGTCGTTGTTCCGTCTGTTCGACCTGATGCAGACCGAATACCTGACAGGTCGCGATGTACTGGTGCTCAAGGCTGACGTGGGTGGCCTGCGCGCCAACTACTTGCTGACCAGCCAGCGCACGCCGAACCCGTTCGACATGAGCGTGCTGCGCTCCTTCCGCATGCCGGTGCAACTCTGATGCTGGTAGCCAGTCCCTGGCGCAGCGCTGCGCGTACCGATGCCGGCAAGGTTCGGGCGCGCAACGAGGATGCTTTTCTGGACTCCCCACAGCATGGGCTGTGGGTGGTCGCGGACGGTATGGGCGGTCATCAGGGTGGCGATATCGCCAGTCAGTTGATCGTCGCCAGCCTGGCGGAACTGCCGGCGCAGGATGATTTCGACGAACGCCTCAAAGGCATTCGTCAGTGCCTGCACTGGCTCAACCGCCGCCTGGGCCAGGAGTTGACCGTCACTGCCGGGCACCACGACAGCATCATGGGCAGTACCGTGGTGGCGCTGCTGATGGAAGGCAATCGTGCCGCCTGTATCTGGGCGGGCGACAGCCGTTGCTACCTGTGGCGCGGCCAGCGTTTGTATCAGCTGTCCAAGGACCATTCGCTGCAACAGCAACTGATCGACGAACAACAGATGAGCGTTGAGCAGGCCAAGGCCCATCCCGGTTCGCATGCCCTGACACGCGCCATCGGCGCTGCCGAGCAGTTGACCCTGGATGTGCTGGAGCTTGAGGTGTACCCCGGCGATGCATTCCTGCTGTGCAGCGATGGCTTGTATCAAGGCCTGAGCAGCGACGCACTCGGCAATGCCTTGAGCCTGAGTGCACCGCAGGTTGCACTGGAGCGTCTGTTCGATGGCGCGCTGCGTGGTTCGGCCCGGGATAACCTGACTGCCGTGGTAATCCGCCAATGACTGAATTCGTGCGACCGATCGACGACCTGCTGGTGAACGAAGAGCAGGACAACAACCTGACCTACTTTGCGTTTGCCAAGTCGCACAAGGCTGAAGCCGCGCTGGCGCCGACCAGGGCCAGCATCGGTGAAATGCCCGAAGTGCTGGCAGGCCGTTACCGCATCGAGCGTCTGCTCGGTGCCGGTGGCATGGGCTTGGTCTACCGTGCACGGGACTTGCTGAGCGAACAGTTCGGCGATCCCGATCCTTACATTGCGCTGAAAATCCTCAGCGAAGAATTTGCCGAGTCGCCGGATGCCAGTGCCTTGCTCTACAGCGAGTTCGCCCTGACCCGACGCCTGCGCCACGACAACGTGCTGCGCTTGCACAGCTTTGACGTGGACACCGATTGCCAGCGGGCCTTCATCACCATGGAACTCATGCGTGGCCTGACGCTGGACAAACTGCTCTGCGAGCGGCCTCTGGGCCTGCCGTGGAAAGAATTGCGCGACATCGTGCTGCCGCTGCTCGACGCACTGGCCTACGCCCATGCTCGCGGCGTGCTGCATGGTGATATGAAACCGAGCAACGTGATGCTCAGCGAAGACGGCGTGCGCCTGTTCGACTTTGGCCTTGGTCAGGCAGAAGAGGGCATTCTCACCGGCCTGCCGCACCTGAGCCGCGCCCGTTTCAACGCCTGGACCCCAGGCTATGCCGCCCCGGAACTGCTGGAAGGCCAGCCGCTGTCGGCCAGTGCCGATGTCTATGGCGTGGCCTGTGTGATCTATGAGCTGGCGGGAGGCAAACATCCGTTCCGCCGCCTGCCCTCGACCCAGGCCCGCGATGAGCGTCTTGAGCGTGAGCTGCAAGCTCCGCGGAATTTACCGAAACACTGCTGGCCCGCCTTGCGCGCCGCGCTGGCTTTCGAGGTCGGAGATCGAGCGATCACCGCCCGACAATTGCGTGACACTTTTGCCACCACTTCGTCCTGGCTGCAACGCTTGAGGCAGGGGCGTAACGGATGACTACCGAACAGGGAGCAAACAATGTTCAACCCTTCTAACGAAACGCACTTCAGCCTGACCGTCCAGGACTACACGGGCGATCTGCAAGTGTTGGCGTTCACGGGTACCGAAGGCATCAGCCAGCCCTATCGTTTCGACCTGGAACTGGTCAGCGAAAACCCTGATCTGGACCTGGAGCAGCTCCTGCACAAGCAGGCGTTCCTGGCGTTCGATCCACAGGGCAGCGGCATCCACGGGCAGATTTACCTCGTCGCCCAGGGCGATGCCGGCAAGCGTTTGAGTCGCTATACCGTGTCGCTGGTGCCGCAGTTGCAGTACCTGCATCACCGCACCAACCAGCGCATCTACCAGCAGATGTCGGCGCCGAAAATCATCGCGTTGATCCTCGAAGAGCACGGTATCAAGAGCAACGGCTACAGCTTCCAGCTCAGCCAGCCATGCCCGGATCGTGAGTACTGCGTGCAGTACGACGAAACCGACCTGCACTTTGTCCAGCGCCTGTGCGAGGAAGAGGGTATTCACTACCACTTCCAGCACAGTGAAGACGCTCACCTGTTGGTGTTTGGCGACGACCAGACCGTCTTCCCCAAGCTCGGCCAGCCCACGGCCTACGTGCAGGGCAGCGGCATGGTCGCCGACGAGCCGGTCATCAAGGGCTTCAAGCTGCGCCTGGAAACCCGTACCAGCCGCGTCACCCGGCGCGACTACGACTTTGAAAAGCCTAACCTGCAACTCGAAGCCGCCTACAAGCCAGCCGACGAAAGCAGCGAACCGGATCTGGAAGACTACGACTATCCAGGCCGCTTCCTGGATCGCGCCCGCGGCAAGTTTCTCAGCCAGCGCGCACTGGAACGCCACCGTGCCGACTATCAGCAAGTCGAAGGCTGGGGCGACCAGACTACCCTCAACAGCGGCCACTTTCTGGAAATCTCCGAGCATCCGCGTACCGAGTGGAACGACCTGTGGCTGCTGACGGAAATCTTCCACGAAGGCAAACAGCCGCAAGTACTCGAAGAGTCGGTGACCAGCGACACTACCGACAACAAGGACGACTTCCACCAGGGTTACCGCAACCGCTTCCTCGCCACGCCGTGGAACGTCTTCTACCGCCCGGCGCTGGAGCACAGCAAACCCCGCGTGCTCGGTAGCCAGACTGCAATGGTCACCGGTCCCAAAGGCGAAGAGATTCACTGCGACCAGTACGGCCGGGTGAAAGTGCAATTCCACTGGGACCGCGAAGGCCTGGCCGACGACAAGACCAGTTGCTGGCTGCGCGTCTCCTCTGGCTGGGCTGGCGACGGCTACGGCGCCATCGCCATCCCGCGCATCGGCATGGAAGTGCTGGTGAGCTTCTTTGAAGGCGATCCCGACCAGCCAATGGTCAGCGGCTGCCTGTACCACAAGGAAAACCAGGTTCCCTACGCGCTGCCGGCCAACAAGACCCGCACCGTATTCAAGACCCTCAGTTCCCCGGGGGGCGGCGGCTACAACGAACTGCGCATCGAAGACAAGAAAGGCGCAGAACAGATCTTCATCCACGCCCAGCGCGACTGGGATGAAAACATCGAACATGACCAGAAAATCCGTATCGGCAACGAACGTCACGACACGGTAGAGAAGAATACCTACACCGAACTCAAGGCCGAAGAACACCGCATCACCTTCGCCGACCGCAAGACCGAAGTGAAACTGGAAGATCACCTGACCGTCGGCCAGAACCAGCACGTCAGGCTGGGCACCGCGCTGCTCACCTCGGCAGGCAACGAAATCCACCTCAAGGCGGGCGACAAGATCGTCATCGAAGCCGGAATGGAACTGACCATGAAAGCGGCTGGCAGCTTCGTCAAGCTGGATGCCGGCGGCATCACGATGATCGGCCCGGTGGTCAAGGTGAACGCCGGAGGTTCGGCAGGTAGCGGAACCGGCATCGGCATCAAGCCGCCGACGCTGCCGGGTGCGGCGGACAAGGACAAGGCGGGGAGTCTGATGGATCAGGCGCCGGTGAATACACCGCCTGAGAAAGTTAAGCCGAAGGCTTTTTTTGTGTTTTCCGAGTGATTGATATGAATCGTGTGTTGAAGAAAAGACGCCTACTGGCTGCAATGTTTTTTGCAGCGTCAGGACTCAGCCTTTTTCATGGCACCGCCAGTGCATATGAGTGCCCATCCGAGGAGTTCACCACCTTCCTCACGGCGTTTTCTACTGCTCCGCAAGTGCAGCAGCGCTTCACGGCAAGTACGGTAACGACTTTGGTTCTGAAACCTGCGGCACAGCCTGATCAATTTGAGCCTCAGACTATTCAGGTGAAGAGTACAGACCTGGCTTTTCCTCTGATGGCACCGATGGCTTCGGATAAAACTGAAGGCGTTGTCATTGAGAGCGTGGACGACACCCACGTCAATGTCATTGATAAGCGTGCCGGTAACAGCCATATCAAAATCTTCAACTTTACTCGCCAGGCGTGCTGGGTGCTTGGGGGAATGGAAGACTGGTCGATCAGTGAAAATAACCTCTCAGCCGAAAAAAAAGCAGGCATGAGTCGTACTGAAAATTACTGCTATCAACGTGCTGAGGCTTACTCCGGGCTCGCAGGGGCAGAGCAGTACCCGCTTACTGCCGAATTGTTTGAAGCCACCCTGGAAAACTATCTATGCGCTGCCGCTTCGGGTGATCCTGAAGCCAGCCTAGATGCTGCAAGTTTGAGTCTTTCGGGCATGGCTCCGCAGTTGGAGACCGCAAAGGTCGAGGCGCTTTTAAAAGCGGCTGCAACGACCCTTGCCGATGGGGCTGCGAGCCTGTCGACGTTTTACTGCTACGGCAATGACATTGCAGCCAACGGTGTATGCCAACATCCCGATCTGGCAGAAAAGGAGCTTGTTCGAGCTGCATCCATGGGTTCTGTCGATTCGATCAATTACCTGGGTTATGTCTTTGAAGAAGGGAAATTGGGGACTAAAGACGTACCTAGAGCGATGGCTTGTTATCGTCTAGCCGCCGATAAAGGTAATCAAACCGCCGCTACTAATGTGCAACGTCTGAAGGCGCAGGCGGCTGACCGCACAACAGCCAGCCATTGCTATTAATTCGCAGGATGTAGAAATGACAGAACCACTTGATTTAAAAAGCAGATACACCGGCGGCGATTATATTTATAAGATGGGTGGCAATGGCTCCACCCTCTTTCAGGGGAAAAAGGCGATTGATTGTTCTCATATGGTCAACCTGCTGCTGACAGGCGCTGGTTACAGTATTCCGTATGAAGATACTCGAGTGATGAATAACTCGACCTATTACACGACCGTTTTACCGCAGGATGTGAAAAAGGGCGATATTGCGCTCTGGATCAACATAGCTCCTGTTCGTGGTGGTGCAGCGCTATTTCATACCGGTATTGTTGAAGACTATAACCCTGTGACCCAGGCTGGACACTTTTTCGGCGCCCAGAGTAGTGGTAATGCTACTGCGGTTTTTGGTCCAAGACCGCCTCTTAGTTACTATTGGCCAGTCCCGACGAAATTCCTGAGAGCAAAGGAAGAGTTCAGAACAGGGGGCACGCCAGCACCTGCTCCGGCCCCAGCACCAGCGCCGACTCCAGCACCTGCCGGGCCTGCTCCCTTGTTGAACTTCCAGTACCCGTTCCGCAAGGCGGACGGTAAGCAGTTCACTGATGCGGACGAAATCTACAAGGCGCTGGAAGGTGAAGCTTCCGGTCACTATCTTCTGGGCAGCAACAAGTTCTGGCACGGCGGTATCCATATTTCTGACAAAAGCGCACCACAGTGCGTGTCGAACGAGCCCATCCGCTGCATGGCCGATGGTGAGGTGGTCGCGTATCGCCTGAATCAGGATTATCTGGAATCCACGTTTGGCGATAACGAAAAGAAGCTGAAGTATTCCAACTCCTTCTGCCTGGTGCGGCACGAATACAAATCCCCTCCAAACCCGGATGAGGGGCCTAATAAAGGCAAGCAGAACAAGCTCAACTTCTACAGCTTGTATATGCACCTGCTGCCGTATGATCGGTATGCTGCATCACCGGATGAAATACCAGCACCACGTATCAGCATGATCGCAAGTGGCTTCAAGGCGCGAAGTGACATCAAGGATGCTCCAAACTGCGTGGAGTACGGCGCTATTTCAGCAGGCGCTGAAATTGAGATCCTGGAAGAGCATGCCGACCAGATTCATGCCAAAGGTAAGCTGATAAAAGGTGCTGTCGGTGGTCGTACCGAAGGGCAAGAGTTCTGGTTTGCCTACAAACAGAATGGTGCGCCATATCCTAGAACTGGCGGTGCCCCTAGCTGGAATGCAGTCGTTCCTCCAGAAAGAACCCGGCCAGGTTACTGGAAAGGCAAGGTGAGAGCAGTCGTCGCAGGAAGCGGCCTCACCCTTCGTCAGCCCCCGGCATCCCTGACTCAGGGTGCCGAGTCCGGAGTACCGATCAGCGCCCCTACGGCTCAAGGAGCGACCAAAGCCCTGGTTTTATGCACAAACAGTACGATTGAGTTTGACAGCGGTAAAGTTCTCAATCTCAGACTGGGAGATAAAACCCTGCGCATGGCAGAGTGCACATTTGTGCCCAGCACTTCAGGTCCCGTTACGGGGCTGAAAGAGCACACTGTTCCTGTACCTTCCTCCTTCTGGGCGTGCGTAGAGGATGTCTCTCCCAATCTATTTGTTAAATGGCAAGATCTTATACCTTCAGTATTTGATGAAGTCGTTCCTATGGGCACGGCAATCAAGGCTGGAGATCCAATAGGTTATCTTGGGCTTAATGAGAATATTTCTGGGCCTAATGGCGGTGTTTCGAGCAAATATCAGGTTCATGTTGAGATATTTTCAGCAGATTCTGAGGTTGAGATTTTTCTAAAAAATCAAGCTGGGTTGAAAGACGGTAAACAATATATTCATTTGCCGGCGGCTACTATATTGAGCAAAAAAGCCCCGCAAACAGATACAGTGGTGTTGTCCAAGGAGCATTTTGTTGAATTAAGAAAAGCGGTGGCTTTTAAGGATGCCGTTGATTGGTATGAAATTACTGTTGTCGATAATGGAGAAAGTAAAACGGGTTTGCTGAAGAAAGAGTCAGCAAAGCTTATAAGTCAGCATGACTGGGAGTTGTTGGGGTTTAAGATCGTAAAAGAAACCAATCAAACATCTGACGGGTTTTTGGATATTGATGATATGCCTGATTTTTTTAAGGCAATCTATAGCGATTTGGATAAACTTGGAAATAACGACGGCAAGGTAACGGCGGAAGACCTTCCTATCGCCTTGAAGAATTTGGAGTTCAGAGAACATTGGTCGAAATTGATTGCAGATCATCCAACGGAATGGAAGTCGAAATCAGATGCTCCTAAGTGGTCTCGTTTGAGTGAGTTGTTAGAAGACTCTCCTGCTGTATTGAAGCACGAAAAAGAAAGAATTGATAAATTGATTTTTTGGGATGACCTGACTGGCAATGCGAAAATTGGAGATGGGGGAGGAGTAGTTAAGCATTTTCATCCTATTAGCTTTGTATGTAATTTAATGGCTGGAGTAGGTGTGAAGTTAACTCTAGCAATGCTGAAAAAGGTATTTACTACAGGGGATAGCTCTAAATTACAACAGTTGGTAGATGAGCTTAATCCGAGATTGGCAGAATATAAGCTGGATACTCCTCTTAGGCTGAGTCATTTTTTTGCACAAGTACGAATTGAAGTTGGTGATGGATATGCTCTTGTCGAATCGTTAAGCTATCGACCTGAAAAATTGACAAAGTTTTCCTATTTCAGTGCTCGACCTGAAGAGGCAGATTTGTACGGATATAAGCCTGGTATACAATCTGCCAATCAAGTGGAAATTGCCAATAGGGCATATAACGGAGTTTCAGGTGTTACTGATTTAGGTAACGGTAATATTGCAAGTGGGGATGGTTGGAAGTACAGAGGGCGTGGACTCAAGCAACTGACTGGGCGATATAATTACACCCAGTTTACAAGTCTTTATCCTGAGATTTGGCCGGGAGAAAATACTGATTTTGTAAGCAACCCAGATCTGCTTGAAGAGCCAAAATATGCTGCTAGATCAGCTGTTTTTTTCTGGCTAAAAAACAAGCTTTACGAAATAGCCGATAAGGGTGAGGCCGCGGAGTTTGTTAATGCTATTACCGCTAAAATTAACCGCCATACCGATAGCTATGGCGATAGACGAGCCCAATTTACTAGGATTTGGACAAATGAAAAAATATTTCAATAAAAAAATGATAGTGGCATTTTTTAGTTTTTCTGTGTGTGGGGCTCACGCTGCAGAATATGTAATAATAAATCAGGATGTGACAGGTGGTGGGGGCGTAGATCAGATAAAACTTACGGATGAAGGTCGCGAGTTTTATACTTTTAGTGTGATTTCCAAAGGTAAGGAAATTTTAAAGAATGAAACCTTGGTTCCCAAAACTATAAAAAATAGTGGAGGGCTAGAAATCTTTCAAGGACTTTCAGTTGTTGATCGTAATATCTCGCTCCGGTATCGTTTTTGCAGTCCTTCTAAAGGTGTTTGTTACGATAGAAACATTATAGGTAGCTTTAAAGACGGTCAGTTCTTCTTCTCAAGAGAGGAGGCTATTGCTTCTGCTGATAAAATTTCCTTGTCAGGGACGTTTTATCAACGTCCAGCTCTTCCAATGGCCTCATTAAGTTATCAGTCACTTTTAGAAAATAATGATAATGCTGAGAAATTATTTGGCAATATTTATGGTAACTGTGTGGCTGATCAAGGCGGGGATTCATTAACTAAGATCTCTGAGGCGTTAGAGAAAGATATTCCGGATGAGTGGGTGTTAGCGCCTGGTTGCGTTACTCCTGCTTTAATATTTAATTTGAAAGCGCAAAATTATTTGACACCTAAAGCCGCAAATAAATATTTATCTAGGTCCGAAGGGGGCAGTAGTAAGTGATTTTGTTATAGCAGGAAATAATGGGAGCAGAAATAGCTCTGCTCTCTTTTTGATAATTTAAAAATGAGTGAAGAGTGAGAGGGTTTAATGTATTTCCAATTTGTACCTGTGCTCAAGCGGCCGTAACCTGTAAAAATTAATTCTTCCCCATGCTGTGTTATTTCAGAAATTTTAGACTATAAAGCTGGTTTTTTAAAGGCATCGTACAAAATGAAGAGTGAGAACTATTTGATAAAGTGGGTTGATGTGTCATCAGTGATTTAGGAGCTTCAGATCGACGGGCTATTGATTTAGAGCTAGGGGCCATGTACTACAGTAATTTAATAGGAGTGAATAGTGAGGTTTATAATATGTTTGGTTTTTTCTTTCAGGTTATGCATTTGCGCAAAATAATAAAGAGTCATTGTAAATATATGCAAAGCTGACACCGCTTTGATTTCTGGAAAACTGATCCGTTACTATCAAGTGCTAGGCAGTCCGTGTGTGAGTGTCCAGATACTCAGCCTGGTGGAGACGGCATTGCGAATGACACCAAGGAGTTTTGTAGTCTATCAGGAAGAAATTTTACTTCGGATTATACTGAGGTATGGTTGGAAAAAGGAGACTTTTCAAGTGACGAGCTGGATCTCACCTTAAAACTTCTTTCTCTAAGTCAAGATAAAGAACAGGTTGGTGTATGTAAGTTTAAAATTAAGGATGGAGCGATCAGTGAGCCTGTGTGTACAATAAAATAACAGGCGTTGTAGCTTTTTAGAGTGATAATGTGGAAAGGCTTATTGTAACTGATTTTATATATAATTTTTGTTCTGGAAGATATTTTGAACGGTATGAGGGTGGATTCCAGAAAGCGCTATGCATCTTGATAATTAAAGTGTAGTGCTCGGGGTGGTAGTTTAGTTTGCTTAATATGAACTCTCTCGTGCGTTGGCTAACTTTTGCTATTAAGGCTCGCTGTTT
>NZ_RBRE01000031.1 GCF_003700275.1 Pseudomonas cichorii | reverse complement strand
AAAAAGTTGACCACTACAGAATACCGCTGTCGCAAGCAAGCGCCTTCCCACAGATTGAACAACATTGTGGGTGGGGCTTGCCCGCGACGGAATTGGCGATTGTTCGCGAATGAATTCGCTACACGCGCTCAATCGCCAGCGCCAGGCCCTGCCCTACTCCCACACACATGGTCGCCAGACCCTTGCTGCCACCGGTCTTTTCCAGTTGGTGCAAAGCCGTCAGCACCAGCCGCGCACCACTCATGCCCAGCGGATGCCCCAGCGCGATGGCGCCGCCGTTGGGGTTGACCTGCGCTGCATCGTCGGCAAGTCCCAGCTCACGCAGGACCGCCAGCCCCTGACTGGCGAAGGCTTCGTTGAGTTCGATGACATCGAAATCGGAAACCGCCAGGCCCAGACGCTCGACCAGTTTGCGCACCGCAGGCACCGGCCCGATACCCATCACCCGCGGTGCAACACCGGCACTGGCCATGCCCAGAATCCGTGCCCTTGGGGTCAGGCCGTGTTTCCTGACTGCTTCAGCCGAAGCCAGGATCAAGGCCGCCGCGCCGTCGTTGACGCCCGAGGCGTTGCCCGCAGTAACGGTCTTTTGCGGGCCATTGACCGGCTTGAGTTTGCCGAGGGTTTCCAGGCTGGTATCCGCACGTGGATGTTCGTCCTGATCGACGATGGTTTCGCCCTTCTTGTGCGCCACCCGCACCGGCACGATCTCTTCCCCGAAAAAGCCCGCAGCCTGGGCAACGGCAGTGCGTTGCTGGCTGCGCAGGGCGAAAGCGTCCTGATCGGCTCGAGAAATCTTGAAATCATCCGCCACGTTATCGGCGGTTTCCGGCATCGAATCGACACCGTACAACGCTTTCATCGCCGGGTTGACGAAGCGCCAGCCGATGGTGGTGTCTTCCAGCTTCATGTTGCGCGAGAATCCGGCATCGGCCTTGCCCATGACAAACGGCGCGCGCGACATCGACTCGACACCACCGGCAATCGCCAGCTCCATTTCGCCAGCGGCAATGGCCCGGAAAGCAGTACCGATGGCGTCCATGCCCGAAGCGCACAAACGATTGAGGGTCACGCCCGGGATGCTCGGCGACAGGCCCGCCAGCAGAGCAGCCATGCGCGCAACGTTACGGTTATCTTCGCCAGCCTGGTTGGCGCAGCCGAGAAACACCTCGTCGACTTCGTCCCAGTTGACCGACGGGTTACGCTCCATCAGGGCCTTGATCGGCACGGCCGCCAGATCGTCGGCGCGCACCGCGGACAGGCCACCCCCAAAACGTCCGATGGGGGTACGAATCGCATCACAGATAAAGACCTCGCGCATCACGCTTCTCCTGCTACCTGACCGTGAGCCGCTGCGGTACGGGCTTCCAGCTCCCGCAAGGCGTTGAGTTCGATGTCGGTCGGTTCTGCCGAGAAGACGACATCCTCGGCAAAACGGATTTCCCAGCCGGTAGCCGCGATCACCTGCTCACGGGTAACCCCCGGATGCAAGGTGGTGACCACGAACTCGTTGGTGCCGGCTTCCGGCTCCATGATGCACAGGTCGGTAATGATCCCTACCGGCCCCGCGCCCGGCAGGCCAAGACGCTTGCGCGAGTCGCCACCTTCGCCGTGGCCGACGGAGGTGACAAAATCGAGCTTGTTGACGAACGAGCGGGCCGATTGCTTGAGAATGATCAGCACCGACTTGGCAGAACCGGCAATTTCCGGCGCGCCACCGGCACCCGGCAAACGCACTTTCGGGTTGTGGTAATCACCCACCACCGTGGTGTTGATATTGCCAAAACGGTCGACCTGCGCAGCTCCGAGGAAGCCCACGTCAACCCGTCCGCCCTGCAGCCAGTAGCGGAAGATTTCGCTGGTGGCGACCACAGTGTCGGCCGTTTCCGCCAGCTCACCATCGCCAATCGACAGCGGCAGCACCGTCGGCTTGGCACCAATCGGACCCGACTCGTAAATCAGCACGACATCCGGCGAAGAGGTCAGGCGGGCCAGATTCGCGGCCTTGGAAGGCAAACCGATGCCGACGAAACAGACTGCACCGTTACGCAAGCGACGGGCGGCAGCGATGGTCATCATTTCACTGGTGGTGTAAGTCATTATTTTGCCTCCGCAGCGCTGGCCAACTTGCTCTGGAACTCACTGAAATTCGCCGTGCCATGAATGTATTCGGCAATCCAGGCGGTGAAGCTGTCGCGGTCGCGGGCAATCGGGTCCCAGGCTTGATAGAACGGATTGTCGCGCTCGTAGTAGCCATGCGCGTAGGACGGGTGAGCGCCGCCGGGCACCAGGCACACGGCACTCAAGGCCCAGGTGGGCAATACACAGGAGTTCATCGGCGCGTTGAGGTCATCGACGATTTCTTCGACCGTAACGATGCAGCGTTTGGCAGCCAGAGCCGCTTCCTTCTGTGCACCGAGAATGCCCCACAGCAGCACGTTGCCCTTGCGGTCGGCTTTCTGGGCATGGATCACCGTGACATCCGGGCGCACCGACGGCACAGCGGCCAGCACTTCACCGGTGAACGGGCAGGTTACGGTCTTGATCAGCGGGTTGACCTTCGGCAGATCGGAACCGGCATAGGCGCGCAGCACCGCGAACGGCAGGCCTGAGGCGCCAGCTACATAGGCGTTGGCCAGATCGGCATGGCTGTGCTCTTCGATTTCCAGCGCATGCGGCCACTGTTTTTCGACCGCATCGCGCAAACGGTGCAAGGAGCCGACACCGGGATTACCGCCCCACGAAAAAATCAGCCGTTTCGCACAACCGGCACCGATCAACTGGTCGTAGATCAGATCCGGCGTCATGCGCACCAGCGTCAGGTCCTTTTTGCCCTGACGAATGATTTCATGACCGGCGGCCGTTGGAATCAGATGCGTGAAGCCTTCCAGCGCAACGGTATCGCCATCGTTGACCAGTTGCTTCACTGCATCGCGTAGAGAAAGTATTTCAGCCATGAAGTGCTCCCGAACCCGACATCACGTTCAATGATCGGCGCGAAGGGCGCCGCAATGAAAACGAGGTTATGCCTGAGCACAGCAGCAAACAATCCGATAATCGACTAAGCGTTCGATAATCGAACGCATTAAAACGAAACCATCAAGCCGGAATAACCGGCCTGATCAGGTAAACAGTTGCGTGCTCAAATCCCGACTCGCATCGAGCATGATCGGCAGAAAACGTTGCTCCAGTTCGCTCCGCGCGACCCGCCCGGCACTGGTGCTGACATTCAGCGCTGCCAGTACCTGACCCGATGCGTCGTAGACCGGCACGGCTATGGAGCGCAGCCCCTGCTCCAGTTCCTGATCGACAATGCACCAGCCTTGCTGGCGAACCAGTTGCAGGCATTCGAGCAGCGCTTCGGGGCTACGAATGGTGCGGCTGGTCTTGGGCTGCAAGTCCACATGATCGAGATATTCACGCAACGAAACATCGTCCAGTGCCGCCAACAGAATACGCCCCATGGACGTGCAATAGGCTGGCAGCCGACCACCGACGGAAAGATCGACGGAAATCAGTCGCTGAGTGGTTGCCGAGCGGGCGATATAAAGAATGTCGTCGCCTTCGAGGGTGGCCATGTTGCAAGCCTCATGCAGCATATCGCTCATGCGGTCCAGATAAGGCTGCGAAGAAACCGCCAGCGGCGTCGAAGACAGATAGGCATGGCCCAAGGTCAACACCTTGGGCAACAGCGAATAGGTACGACCGTCCGTCGTCGCATAACCGAGTTTGATAAGCGTGTGCAGACAACGACGAACCGCCGCACGAGGAATTTCCGTGCGGTGGCTGATCTGGGCAATGGTCAGGTGTCGCTTGCGCTCCTGAAAGGCATGAATCACGGCCAGACCACGCGCCAGCGAAGTCATGAAATCAGGGTCACCGGTCAGCGCCTGGATACGTTTTGCAGGCGACGCCACGATAGGCGGCGCCAGCGATGCAAAAGAATTACGCAGTTCATCATTCATTGCCGACACCTCTGTAACCGCTCTCAGGCCTTGTAAACCGCTGGCTTCAGCCCCTTTTCAAGGGGTTCTGGGAAACCCGGATTGTGCGATTATCGAACCAATGGCCGATAATCGCAATTGACCCATCGCAAATATACTTATACCTTTACCTCTGCCATGAAGTGACTTCTTGGAAATCCTGGTCAGGTACCCACTAAGAAGTCCAAGGCAGCGGCCTTGCCCACGAAGCAAGGCCGTTTTCATTAGAGCGATCCAGACTGCGACATTCTGACGCACCCCTCACGATTACCTGACTCATCGCCTCTTTAGTTTTTCATTTGAATTTTGTCGCCATTATTTTGTCCTGGCACCTTGGACTTTCTTCGATGAAAGTTCTGTCATATTCATTACTGACCAAAACTTCGGAAGAGTCTCACAAAAAAAACAATATTCATGAAATCTCCTGGCAACCGGACCCCGCCTATAGTTGACGGGACTGAACTTCTTGGAGATAGTATCGATCACTTGACTGGCAGTGCCTTGCCCATCTGCGCAACATGCAGTTAATTTCGGTGCAGGGACCAGTCAACGTTAACCATTAACAGAACCGAAAAACGAATGTCGCTACGACAGCTGTTTTCCTGGTGCCCGTAGCCGCGAGCAGCAACGTGTTCAAGGCCTTGTGAAAATGCCGGCAGCCCTGCATGGCCAGACAGCCATGAATGTTTGACGCCGGTCAGGCCACAAGCAGAGAACACTCTTGCAGCGCTCTGCGTTAACACCAGATTCAATTTGACTTAGATCAGGTAACTCAGTGACTAAAGATGAACTGCGCGCGGAACTTGAGCGCCAGGAGCAACGTTACAAGGATGTCTACGGCGGGGAAATCACCACCTATGCCGCGCAGCCCGAGCCGGAACGCAAGCCTTGGCGCAAAAGAGCCAGTATTCTGGATCAGGCGTTCAAACAAGAGTTGCAGAAAATGGAACAGGACCTGAAAGAAGAGCCCTGACAACACCGGGGCCTGAACGAACTTCAACCGTTTGTATCGGCCCTGCGAATGCCCGCCACACAGGCTTCATCGACCCGTTGAGCGATCATCGGGGCTTCTGCGTCATGTCTTTTTTTTGACTTTGAGCAATACCAATCAGCGGCTGGCAAGTCGATCCGTATTTTTTCTGTCATAATCGCGCCCCCTTCAGACCGGGTCAGAAAACCTACATGATCGATTTATTCAGCGGGCTAGATGCCTGGGTGATAGTAAGCCTATTGCTCGCCCTGGCATTCGTCCTAACGTTCGAGTTCATCAACGGCTTTCATGACACCGCCAACGCGGTGGCGACAGTCATTTACACCAAGGCAATGCCGCCTCATCTGGCCGTATTCTTTTCGGGTGTCTTCAACTTCCTCGGCGTCCTGCTGGGCGGTGTCGGCGTGGCCTATGCCATCGTCCACCTGCTTCCGGTGGAACTGCTGATCAACGTCAACACAGGGCACGGACTGGCAATGGTGTTCTCGCTGCTTGCCGCAGCGATCACCTGGAACCTGGGCACCTGGTACTTCGGTATCCCGGCTTCGAGTTCGCACACGCTGATCGGCTCGATCCTCGGCGTAGGCCTGGCCAACGCCCTGATCAACGGTATCCCGTTGAGCGACGGCGTGAACTGGCAGAAAGCGATCGATATCGGCGCATCGCTGGTGTTCTCGCCGCTGGCTGGTTTCGTGGCTGCTGCCCTGGTGCTTCTCGCACTGAAATGGTGGCGCCCACTGTCCAAGATGCACAAGACGCCAGAACAGCGTCGCAAGATCGACGACAAGAAGCACCCGCCGTTCTGGAACCGTCTGGTACTGGTCATCTCGGCCATGGCCGTGAGCTTTGTACACGGCTCCAACGATGGCCAGAAAGGCATCGGCCTGATCATGCTGGTGCTGATCGGTATCGTGCCAAGCCAGTTCGTACTGGACCTCAACAGCACGACCTACCAGATTGAGCGCACCCGGGATGCAACCCTGCACCTGAGCCAGTTCTATCAGCGCAACAGCAGCACGCTGGGCGAATACCTGGCCATGGGCAAATCGCTCAAGGGCGACCTGCCGTCCAGCTCCGCCTGCAACCCCGAGCAGACCGAGCCGACCATCGACGCACTGCTCGATACACTCAAAGGCGTGACAGACTATCGTGGGCTGTCTTCCGAGCAGCGCATCGAAGTACGTCGCTACCTGCTGTGCCTGGATGACACTGCACGCAAGGTCGGCAAGCTGCCGAACCTGGGCTCACGTGAGAAATCCGATCTGGAAAAACTGCGCAAGGACCTGACCGGCACCACCGAATACGCGCCGTTCTGGGTAATCCTGGCGGTTGCACTGGCGCTGGGTATCGGCACCATGGTCGGCTGGAAACGTGTGGTTCTGACCATTGGCGAGAAGATCGGCAAGCAAGGCATGACCTACGCTCAAGGCATGTCTGCGCAGATCACCACCGCCTGCGCCATCGGTATGGCGAACATCTTCAGCCTGCCGGTTTCGACCACCCACATTCTGTCGTCGGGTGTAGCCGGAACCATGGTTGCCAACCGCAGTGGCCTGCAAGGTGGCACCGTACGCACGATTCTGCTGGCCTGGGTTCTGACCCTTCCCGCTACCGTCGCGCTGTCGGCCTGCCTGTTCTGGCTGGCGTCCAAAGCGCTGTCCTGATCCGGCGCAACAGGAGGCGGTGTCCCGCACCGCCTCCTGCCTTTAGCGACGCTTCTTGCCTCCCAGCAACGACCCCATCAAACCCCGCACCAATTCTCTCCCCAATTGGGTTGCAGCCTGACGCATGGCATTTTTTACCGCCTGACCTGCCAGACTGCCCAGAAACTCACCGGCTTTATCCCCGAAACTTTCCGACTCCTGCGGGTTTGCAGCGGGCGCCTCGCTCTGCTGCGTAACGTTCGCCTTGCGGGCCAGCAATATTTCGTAGGCTGATTCGCGATCAATCGGTTTGTCGTAACGCCCCGCCAGCGGCGACCGGGCGATCAGACCGGCGCGCTCGGCCTCGCTCAACGGCCCGATACGCGACTTGGGAGGAGCAATCAGCACCCGCTGGACCATGGCTGGAGTGCCCTTGTCCTGCAAGGTGCCCACCAGTGCTTCGCCAATTCCCAGTTCGGTCAGCACACTCAGCGCATCGAATTCAGGGTTGGGCCTGAAGCCATCGGCCACCGCTCGCAGCGACTTCTGCTCCCTTGCCGTAAACGCCCGCAGCCCGTGCTGAATACGCAGCCCCAGTTGCGCGAGAATGTCGTCCGGCAGATCACCCGGCGATTGAGTGACGAAATACACCCCGACACCCTTGGAACGAATCAGCCGCACCACCTGTTCAAGCCGCTCCTGCAAGGCCTTGGGCGTATCGGCAAACAACAGGTGCGCCTCATCGAAGAACAGCGCCAGCAGCGGCTTGTCCGCATCACCGCGCTCCGGTAATTGCTCGAATAATTCCGCCAACAGCCACAACAGGAAAGTGGCGTAGACTTTCGGCGCCTCATGCACCAGTCGGCTGGCATCGAGCAAATGAATGCGCCCTTTGCCGTCGCTGGCGGGCTGCAGAATATCTTCCAGTTGCAGCGCCGGTTCGCCAAACAAGGCTTCTGCGCCCTGCTGCTCCAGAACGGCAAGACGTCGCTGCAAGGCCTGGCTGGAACCGGTTGTCATCAATGCGGCATCTTCACCCAGCAATTGCGGGTTATCGCGCAAGTGATTGAGCAGCGCCTTGAGGTCCTTGATATCCAGCAGCAAAAGGCCTTCTCGGTCAGCCACCTTGAAGGCCGCATACAGTGCCGATTGCTGGCTGTCGCTCAGTTCAAGCAGGTTGCCGAGCAACAGCGGCCCCATTTCGCTCAAGGTGGTGCGCAGGGGATGGCCGGACTTGCCATCGATATCCCACAGGGTTACCGGATACGCCTGCGGCTGATGATTGAGCCACGGCATACCGGCGATCCGTTCGGCAATCTTGCCCTGCGGGTTGCCGGCCGCCCCCAGACCACAGAGATCGCCCTTGATATCGGCGGCGAAAACCGCAACCCCCGCATCGCTGAAAGCTTCGGCCAGCCGCTGCAGGGTGACAGTCTTGCCGGTCCCGGTTGCACCGGCCACCAGGCCGTGACGGTTGGTCAAGCGCAAGGCCTGAAAGACCGGTTGCCCACCGAGGTCGGCACCTAATGCAATTTGCTGAGAATCGGGCATTTCATCACCTTCTCATGTACATCATTCAAAGCTGACCGGCAGCCAGCCGCCTCTTATTGAACGCTCAGTATTGCCCAGTTTGCCGCCAACCTCCCGCCGGGCGGCCAGATTTACCCGCGAACATCTATTCCTGTCAGAGGTCAAGGAGAGACTGCCATTGATTGCAGGAGTGCCAACCGTGCATATCGCCGACATGACCATGCTCTATGCCCCCGCCAGCGGTGGAGTACGCACTTACCTTGATGCCAAGCACTCTCGCCTCGCACACTACCCGGATGTCCGCCACAGCCTGCTGATTCCCGGCGCCTGTTCCAGCCATAACGACGGCATTTATAAAGTCGCGGCTCCGACGCTGCCGTTCAGCAACGGCTATCGTTTCCCGCTGCGGGTCTCGCCCTGGCGCAATGCATTGCAGAGCCTGCAGCCGGACCTGATAGAAGTGGGCGACGCTTACCTGACCGCCTGGGCAGCCATCGAGGCAAGACGGCAACTGGCAGTACCAATCATCGGTTTTTATCATTCGGACCTGCCACTGCTGGTCAGCAATCGCATGGGCCACTGGATGGGCACCAGTGTCGAAACCTACATCAGCAAGTTATACGGCAACTTTGATCGGGTATTGGCGCCCAGCCAGGTAATGGCCGACAAGTTGATCGCCATGGGTGTGGAAAATGTTTATACCCAGCCGTTGGGAGTCGATCTACTGACATTCGACCCTCGCCACCGTAACCCGAATATAAGAATCGAACTCGGTTTGCAGCAACACACGCATCTGCTGATATTTGCCGGTCGCGGCTCAAAAGAAAAAAAGTTGCCGGTATTGCTCGAATGCATGAAGAAACTCGGGCCGGACTATCACCTGCTGCTGGTGGGTTCACATATGCCAAGCCAGGTGCCGGATAATGTGTCGGTCATCGGGCATTTCTGTAAAACCGCTCTGCTTGCACAACTGCTGGCCAGTGCCGATGCACTGCTGCATGCAGGCGATCAGGAAACCTTCGGCCTGGTGATTCTCGAAGCCATGGCCAGCGGTATTCCGGTGGTTGCCGTCGCAGCCGGGGCTTTCACGGAAATAGTGCAACCCGAGTGCGGCCTGTTGTGCCAGGCGAACAATCCTCAGGCGATGGCGAACTCGGTACGCGAGCTGTTCAGAGGTGACTCGAAGCAAAAAGGTCGAGCGGCCCGGCGCTACGTCGAAGAGCACTACAGTTGGGATAAGGTGATCAGCGGCCTGCTCGAACATTATCAAGCCGTTCTCGGCTGTCGCCTGCCAGCGCTCGCCCATGGCTGATACACCGGATTTCCAGCAGCCGCGCAGTGTCCTGCTGGTCTTGCACGATGTCAGCCCGCAAAGCCAGGCGGACTATCAGCCATTCGTGGCAGCAGTGGATGCACTGGGGAAGATCCCCATGACCTGGCTGGTCGTGCCTGACTTCCACAAGCGTAATCCGCTGGACAACGACCCACTCTTTCGCAAGCTGCTGCACAGCAGGCTGGAACGCGGTGACGAACTGGCCTTGCATGGCTATAGCCATTACGACGATGGCCCTCCCCCTCGTTCACTGCATGAGTATTTCATGCGCCGAATCTTTACCTGGGAAGGTGAGTTCTACACCCTGAACCGGCAACAGGCACTGGCGCGCCTGGAGGCCGGCATCGAATTGTTCAGGCGCCATGCCTGGCCGCTTCATGGCTTTGTGGCACCGGCCTGGCTGATGAGCCAGGGTACCCGCGAAGCACTGCGCCAGTTGCCACTGACTTACACCAGTAGTTCGCAGCACCTGTATCGATTGCCGGACTTTATCCAGGTCGATGCTCCCGGGCTGGTCTGGAGCGCACGAAGCCCCTGGCGACGGGGTGTGTCGAAAATAATCAGCGAACTGCACAGGGCTCGATTACAGGAAGCATCGACTATTCGCCTGGGCGTACACCCGGTGGACATGCGCCATCGATTCTCCCGCGACTACTGGCTCGAAACCCTCGAATGCCTGCTGAAGGAAGGTCGCCAGCCCATGACTAAAATCGCCTGGCTGCAGGCTCAAGCGTCGCTGTCGGGCTCGGAAGGTTGATCTTGCTGCAATTGACGCCACAGACCGGCCGCTGCGCTGAAGTCGGCGCCATTTTCGGGGGTCAGTGCTTCGGGGTCATAACGGCTCAGACACCCCTCGCCCAGAGTGGGAGGGGCAGTAGAAGTGGCCTTGTCGAATGGATCGCTCATGGATACCTCGGCTCTTGATCATGAATGAACTCATCAGTGTAGAAGTGAATTCACTCATGAAAAGGCCGGTACGTCTGACAACCTTCGCGGTTAAACCGCTCCTACAGATTGTGTGGGAGCGAATTCATTCGCGAAGGCAGAGCTTTATCAATCAAAAACCACGGTCTTGTTGTCATGCACCAGTACCCGGTCTTCCAGGTGCGCGCGCAGGCCACGGGCCAGGACCATTTTTTCCACATCACGACCGAAACGCACCATGTTTTCGATGCTGTCGCGGTGGCTGACACGCACCACGTCCTGCTCGATGATAGGGCCGGCATCGAGTTCTTCGGTGACGTAGTGGCAAGTAGCACCAATCAACTTCACGCCGCGCAGCGATGCCTGGTGGTAAGGCTTGGCGCCGACGAACGATGGCAGGAAGCTGTGGTGAATGTTGATGACCTGATGGGCATATTCGCGGCACAGTTGCGGCGGCAGGATCTGCATGTAGCGCGCCAGCACCACGACGTCAGCCTGATGATGACCGACCAGACGCGAGACTTCGGCAAAGGCCGGCTGCTTGTCCTTTGGATCGACCGGAACATGGTAATAAGGAATATCGTGCCACTCGACCATGCTGCGCAGGTCCTGGTGATTGGAGATCACGCAGGCGATGTCGCAATCGAGTTCATCGCTGTGCCAGCGGTGCAGCAGGTCGGCCAGACAATGCGATTCACGGCTGGCCATCAGCACCACACGCTTCTTCTGCGCGGAGTCGGTGATACGCCAGTCCATCGAAAACTCTTCGGCAATCGGCGTAAAGGCCTCGCGAAAACCATCGAGGTCAAAGGGCAATGTATCGGCACGAATCTCGTGGCGCATGAAAAACCAGCCACTGAGATTGTCCGAATGGTGGCTCGCTTCGGTAATCCAGCCATTATGGGCAGCCAGAAAGTTACTGACTTTGGCAACGATGCCAACACGGTCCGGGCAAGCAATCACCAGACGAAAAGTGCGCATTTAGGGAAACTCCAGAACTTCGCAAAGGCGCTATTCTAGCGACTGCGCGGCAAAACTGCAGTATTCCCTTTGCCTGCACCTGAAGAAATCCAGCGGCCAGAGATTGCACCTTGCCAGCATCCATTTTTTACCGTTCAGGCCTCAAATAAACCTCTACTTAGCAAGCCTTTAAAGGAAAGGGTTCTTTGGAGATCGACAGCCCTTCGCTAGTTCCATGAATCTGTAGACAGCGTGGTATATCCTGAACAAACCAATAAAACTTTTTATTTAATGTTTACTTGCTCAATTACTCTGACTATTATTGCGTGACTGTAACCCTGAAACCCATCACAACATAAGGTCCCCCTCATGTCCTTGATCAACGAATACCGCGCCACAGAAGAAGCCATCAAAGAACTGCAAGCCCGTTTGAAAAACCTGTCGCAAGACGACAAACTGCAAACCGAGCTGGAATTTGAAGGCAAACTGCGCACCCTGATGGGCGAATATCAGAAATCGCTGCGTGACATCATTGCTCTGCTGGATCCAGAATCCAAAGTTAAAGCTCCACGTGGCGCTGTGAAAACTACCGGCACCAAGCGTGCACGCAAAGTCAAGCAATACAAAAACCCGCACAATGGCGAAGTCATCGAAACCAAAGGTGGCAACCACAAGACTCTGAAAGAGTGGAAAGCCAAGTGGGGCGGTGACGAGGTTGAAAGCTGGGCCACTCTGCTGGGCTAAGCTTCATAGGGTCGCACCGTTTCTGCACCCGATAAAAAAACGCCAGCTTGCTGGCGTTTTTTATTAATCAGGAAATTTCATACCGAAGCGTCATACACCTAATCGCTCACTTAAATGCTGTACATAATCCTGCCACTGACTCAACACCTGAAGCTGCTCAGGCGTGGCATTAAGAGACAACTCGACCAGCGCCCTGGTAAAACTTTGCACGGTATTGGG
>NZ_RBRE01000096.1 GCF_003700275.1 Pseudomonas cichorii | reverse complement strand
TTTTTCGGGTTGTCGAGGATCCAGCTCGGCAGTTCGGTCAGGTTGTTGTGGGCCACCGACAGCTCACGAATATTATTCGGGATCATGTCCGTCAGCCATGAAGGCCAGCGATGCATGCCGACTCGCTCCAGTATCAGTCGATCGAGATGCAGCCAGCCCAGATCCATGGGCAGTACGCTGACCAGCCGATTGCCGCTCAGGTTCAACCTCCTCAGCTCAGGCATCGCGCGAAGGTGATCCATCTGCGCCTGATCGAGAAAAATTCCCTGATTGATCAGCGACAGCTCGGTGAGTTGAGGCAGCACACTGGACACCTGCTGGGGCAGGTTGAGAAAGATTGAGG